>JAFYFJ010000019.1 GCA_017543835.1 Alphaproteobacteria bacterium | reverse complement strand
GACGCGGTTATGTTTTGCGCGATCCTGATGACCCGAAAAACTTCTGATTTTTCATGTTTCAAAAAAACTGAGAAAGAGCCATCAACCCGGTTGGTGGCTTCTTTTTTTGTATGCCAAAACCATGATTTTCGAGCAACGTGTACTAATGTGTACACGAGCGAAAAAAATTGCAAGTAAGCGTCCGTTAGCCGAGTTTTCCCTACCCGTTGCGCAAGCGCAGGGCTTCCAACTCCTTTAGTTTGTCGCGGTACTTCATCGCCTGCTCAAACTCGAGATTCTGCGCCGCTTCTTTCATCAGTTTAGTGTATTCTTTAATTTGTTTATCAATATTTTTGATTTGCTCAAGATTTTCCGAATCATCTTTCACAAAATCGGTTTCGGTCATGGCTTTTAAGGTTGAGGAAATACTTTTTTTGATGGTCTGCGGAGTAATACCGTTAGCCAAATTATATTCGGTTTGTTTTTTGCGCCGGCGGTTGGTTTCATCTAATGCAGTTTTAATTGAATCGGTGATTTTATCGGCATAAAGAATTACTCTTCCTTCAGCATTACGCGCCGCCCGTCCGATTGTTTGAATCAGTGAACGGGTGGAACGTAAAAATCCCTCTTTGTCGGCATCTAAGATTGCAACAAGTGAGCATTCAGGAATATCTAACCCCTCACGCAGCAAGTTAATGCCAACCAAAACATCAAACACGCCTAAGCGCAAGTCGCGGATAATTTCTATGCGCTCAAGCGTATCAATATCCGAGTGCATATAACGAACTTTAACTCCGTTATCATGCAGATATTCAGTCAAATTCTCCGCCATTTTTTTGGTTAAGGTTGTAACCAGCACGCGTTCACCTTTTTCGGCAGTTTTTCGGCATTCTTCCATTAAGTCATCAACCTGATTTTCAACCGGACGCACAATACACAAAGGGTCTGTCAAACCGGTCGGACGAATTACCTGCTCGGAAAAAACACCCTTGCTTTGCTCAAGTTCCCAATCACCCGGAGTGGCAGAAACAAAAATCGTTTGCGGGCGCATTTTATCCCATTCTTCAAATTTCAGCGGACGATTATCCAAACACGAAGGCAGACGAAAGCCATAATCGGCAAGCGTGGATTTGCGGTTAAAGTCGCCGCGATACATTGCCCCGATTTGCGGAACGGCGATATGACTTTCATCAATAAACAGCAATGCGTTTTTCGGAAAATATTCAAACAAAGTCGGAGGCGGTTCTCCCGGTTTTCTTCCCGTCAAATAGCGCGAATAATTTTCGATTCCCTTACAATGTCCGGTAGTATCCATCATCTCTAAATCAAAATTCGTTCGTTGCTCCAAGCGCTGAGCCTCCAAGAGCTTATTTTGACTTTTGAATTCCGCCAAGCGGACGTTCAAATCTTCTTTGATGTGTGTCATCGCCTGCGATAATGCCGGACGCGGTGTAACATAGTGATTAGCCGGATAAACCACAATTTCTTCGAGTTGGCGAGTTTTTTTACCGGTTAAAACATCAAACTCATAAATCTCCTCGATTTCATCGCCGAAAAAACAGACTCGCCAAGCGCGGTCTTCATAGTGCGCCGGAAAAATATCGAGCGTATCCCCGTTAACGCGGAAAGTTGAGCGCACAAAATTGATGGTGCAACGTTCATACAAAAGCGCCGTAAGTTGGCGGTTAATCTCCTGAATATCCGCCTCATCACCGACTTTAAGCTTAAACACCATTGAAGAATAAGATTCGGTGCTTCCCAAACCATAAATGCACGAAACCGAAGCCACGATAATAACATCTTTTTCTTCCAAAACATTACGTGTTGCACCGTGGCGCATACGGTCAATCTGCTCGTTGATGGCGGAATCTTTTTCGATATAAGTATCGGTTTTCGGAATATAAGCTTCCGGCTGGTAATAATCGTAATACGAAACGAAATATTCCACGCAATTGTGCGGAAAAAACTCTTTCATTTCGGCATAAAGCTGAGCCGCCAGAATTTTGTTCGGCTCCATAATCAGCGCCGGGCGCTTACATTGTTCGATAATTTTTGCCATGGTAAAAGTTTTACCCGAACCGGTAACGCCGAGCAGAACCTGATTTTTCTCTCCACGTTCTATTCCCTCGCACAGCTCTTTAATTGCTTGCGGTTGATCGCCGGAGGGCAAAAACGGACTTTCGATTTTAAATTCTTTATTCATACTTTCGGCATTCTGCCCCTTTATAATATGAATGTCAATATACTAATGCGAACAAAACAATAAAAAGCGCGACGGAAAGATTTTCCCCGCCGCTTTTTCCATTTATCTGTTGACTTTGAATGTCATAATGATTTCGTTGTCTGTATCTTTTAAGACTTCCGCCGCCTCGGCAGGAGTATAACGAACGCGATTGCACCAAGTTTCAATTTGTTTCCAATTTTCAGCACAATTGATGCCGTGTTTCTTGTTGTTGCACGACGCTCCGCTCCAGTAATAATG
>JAFYFJ010000018.1 GCA_017543835.1 Alphaproteobacteria bacterium | reverse complement strand
TGTTTCTGAAATACCAATAAACCGCACCTTTGGTCAGGTTGATGCGTTTGGCAATCTCGTCAAACGTTGTTTTGGAATAGCCCTTCTCATAGAATATATCCATAGCCGACGCCAGAATCGCCCGTCTGGTTTGCTCGGCATCTTCTTTGGTTCTGCGCATATTCACACTCCTATTTATTATACCTTGTCGTAGGTATAAAACAATTTTTGCAAAATGCAATACTTTTTTTATACTTTCAAGTATGTATATTTAATTTTTGATGATTTATTGCGCCCACGCCGGAATATTGCGTTTTTCTTCCGGCTCCGGCTTTTCAGGTTCTTCCGGTTGCGTTTCTTCCGGCACCAACACATCATCGGCGGTATTCATACCCGCATCAATACGGTTTTCCAAAGGTGTAATGGTGCGCCCTTCGGCAAGTCCGCCGTCGTCTTTTTCCGTGGTAAAGACATGGCCTTCTTCGCTCGGGTCTTCGTCCATTTCGTGCGCATCATCAAGTGCACTGTGCGCCACCAACAACAGATTTTCCATCGTTTCGAGCTTTTCGCGATTATAAAATTGCAAACAGGTGTTTAAGTCCATCGACTTGGCGCCGTAAAAACTTTGATATGCCCAAACCGCCAGCGAACACATACGGTTGCGATACGCAATCCAGCTGTCATACATATCGCGATAGTTGCCGCGTTTCAAATCCGGTCCGTTGTTCCATTTGCCGACAAATTCGTCTTCCGAAAAGGTTTTATAATAATCCTTGATGATTTTGCCGGAACGCTTCAATTCCGCATCAATGCAATTTTGGCCCTTTTCGGCCACACATGCCTCATATTCTTCATCGTGGTCATATATCTTCAAAAAGTTGAAATCCTGCTGATTTTCCGGCGCTTTTCGCGTTATCAGCAACAAAATACTGTTCAAATGGTCGCGATGGTGCAAAACATAATACAAATTGCACGATATTTTTTCTTCAACCAGCGACTCCATATAGGTTGCGGCTTTGTTTGAAAGCGAACACAAGCGGGTGCGAAAAGCCGACCAACTGTCATACATATCACGCAAAACGGCGACATTTTCGTCGGCGGAAGGATGCCATTGTAAAATGCTCGGTGTCGATAGAATCGTGCGGTATTGCTGTTTTACCACCCGCAACGCGCGCTGAGTTTCGTCTTTGGCGCACTCATCCCAAGTGTTGATTTTGGCACACATTTCAAACTCTTGGTCATCGGGATATGTCGGCATAAACGACCACGCCGGAACAGCCGTGCAACACACAAACAAACAAGCAAATAATACAAGACAATACTTACGCATGGGCAACCTCATTTTTTTAATTCGGCATAATTTTAACATACAAAAAGTAAAAATGCAATTAAGTTGCAAAGATATCCGAAAAACTTAATCCCTGCCGCAAGATTTTTTCGGCCTCGGCGGTATATTTTCCGTCGGTATCGTGCGTTACAAACGGCGGCAAAATGCGGCACGGCGCCTTGGAATCTTTTTGTGCCGCAACAATCACGCGCTTGGCTTCCTGTCCGACTTTAGAGTAAATCGGTAAAATCGTCAACCCGCCCGCTTTGCCTTGTAAATCGGCACAAATTTGGGGTAGCGCTTCCACACGGTTTACCATATAGATTCGCCCGAACGGCTTCGTCATTTTAAGGCAAAACGCCAACCATTTTCCGAGGTCAAAATCACGATGATTATGTGCCGCGGCTTTGCTTGCATTCGGTGACGGCATATCGTGTTCGCTGTATGGCGGGTTGCTGATAACAACATCAAACGAGCACGGGCGCAAATCTTCCGGTAACGCTTTTTGCCGAATATCCGCATTGTAAAACCGCACAAAATCAAAATTATCGGCTTCGGCGCTCAAATTAGAAAGTTCGGCGAGTTCCGGCTGCAATTCCACTCCGCGAATCGTCACATTTTGCGCTTGCAGACGTTCGGCCAAACAGAGCGAAATCGCACCGGTGCCGGAGCCGACATCGAGAATCCGCGCACCTGACTTTACGGCAAAAACCATTGCCGAAAGCAACACCGCATCGCTCGAGGCGCGGTAACCGTTCACGGGCTGAAAAATCTTCACCCGCTTATCCAAAAGATAATCTTCGGTATATTCCGGCAACATATTTTTCTCCATACAAAAAAACTCAGGACATTATCCTGAGCTTTTTAAAGCAAAATGTCAATTAGTCACCTACGCTCGGGCTGACGGCCGCTTTTTCCGCATTGAACTTAATTGCTTCGGCGCTGGCTTCGGAATCGTTCAAAATTGCACCTTGCGGGCATTCGGCAATGCACGCACCGCAGTCAATGCAAGTATCCGGATTAATCACCAATTGTGAACCGGCATCATGCATCGCGCTGACCGGACAAATAGAAGCGCAAGCACCGCATTTTACACAAGAATTATCAATTACTGAAGGCAT
>JAFYFJ010000017.1 GCA_017543835.1 Alphaproteobacteria bacterium | reverse complement strand
GGATTAGGGCATCTTTTTACATAAAATTTTTTCAAAAAAAACTGATAAATCAAATAAATCAATTTAAACATCTCTATATTTTTTTAAGGTATGAAATATGACGAAATACTATGCTGAAGTGAAGGCAAAGCCGGACTTTGTCGAATTGGAAAAGGAAGTCTTGAAGTTTTGGGACGAAGATAATACGTTTGAAAAATCGGTGCATAACCGTGACGGTGCCGCCGAGTTTGTGTTTTATGACGGACCGCCGTTTGCCAACGGCACACCGCACTACGGACACATTATGGTCAGTTATGTGAAAGATGTGGTGGCGCGTTTCCAAACGATGAACGGCAAAAAAGTGGAACGTCGCTTGGGTTGGGATTGCCACGGTTTGCCGGCGGAAATGTCGGCCGAAAAACAGCTTGGTGTTTCGGGGCGTAAGCAAATCGAGGCCTACGGTGTTGAAAAGTTCAACGATTTCTGTCGTAAAGATGTGCTGAAATATTCGGGCATCTGGGTTGATATGTTTAAGCGTATCGGTCGTTGGGTAGATTTTAATCACGATTATAAAACAATGAATTTGTCGTTTATGGAATCGGTAATTCATAACTTTAAGGCGCTCTACGACAAGGGTTTGGTTTATGAAGATTATCGCGTTTTGCCGTATTCTTGGGCGGCCGAAACCCCGCTTTCTAACTTTGAGGTTAATCTCGGCTATCGTGACAAGACGGATAATGCGATTACCGTAATGTTTAAACTCGAAACCGGGCAAAAGATTTTGGTATGGACCACAACGCCGTGGACCTTGCCGTCTAACCTGATGCTTGCGGTGGGCAAAGATATTGAATATTCCGTTATGGAAGAAGACGGGCAACAATATATTATTGCAACCGCGCGTCTCGGCAGTTATAAAAAACAGCTCGAAAATGCTACAAAAGTCGGCACAATGAAAGGTGCGGATTTGCTCGGGCTCAGCTATGAACCGATGTTCCCGTATTTTGCGGATTTGAAGGCCAAAGGTGCGTTCAAAGTGCTTTCGGGCGATTTTGTTTCAACCGAAGACGGTACCGGCGTGGTGCATATTGCACCGGGTTTCGGTCAGGACGACTTTGAGGCCTGTCGCGCTTATGACGAAAACTTTTCTGTGGTTTGCCCGGTTGATGAAGCCGGTAAATTCACGAGTGAGGTTTCCGATTATGCCGGTCAGCAGGTGTTTGATACCAATGAGCCGATTTTAGCGTGGCTGAAGTCGAACGGTCTGCTCGTCAAAAAAGAACAATACACCCACACTTATCCGTATTGTTGGCGCACCGACACGCCGTTGATTTATAAGGCAATGAGTTCGTGGTTTGTAAAAGTCACCGATTTTCGCGATGAGATGGTGGCAAACAATCAACAAATCAACTGGATTCCTGGGCATATTAAAGACGGTCGTTTCGGTAAATGGCTTGAAGGTGCGCGCGACTGGTCAATTTCGCGTAATCGCTTTTGGGGCACGCCGATTCCGGTATGGAAATCGGATAATCCGAAGTTTCCGCGCGTTGATGTGTTCGGCTCACTTGAAGAAATCAAAGCCGCGACCGGTGTGACGGTGGATAATTTGCATAAACCGTTCATTGATGATGTGGTGTATCCGAATCCGGATGACCCGTCCGGCAAGACAATGATGCGTCGCGTGAGTGATGTGTTCGACTGTTGGTTCGAATCCGGCTCAATGCCTTATGCGCAGGTGCATTATCCGTTTGAAAACAAAGAGTGGTTTGAAAATCATTTTCCGGCAGACTTTATTGTGGAAGCAATTGACCAAACACGCGGCTGGTTCTATACATTGACGGTGTTGTCAACCGCTTTGCACAATCGTCCGGCGTTCAAAAACTGCATCTGCACCGGTTTGCTGATGGCGGAAGGCGGTCAAAAACTTTCGAAGCGACTGAAAAACTATCCGGACCCGAATGAAATTTTGGAAACCGTCGGCTCGGAAGCGTTGCGTTGGTTCCTTGTTTCGTCACCGGTGTTGAAAGGCGGTAACGTCGCGGTGGATAAAGAGGGCAAAGAAATTGCCAAAGCCTCGCGTTCGGCAATGATTCCATTGTGGAACGCGTTCTACTTCTTTACGCTTTATGCCAATGCCGAGGATTATAAAGCCAAAGAGATTACATCTTCAAGCGAGGCAATGGATAATTACATTTTATCCAAACTCAAGGCAATGGGTGAAAAGCTCAAACACGGCTTTGAAACTTATGATATTGCCGAGGCCTGCAACGAAACGGCAGCGTTTATGGAGATTTTGAACAACTGGTATATTCGCCGCACGCGCGAGCGTTTTTGGCGCGGTGATGCACAGGCGTTTGATACGCTCTACACCGTTTTGGTTAATGTCGCCAAATTGACGGCGCCGATTATGCCGTTTATCTGCGAATATATCTATAAAAATTTGACCGGCGGCGAATCGGTTCACTTGTGCGATTATCCGAGTTTGAGCGCGATTAAATCTGACGAAGCGCTGATGGCGGAAATGGATTTTGTGCAGGATTTATGCTCGACCGGCAAGTTTATTCGCGAAGAAAAGAATCTGCGTAACCGTTTGCCGCTCGCCAGCTTAACCGTTATCGGTGCAACGCTGTCGCCGGCATATCAGGAAATTGTCAAAGACGAGCTGAATGTTAAAGAAGTGCGTTTTGACGATAATTTGAGCAACTATGCCACCAAGAGCGTCTATCTTTATACGCCGCTTTTGGGCAAAACACTCGGCAAAGATATGGGCGCGGTAATGGCGGCTTATAAGCAGGGCAACTGGTCGCTCAATGATGACGGCACGCTTTCTATCGGCGGCAAAACTTTAACGAGCGATTTGTTTGAAGTGCGCTTGGATATGAAAGAAGGCGTGGCAGGACAAGCTTTTGCCGACAATAAAGCCGTTTTGACGCTTGATACCAATGTGACCGATTCGCTCAAACGCGAAGGTATGGCACGCGACTTTGTGCGTTTGGTGCAAACATTGCGCAAAGATAAGGATTTCAACATTTCCGACCGCATTGAATTATGCTATTCGACCAAAGATTCCGAATTGGCGCAAGCGCTGAAAGAAAATCAAAACTACATTGCCGAGCAGGTTTTGGCGGTTAAGGTTATGCTGGATTGCGCCGGCGGCACCGAAGGCGAAATCGAGGGAATTTCCGTTGCTTATGATGCCAAGGTAGCGTAAAATTCGTATAGCTGACAAATAACAAAAGCCACCATAAAGGTGGCTTTTTGTTATATTGGCGCGCTCTGGGCGATTGTCCTTCGCTATCGCTCACGACGGCTTCGTCTGCGGCGCAATACTGCGCGCCGCAATCTCAGCTCCGAACGAAAGGCGTTCTTCTCCCACCAAAGCACTCCACATAACAAAAAATCCACCTGAGAGGTGGACTTTTTGTTATATTGGCGCGCTCTGGGCGATTCGAACGCCCGACCCACAGCTTAGAAGGCTGTTGCTCTATCCTGCTGAGCTAAGAGCGCATCAGCTTAAATCAAACAGAAAATTGCATAAAAAATCGGGCTTGTCAATCATATTTTGTAAATTTTTTGCATTTTAAGCTTGCAATTTATGAAAGATACTGTTATATTGAATTTTGTCAATTTTATAATTTAGAGTATTACTTACCAAATATATATGTTTCACAAAAAAGTTTATTTATGGAGAAACAAAAGTTAGATCACTCCTTTTGCGTGAAATTCCGTGAGGATATCGAGCGCTATGGGTTGAAACAAGTCGTCAAAGATTTGTTGATTTCAACCAGCGAAAAAGTGCCTTTGCGTAAGCAGTATTTGGCACGCGAATGTAGCAAGAAAAACAGTTTCCGCGCCCAGTTTGAGAACGCATGCGCCGAACTGAAAGCCGATGAGCGCCAGCTCAGACCAGCTATCATAGCTATCCAAAAGGAGATTATCGCCTAGCGCGAACTTTTTTAGCAGCATCCGGTGCCATCGTGCAAAAAGACCGGATGCCTTTTTTTTTGCGATTCGTCGGACGCAACAAAAAACCTCTCTGCAAAACAGAGAGGCCAAATATAACAAAGGAGATTGTTATAACTTTACATTAACCCTGACGCGCTTTGAGCTTCGGGTTCTTTTTATTGATTACATAAACGCGACCTTTACGGCGAACGATTTTGCAATTCAGGTCACGAACTTTTTTAGATTTCAAAGAACTGTAGCACTTCATTTTTCTTTCCTTTACTAAACATTTTGAGCGCAAAATAAGCCATTTATCCGCGTTTGTCAACAAATTTTTTTGCGATTGCTTAAAAATTAAGATATATTTTAAGAATATCGGCTTAAAATCAGCCCACAAACAGTATGGAGAAGTTTTATGAAAAAGTTTTTGATGTGCGTTGCCGCTTTGTTGTTTTTGAGCGAATCGGCAAATGCGTCGTATAACAATCCGACATACGAAGAAGAAATGTATTTGCTCGGACGGGTGGCCGGTCAGGGATTGGCTTGTAAATCACAGAAATATCATCAATTTGAGTTGCTCGCGCGGGCGTTGGTTGTCAGCAAGGCCGCCACGAACGATATGCAGGCCGCGGGAATGCTCGAATTTAACAACGGCAAAGTCACCGCGTTTATGGAAGCCGAAGACAACAATTTTGCCGATTGTTCCGATATTTTGCCGAACTTTGAAAATCAGCCGATATTCAAGAGCGTGCTGTATTCCGACGGCCGCATTAAATTGTTTGACGGCACGATTATTACGCCGCGCAAGCCGTATAATGCCGCAAAATTATATGTTAAAGACCGCGAGGCATTTATCAAAATGGACGCCGCTTATAAAAAATATCTTGCAGAAGCACAAAAAAACGCGCAAAATGCCGAAAAGGTTCCGCTCATAGACGCACGCTATGACGCATATGCCAGTCAATTCAGCCAATAGGGAGTAAAAAATGGCCGCTTATCAATACATATTTGTTATGCAGAATTTAACCAAAGTTTTTCCGGGCGGGAAAGAACTGTTTAAGGGCATTACGCTTTCGTTTTTGCCGGGGGCTAAAATCGGCGTGTTGGGCGTCAACGGTGCCGGTAAATCGACGCTCCTGAAAATTATGGCGGGTATAGATAAAGAATTTAACGGCGAGGCGTGGGCGGCAGACGGCGTGAAAGTCGGCTATTTGGAACAAGAACCGCAACTCGACCCGAGCAAAAATGTGATGGAAAACGTGATGGACGGTTTGGGTGAAACGCAACGCCTGTTACAGCGCTTTGAGGAAGTTTCCGCAAAATTTGCCGAGCCGATGACAGATGATGAAATGAACGCGCTGATAGAAGAACAGGCCGAATTGCAAGAAAAAATCGATGCCGTCAACGGTTGGGATATTGAACGCACGGTGCAAATTGCAATGGATGCGTTACGGTGTCCGCCGGCAGATGCCGATGTAACCAAACTTTCCGGAGGAGAGAAGCGTCGCGTGGCATTGTGTCGGTTGCTGCTTTCAAAGCCGGATATGCTGCTTTTAGACGAGCCGACAAACCATTTAGATGCCGAGTCGGTGGCGTGGCTCGAACACCATTTGCGCGATTACAACGGCACGGTGGTAATGGTGACGCACGACCGCTATTTCTTAGATAATGTGACCGGCTGGATTTTGGAACTTGACCGCGGACAAGGTATTCCATACGAAGGCAACTATACTTCATGGCTTGAGCAAAAGCAAAAACGTCTGGAGCAAGAGGCGCGTGAAGAAACGGCGCGTCAACGCACTTTGGCGCAAGAGTTGGAGTGGATTCACAAAAATCCGAAAGCACGTCAGGCAAAATCTAAGGCGCGTATTAACGCTTATGACGAGTTGTTGTCGCAGGCAAGTCGCGAAAAAATTACGACCGCACACATCAATATTCCGATGACCGAACGTTTGGGCGATTTGGTGATTGAGGCCGAACATTTGACCAAGGGCTTCGGCGACCGCGTGTTGATTGATGATTTGTCGTTCAAAATTCCGAAGGGTGCGATTGTCGGTATTATCGGTCCGAACGGCGCCGGCAAAACCACCTTGTTTAAGATGATTACCGGTCAGGAAAAGCCGGATTCCGGCACGATTCGCATCGGCGAAACCGTCGATTTGGGCTATGTGGACCAATCGCGTGATGAGTTGAATCCGGATAAAAATGTGTGGGAAGAAATCTCCGATGGTTTGGATATGATTCAACTCGGCAAAAACGAGGTATCATCGCGCGCCTATGTCGGACAGTTTAACTTTAAGGGCACCGACCAACAAAAGAAGGTCGGGCAGCTTTCAGGCGGCGAGCGCAACCGCGTGCATTTGGCCAAGATGCTCAGAAAAGGCGCAAATGTGATTCTGCTCGATGAGCCGACCAACGATTTGGATGTGGATACGCTGCGTTCGCTCGAAGAAGGCATTAGCGCGTATCCGGGCTGTGTGCTTGTCACTTCGCACGACCGCTGGTTTTTGGACCGCTTGGCAACGCATATTTTGGCATACGAGGATAACGGACACGTTGAGTGGTTTGAGGGCAACTTTGAGGACTATGAGAAAAATAAGAAATTGCGCCTCGGTGAAGATGCTTGCAATCCGCATCGGATTCGCTACAAAAAATTAGAGAGATAAAAAACGGCGGAATATCCGCCGTTTTTTATGATTATTTCTCTTTTGTTTTTTGAGTTGCTTTACCGCTTTTGCGAACAACTTCTTTTGTCAGTGCTTGATAAAATACGGTATAATGCGGGGGTTGAAACATAATTGAAACACCGCCTTGGCATTTCCAACCTTTTTTTAATTTTTCATTTACATACTGAATTAACTCATCCAAAGAATTAGAACATTCTACATCATATTTCATTGCAACATCCTTTATATACAAACACACCCTTTCGGGTGCGATTCCCCGTTTTACCCTAAACGGAGAGTTTTTTTATTGGAGCGGGCGAGGGGAATCGAACCCCCGTTATAAGCTTGGGAAGCTTCTATTCTACCATTGAATTACGCCCGCACGGCAGTTGCATATTAAGTTAAAAAAATTCGGTTTGCAAGCATTAAAATCAAGTTTGTCGGCAGAGTGTGGTCTAAATCTCGGCGGTAACGGCTTTATTCTTGACAAAATAGGGAAAATAAGCTATAATATAGGTGTTATTTGTAAGAGTTATAGTTAAAATCAAGATATATTTATGTGTGTTGTTATTTCCATATTTTTCCTTAAGCATTTTGTTTGGGGTAATTTTTGGTTTGAACACGGATTAATTCTTTGATATTTCAAACTCTTAGCTTTGTATCCAAAACAAAGTAAAAATAACAAAATAACCCGAGTGTCGAACAAAAAAATATTAGAGTATGGAAGTAAACGAATGGATACTGCTCATCCTTGGCGTTTTTATCGCGTGGGGAATTTTGAGCGCAATCGGAGAGAAGCTTGGAGATTTAATCTTCAGGCAAGGTGTTATGAAAGTGCTTGTCATCGGATTTATCATTCTCGGCATTTTGCTTTGGGATTGGAGTATTTGGTGGATAGCACTCATAATAGTCATATTAATCCTGTAACAACACGGCGGTCTGCTTGAGAAAGTTTTTAACTTATCTCAAGCAGACCGTTTTTTTTATGCGCCTAAAAACAAAAAGGAACCGATCAACCTTGACCGATTCCTTTTTGTTGTTTTGCGCTAAAGCTTCTTGATAGCAACAATCTCGTTCGGCGCCCATGTGTAGACGTTGTAAACGATTCTGTCGCCCGGCTTCAATGAAACATTGAGCTTAAGCTTCTTGACATAGAGTAAGTTCCCGTCAGTTGTTTCAATGAACTGAGAGTCGAAGGCCAAGAACGGCACGCCGTAGATGACTTTCATCGAGAACAATTCTTTGACCGTGGCTTCAATCGGGTCAGAAACAACCCAATATTCGCCGCCGCCGGGGTTGTCGTTGCTGTCGCCGCTGTCAGACCCGTCACCGAGAGAAATTCCGTTGATGGAAGAAATCTCGTTGGGGCTGAAGGTGTAGGTTGAAAATCTGATTTTATCACCTACATGCAAGTCCTGATTGAACTTGTAGCGCAACAGGAAAAACCAACCGCCGTCATCCATCTGCATAACATACGTCATAAACGGATAGACAAGAGCGCGGCGCATCTTGATGTCATACATACGCACGATAGTCTTGTTTTGATAGGTCTCATTAGTGACCATATCGTGCAACGTTTGACGCGGGTCGATGGGCTGGTCATTCCACGGTTCGTCTTCTTCACCTCGGCCGCAAGAACAAAAAACAGTTGCGACCGCTAAAAGCATAAATAATATCTTTTTCATAACGTAAATAATTTGGTTTGTTAGACGCATTATAATCTTTTTTTTGTCAAAATGTAAATACTTATTTTAAATAAAGTGAAAATCTTGCGTTGCGCCGGTTGCGGCAAACATCAAAAAACCCCGAATTTATCGGGGTTGTGCATGAATTTGTCGGTAGGTCTTAATCTTGATTCCACCAAATATTTTGAATTGTATCGGTTACCCACGCGATAAAGGCATCTTCCGGTTCGAGCCCCGGTTCTTCCGCCATTGTATTTTTTTCGGCCCAAATTGCCTTAAAGTCGGCATTTTTAACTCCCGGAAAACGTAGCGCGGCCAAATACAGATTAACCTCGGTGGTTAAAGCTGTTTCCGTCTGATTTATGCCGGAGCGAATACGCCAGAAAGATGCCACCTTAGATGAGTGGAAACCTTGCGACGACGGCGACATATAATAAAGCGGCGAATACATATTGCGACGTTGCGCGACCGTAATGCCGAGTCGGTCGGTTGCGACCATATCATCGGCGTATTCTTTGCCTTTAGGATGTTCTTGCAATATTTTCATCGTCAGTTCGTCAAAATGTCGGTTCTGACCGTCATCGGTGCGGAAAAGTTTATTTTCGAGTTGTTGGCGATTAATGGCGTCAAACGCGCCGATTTCCTTTGTTGCCGGCTTAAACGATTGGGTAAAGTCATCAATACTGCGGATAACCGTTTTGCCCTGCATAAAGTCGTATCCAATCCATTTGCGGCGGCTGTTTAAGTATTTCAGATATTGACGGCGGGTCAGGAAAGTCCCCTGCGGGTCAAGTTCGCCCTCAATTTTAACTTCGCCGCTGCTGAATTGCCCGAATTTGTATTCGTCACGCGGCGGCGTATAAGGGAAACCCATTTTATCGAGAAACTCGCTGATGGATGTTTCGATAACCGATTTCAAATAGTCGTAATATGTGCCCGCTTGATAAATACCTCGGTCGGAATATTGCAACATCAACGGGCGATTTTCTTCGTCACGAAAGCCGATGTTGTTGACATAATCGGCATAAGCGCGCGCCATACGATTCGAAAGCTCGTGCTGATTTTGCGTAACGCCTTTGCGGGTGTAACCCATATTCCACTCGTATGCCTCGTTTGCGCTTTCAAAATTGGTGAGCGGCGACCACGCCATCACGCCGCGCACGGCATCGCTTCCGTAATTAAGCGCGCCGATTTCCTGCAAATACGGCTGATACAACGGGCTGTCGCCGCTGGCACCGAGAACGGCACTTTGTCCGCCGCCGCCGCCTAAGCCGAAAACATACACATTATCCGAATTGGCCGGAATACTGTCTTTGCTGTGGCGCAAAAAGCGAATGGCGGCCTTGAGGTCGGTAACACCGGCCGGTGCGCCGTGCTCTATGCCGCGGCAACCGGCGTGAACATAAACATAGCCGGCTTGGGTATATTTGGTAAAATCTTTGTATTCCGTAAGCGCCGGCATCGCCGCATAATCCGGTGTTTCAACCGGAATGATAATCGGCGCGTTTTCAATGTTGAATTTGCCGATATTGGTGTTTTTATTCGGCTCGCAAGTGTAGGTTGTGTCTTTTTTGCGTTTTTTGCATTTCATAAATTTTGACGGCACGAAAATCGCCAATTTTTCAAGCTCCGGCGCAACCGGCTTGCTGCAATATGGAATACCGATTTGATAATAAACGTGATGCTCCTTGTTTTTGAGCCATTTGGTCTTATCAATTCTATCGCTGAATTGCGGCGCACTTTCTATCGGCTCGGCCGTTTCTATTTTTGCATCCGCCTTTTGCGATTTGCCGGCGATTTGCTTTTGTTCGTCGGTATTTGTCGGGGTGTCGCCGTGGTTATAAGTGTATGCGACATACCCTGCAAAAATTGCCGCCGCCGCTATTGATAATAACAAAATTTTTTTGCGCATAATCAAACTCCGTGTATGTTATTGCAACGCATTTCAGTCTAATCCAAGTCGGAAAGTGTGTCAAATGCAAATAGGTTTGTTGTGTATAGTAAATATGTATCGAAAAATGAATTTAAAATCCGTGATTTAGCTTGACAATCGTTAAAAATAAATTAATTTAGAGCCAACACTTAAATTAACAAAATATAGGAGAAAATTATGAGTGCTATTGTTGATATTCATGCAAGAGAAATTTTAGATTCGCGCGGCACACCGACGGTTGAAGCCGAAGTTGTGTTGCAATCCGGCGCATTCGGCAGAGCCGCCGTTCCGAGCGGTGCTTCGACCGGTGTGCACGAAGCGGTTGAATTGCGCGACGGCGATAAAGCCCGTTTCGGCGGTAAAGGTGTTTTGAAGGCAGTTGAAAATGTTAATGAACAGATTTTCGACGCTTTGGTCGGTTATGATGCCGAAGACCAAATCGATATCGATTCGAAAATGATTGACCTCGACGGAACCGAAAATAAAGGTAAACTCGGCGCAAACACAATTTTGAGCGTTTCGTTGGCAGTTGCCAAAGCACAAGCAGAAGAAGCAGGACTTCCGCTGTATCGC
>JAFYFJ010000016.1 GCA_017543835.1 Alphaproteobacteria bacterium | reverse complement strand
CGCAAGACCTCAGTATTAACGTATGCACCGGCGATGCGCGTGATTATCGAAACAATGCGTTTACTGAAAGCCATATGCTGACCGGTGATGAAAATATCGTTGATATTAACTTGACGGTTGTGTGGAAAATCAAAGACGCAAAGGATTATTTGTTTAGTATTCGCAATCCTGATGAAACCGTCAGCGTGGCGGCACAATCCGTATTGCGTGAAATTGTCGGGCAGTCGGAAATGCAACCGATTATTACCGGCGACCGCGGCAAAGTGGAAGATGACACCAAAGAAGAATTGCAACGCGTCTTGGACGAATTCGGGTCCGGTATTTCAATTGTTCGTGTTAAATTACAAAAGGCCGACCCGCCGAGAGAAGTGGTTGACGCGTTTAATGAAGTTCAGCGCGCCAAAGCTGATATGGAACGTTTCAAAAACGAAGCGGAAGCGTATCGCAACGAAGTTCTGCCGAAAGCACGCGGTCGTGCGGCGCAAATAACGCAAGATGCCGAGGCATACAAAGCGGCAGTCATCAACAAGGCCGAAGGTGAAGCCAAGCGCTTTTCGTCGGTTTATGATGCATACAAAGACGGCAAGGAAGTTACCGTCAAAAAGATGTATCTCGAAACATTGGAAGATGTTCTTTCCAAGTCAAACAAAGTAATTATAGACCCGTCGCAAAAGGGTAATCTGTTGCCGGTTTTGCAATTAAACGGGAAAAAGGAGTAAAAAAATGAACAGAATAGGAATTTGGCATATTTTGGGCGTGGTTGCCGCCGCCGTTTTAATTTTGATTTTGAGCTCGACTTATATCGTTTATCAGTCGGAACAGGCAATCGTTTTGCAGTTTGGTGAGCCGATTCGCGTCGTGCGTGAACCGGGGCTGAAGTTCAAGGTTCCGTTTGTGCAAAATGTGGTGTTTTATGATGCACGTTTGCTGAATTTGGACCCGCCGGCACAAGAAGTTGTCCTGAACGATAAAAAGCGTTTGGATGTTGACAGCTTTACGCGTTATAAAATCGTTGACCCGCTCAAGTTTTATCAAACCGTTCGCACCGAAACACAGGCACGCAGCAAACTAGCGGAAATCGTCAATTCGTCGTTGCGTAAAGTTTTGGGCCGCATTACTCTGACCGAACTTTTGTCGGATAAACGCACGCAAATTATGAGCGATATCAGTAATACCGTTAAAAAAGATGCCGAAGCCATCGGTGTCAGCGTGGCAGATGTGCGGATTCGCCGCGCCGATTTACCGCGTGAAGTTATGCAAGCCATTAACGACCGTATGAAAACCGAACGTCAGCGCGATGCCAAAGAATTCCGCGCCAAAGGTCAGCAAGAAGCACAAAATATTCGTGCAACTGCCGATAAAGAAGCAACCATTATTGTTGCCGAAGCCGAGAAAGATGCACAAATCACACGCGGTGAGGGTGATAAAGAGGCCGTTCAATTGTGGAACAAAACGGTCGGGCAAGATGTTGAGTTTTATGATTTCTATCGTTCGCTCGACGCTTATCGCAAATCGCTTTCCGACAAAGACACATCGCTGATTTTGTCGCCGGATTCCGATTTCTTTAAGTTCTTCAACAAGAGTATGGATAAATAAAATCGATGAAGAAAATCTGCGCAATTTTTCTTGGCTTATGTGCTTTTTCTACCGACGCGCTCGCCGATTCGCGTGCGCTTGAAGACGTGATTGCCGAAGTCAATCCGTCGGTGGTCAGCATTATTGCCGACAACAACAACGAACAGGCACTCGGCGCCGGTATTATTATCAGCGCCGACGGCTATGTCGTGACCAATGCGCATGTCACGGAAGGGGCAAAAAAAATTGCTCTGACAACGGTTGATGATGAAGTGTTTGAGGCCGAATTGGTCGGCGCGGACGAGAAAACCGATATTGCTTTGCTCAAAGCGGTGCAACCGGTTGATTTTAAGCCGGCGACATTTGCCGATTCGGAAAATATACGCGTCGGTAATGCCGTGTTTGCCATCGGTAATCCGTTTGGACTCGGTAACAGCGTTTCTTCCGGTATTATTTCGGCTAAGGAACGTGACATAGAAAAAGGCCCGTATGACAACTTTATCCAAACCGATTCGGCAATAAATCAAGGTAATTCCGGCGGTCCGTTGTTTAATATGGACGGGCAGATTATCGGTATGAATACGGCAATTTTTTCAACTTCGGGCGTTGATGCCGGAGTCGGATTTGCCGCGCCGTCAAACACGGTGCGCTGGGTGGCCGAACAGTTAAAGCAAAACGGTAAAGTGGTGCGCGGATGGCTCGGTATGGGTGTGCAAAAAATCAGAAGCACAAATGCCGAGCAGAAAAATAAGCTCGCAATTGCGTCAATGACGGAGGATTCTCCGGCGGCCAAAGCCGGTCTGCAGGTTGGCGATGTGTTGGAAAAAGTCGGGGATTTGTCTTTGAAAACGCCGCGCCATTTTTCGCTCGGGGTTGCACAAACGCCGCCGAATACGAAATTGCCGGTAGAGGTTTTGCGTGACGGAGAAATCGTAAAACTGGAAGTCGAAACGGCAACCGTAGCCGCAAAGGAGGTCCTTAAAGAAAAATCAAACGATGCGGAACAGCCGGATAAGCTGACTTTGGTCGAGCAATTTTCGCCGGAGCAAATGGGTGCGTTTCCGGAGCTGAATATGACTTTGGCGTTTGATGAAGGACGGCAAGAGTTTGTGGTCACATACATTGTGCCGCATTCCGAAGCGCAAGAAAAAGGCATCAGCGTCGGTGACAGATTCAACACCGTGAACAACCGCAAGGTGTTCGGTTTTGAAGATTTGCGGATTTTGATTAAAGAATCGCTCAACATCGGCAAGGTTGTGTTGCAATTTATCGGCGAAGATACCGTCGATTCGATTACATTGAATTTGGAAATGCCGTATGAGTCGAATTGATTTTTACCATCTGACACGCACAAAATTGGAAGAAGTTTTACCGAAACTTCTGGACAAGGCGTATGCGGGAGGTAAAAGAGTTTTGCTCAAAACAAGTGCGGAAAAAGTCGAAGTGTTGAACACATTTTTATGGACATTCGATGATGTGAGTTTTTTGCCGCACGGCTCACGAAAAGACGGTTTTGCCGACGAACAGCCGATTTGGATAACCGATGAGGATAACAACGCCAACAAAGCGCAGTTTTTGTTTTTGACTTGCGGCGCCGAAACAAATGATGCACAAAGTTATGAACGCGTTTTCAATATCTTTGACGGCACCGACACGGCCTCGCTCGAGCAAGCGCGTCGCTTGTGGAAAGATTATAAAACCGCCGGTTTTGAAATGCACTATTGGCAACAGGCAGAGCGCGGCGGTTGGTCGGAAAAAACGGGAAGTTAGAAATAATTATTGCAAAATTATGGAAAAATGTGATTTAAGCGATAGATTCAAAAAAGGAGAATGACGGTGACTGAAATTTCGGATAAATATGTAGCAAGGCAAACAATAGACCGCGAAATAGAGGCGCTTAAGGCAATGGAAAAAGATTTGGACGAGAATTTGAGCCAAGTTCTCGATGTTTTGCAAAAGACCAAAGGACGCGTCATCGTAACCGGTATGGGCAAATCCGGCCATATCGGTTGCAAAATTGCCGCAACGATGGCTTCAACCGGCACACCGGCGTTCTTTTTGCATCCGAGCGAAGCGAGCCACGGCGACTTGGGTATGGTGACCAAAGATGATACCGTGATTGCCATTTCAAACAGCGGAGAATCCAAAGAATTGTTGGATATTTTGACCTATTGTCGCCGTTTTTCGATTCCGTTAATTGCAATTACCAAAAATCCGGAAAGTTCACTCGGCAAAAACAGCGATTTGCTTTTGCGTTTGCCGCAAAATCGGGAGGCCTGCCCGCTCGGGTTGGCGCCGATGTCATCAACAACCGCCACTCTTGTTATGGGTGATATTCTGGCGGCGGCTTTGATGGTGCGCAAGGGCTTTACCGAACAAGATTTCCGGTTGCGTCATCCGGGCGGCAAACTGGGTGCGATTTTGCGCCATGTTTCCGATATTATGCACACCGGCGATGAAATGCCGCTCGTGAGCGAAGATGCAATTATGCAGGAAGCGTTGATGACAATGTCGGCCAAAATGCTCGGTTGCGTCGGCATTGTGAACAAAGCCGGCGAACTTATCGGCGTGATTACCGACGGCGATTTGCGTCGTTGGATGGCCCCGAATTTAATTGAAGAAAAAGTATCCAAGGTTATGACCAAAAATCCGCGAACCTGCACGGCAGACGTGCTGATAGCCGAGGCGGTGAACATTATGAATAACACCGGTCGCGGCATTACCAATATGTTTGTGGTTGACGGCAAAAAACCGGTGGGAATTGTCCATATTCACGATTGTTTGAGAGCCGGAGTAAGCTGATTTATGTTCGATTCGCGAAAAATAGATGCGTATTTTGACGATAAGTCGTCAGAGAACAGACGTGCGGAATATTATGAGCCGCGCAGTTTTGCGTGGCGGCGGCTGATTAAAATTGCTCTGCCGTGCGTGGCGGCGGCTCTGCTCGGGCTGATGGTGGTTATGCCGAACATCAAAAAAAGCGTCGATTTGACCGATACCGTTACCTTACCGCGTAAAAACGAAATGGAACAACTGCATATCGAACAAACGGAATTTAACATTACGGACAGCAAAAACCGCGTCAACAAAATTGTGGCGGATAATGTCGACGAAGTCGAAACCGATACGGCGCGTTACAAAATCATTAATCCGAAGGGGACGATTCCGACCGATAGCGGCAACATCAACATAACTTCGGACACCGGCTGGTTTGACCAACAGAAGAATATTTTGGAGCTTGAAGATAATGTCAAGGCGGTGCTTGACGACGGCACGGTTGTGCGCACCAAGGCCGCTGTTTATGATTTTAATAAGGAAAGAGGACACGGCAATTATCCGGTTGCGGCCAAAGGCGATTGGGGAACGATGAACGCCGAATCTTTTGCTTATAACAAAGTCCGCGAAAAACTGACCTTAAAAGGTAAACATCGCGTTGAAACGACACGCGGCATTTTGACCGGCGAGAAAGAAACATTGATTTTTCGGGCGGAAAATAAAACAATTACCCGCAGAAATGCCGTCATAACGCAGGGCGAAAGAACACTTCGCGCCGATAAAATCGTAGCATATTTCAGCGATTCTTCCAAAAAAGAATTGGTCGCCGCAGAAGCATACGGCAATGTGTATATTGAAGGTCCGAACGAAAAAATAAGAGGCGGCGAGGGGTATTATTCGGCTCAAGACGGCAAAATCGAAATGTATGCGGTTGCCAAGAATAAGCCGCAAGCCAAAGAATTAGTTGATGTGCGGCAAAACGACCGCACGTTGCGGGCCAAAAAAATTGTGTTGTATCTTTCCAAAGACGGCAAAAATGAGCTTGAACGTGCCGAGGCATTTCAGGATGTGAAAATTGTGACGCCGAACGAGATGATTACGGGCGGCGAAGGTTATTATACGGCCAAAAGCGGCCAAATAGAACTTTACGGAACGGCCAAAAATGCAGGCACACAAAAAGGTATTGTGGAAATCGTGCAAGGCGAAAATGTGCTGCATGCACGGCATATCAAAGCATTTTTGGATTCTAAAAATCAGATTAAAAACGCACACGCTTTCGGCGGTGTGGAAGTGATTACGCCGAAGGGTGTCGCGTGGGGGGACAGAGGAGTGTATAATCCGGCCGAAAATAAGGTTGAATTGTTTGACAATGTGCGCTTGGAACAAAACGGTAACTTTATTGTCGGGGCGCATGCCGAAACCGATTTGACAACTTCTGTCAGCCGTATTACCGGTAATGAAACAACAGCCGGCAGAATCAGCGGAACATTTTATAAGAAAAGGAAGTAGAAGATGGTTAAGCAAAAAAACGATACCGATGTGTTGGAAATTTTCAATATCGGTAAAAAATATAAAAAGCGCACGGTGCTGAAAAATGTTTCGCTTCACGTCAGAAAAGGCGAGGCGGTCGGCTTGCTCGGTCCGAACGGTGCCGGCAAAACCACCTGCTTTTATTGCGTTATCGGCTTGATTACGCCAAATTACGGCGATATTTACATCAACGGCGAGGATATTACGAATTTGCCGATGTATAAGCGCGCCAAAATGGGCATCGGCTATTTGCCGCAAGAAGCGTCGATTTTCCGCACATTGAGCGTTGAGGATAATATTAAGGCGATTCTCGAAGTGGTGGAAGAAGACGAAAGCAAACGTGAAACAATGCTTGACGAACTTTTGAACGAGTTTTCGATTGCCCATTTGCGCAAATCGCCGGCATTGGCACTTTCCGGCGGTGAGCGACGTCGTTTGGAAATTGCGCGCGCGCTTGCCAGCAAACCGTCGTTTATTTTGCTTGATGAGCCGTTGGCGGGGATTGACCCGATTGCCGTCAACGAGATTCGCACGCTTGTTTCGCAACTCAAAAATCGCGGTTTGGGCGTGCTGATTACGGACCATAATGTGCGCGAAACATTGGACATTATTGACCGCGCCTATATTTTGCACGGCGGCACCGTGTTGATGGAAGGCACACCGGACGAAATCGTTAACAACGAAGAAGTGCGTAAAGTATATTTGGGCGATAAGTTTTCGCTTTAAAGCAATAATGCTGGACAATCGTGCGCAAAAATGGTAATCTTTATAAAAGAGAATATCATTATGGTATGGAGGTTGTTATGGCCGATAATAAAGCAGACGATAAAATAAAAGAAGCATTGAAACAGACAATGTTGTCAATGCCGCTGGATGAGCCGGAAAAAGAATCTTCCGAAAAGTCAGATAAAAAGGATAAAAAAGAAACTCCCGAACAGAAAAAACGCAAAGAAGAACGCCGCAAAAAATTGAAGGCGCGCGCCAAAATTATAGCCGGCAAGGTGATGAAAACCATCGGTAAGGCGATGAAGGTTGCGGCAAAGGCCTTGAAAAAAGCAGCCGAAGTTTTGCAAAAAGCGGCAAAAGCAACGGCGCGTGCGGCAACTTCTCTGATTAAAGCCGCTATGGCAACCGGTCCGGCGGCCATTGTGGCGGTGCCGGCGGCAGTTGCTATTGCCGTTCCGATGTATGCGGCGGCCGGTGCGATGATGGCGGCATCGGTTGCGATGTCGGCCGCGGCGGTGGTGATGGATAAAGCCGGTGCGGCTCTGGAAAAAAGCGGTGCAAAGCTCGAAAACAGCGGCCGGCAGGAAATGCAACGGGCCAATACTTCGGAAGGCAACTCCGCCACACTTTCCAACAGCAACGAAAATGTAATGTCCGAGGTTACGGGCAAAAATGAAAAAGACGGCAAAGATAACGGAAAGGATGACGATAAAAAAGTAAATCTCTTGGATATTCTCGATACGGCGGCAACCGCGTATATGGTTTATGACGCCGTGAAGGGCGGACAATCGAAAGATGATTTGAAAGCCACAATGTCGGCAGACCAAAAACGCGGCGCGGTTCAGCCGGAGAATTTGCCGCACGGACCGGTTGCCGACCGGATGAGAGCAGACGCCAAACGGGCCGCAACGCAACAAGAAGAAATAGAACAGGCCTTCCGCGATATGCCGCCGGCTCAGCAACAGGTGCAACCGACAACCGCTCAAAACGTGCCTTTATCAGCACCAAAAGGGCGGTTTAATCCGGCAATATTCGGCTCAGACGGCCGTTCGTAATAAAAATACTGAAATAGGACATATAATATGTAATACTTGTCATTATCTATTTACTTTTGATTAAAAGTTGTTATACTATAACACAAAAGATTAACCGAGGCGATTTTGCCTTAATAATTTAACATAAAAAAACAAATGAGGTATATTATGAATATTACATTATCAGGAAAACAGGTTGACATCAGCGACAGACTGCGCAAACACGTTGAAGAAGGGTTGGATAACGCAGTCAACAAATATTTTAATTCGCCGATTGGCAGCAATGTCTATTTTTCGATGGACGGTGAAGAATTTCGCGCTGAAGTGACGGTGCATCCGGCAAAAAACATTGTGCTGAAAGGAACCGGCGTTGCCGCTGACCCGTATTCTGCTTTTGATAACGCAAATACCCATATTGCGACACGTCTGCGTCGCCAAAAAAATAAGCTGAACGACCACAAGGGTAAGACCGGTTTGGTGGAATTGGCACATGAAGCCGTGTTCCCGCTGACCGAAACCGAAGATGAAATGAGCATCGACGAGAGCGCTCCGTTGACGATTGCCGAAACCGATGCCAACATCAAGGTTTGCACCGTGAGCGAAGCCGTTATGTATATGGATTTAATCGACGAATGCGCATTAATGTTCCGCAACAGCGCCAACAACCGCATCAGTATGGTATATCGTCGCAAAGACGGCAATATCGGCTGGGTTGAACCGGCGGAATAATTGGTTTTAACAAAAAAAGAGGTTATCTCTATGCAAATTTCTGATATCTTATCGGAAGATATGGTTATGACGGAAGTCAAAGCCGATACAAAACGGCATTTGTTGGCTGAAATTGCCGCGTATGTCGCCGAGAAAAACGATTTGGATGCCAATACCGTGTTTGAGGCAATCTTAGAGCGTGAAAACTTGGGCTCGACCGGCTATGGTAACGGCGTGGCTTTTCCGCACGCAAGAATTGACGGCTTGAAGCATATTGTGACCGGTTTTGCCCGTTTAAGTATGCCGCTTGATTACGATTCGGCCGACAGACAACCGGTGGATATGGTGGCTTTTATGATTTCGCCGGAAAACAGCGGCGATGACCATTTGAAAACATTGGCGACATTTTCGAGAGTGCTGAAAAACAAAGATATATGTCAGGAAATTCGCACCGCGAAAACGGTCCATGAGATATACTTGGCGTTGCAAAAATAATCTTTGCGATGAAATTAAAAAGGCCGGACAGTATTGTTCGGCTTTTTTGTGTGCATAAAAAAAAGGTCAACCGACAAAAACGTGCCTCACGGCAGATTTTTGTGATTGACCTCAAACCCTTTAGTTGTTTCTCAGTTTAGTGTAAGGTGTCTCACGACAGCTCACACCAAACTGTGTATCGGTTCAGACGAACGCTGATACAGAATCACACGGGACACCACCCATGGCGATGAATCTTGCCTCGTGCCGACTGAAGTGAGGCATATTGGTGATTTCATCCTCAATACGCTTCGCCTCTTTGGCCGCATACTCCTCGTTGATACGACGAGCATGCTCGAGACAGACTTCTCTTGCCTCTTGGATGTTGTTTACTGTTGTTCCGTAGAGGAACATTGGGAATTTTGGACTTGTTGTATTTGCCATATATCCCTATACGATACAATTATGACTTTCGTATAT
>JAFYFJ010000015.1 GCA_017543835.1 Alphaproteobacteria bacterium | reverse complement strand
CCTGCCGTTCAAATCAGCTTCATCGCGGCCGGTGATGTGTCTTATAACCCACCACCTCCCCTTTGTCAACACCTTTTTTTATTTTTTTGCGTTTTTTTTTGCGTTTTTTTTTAACCTATTGATTTTGCCTATTTTCAATTTTCAAAAAAGTTTGCACAATTTGTTCGCAAGTGCAGTTATACAACACTTTCAACCGCGGGCAAACTCTTGAAGAATCCTTCAAACAAAGCAAAAAAACTTTCAAAAATCAAAATCTTAAGCATATATTAATCATTTTCGCGCAAGATTCGTATAGATTCGGGGAGCAAAAAAATATGAAGTGCACATTCTTTACTTTCGGCGGCAATTTTATGTGGGAAGACATCTACAATTATAAAGATTGGGTGATTCAACGCAATTTGGTGTCGCAAAAGTGTCGACTGCTGGACCCGCTTAACATACGGCGGCATTCCGGTTCGTTTGAACAATGTAAAGAAACACTTTTAAAATATATAGAGGCCTACGAGCTGGATGACCTGTATGACGATACCGTGATTATTTTGCACGGATTCGGCCGCAGTAAAAAATCGGTCAAACCGCTTGCCGATGCGTTCAAAGATTTGAAAATGAATGTGATATGCCTCGGCTATCCGTCGCTCAGACGCGGTATTGCGTATCATGCAACCATGCTTTCCATTTTCATCAAAAATCTGGATATTAAAGGCAAATTATATATCGTCAATGTCGGTGCAAGTTGTCTGATTACGCGGAGATTACTGACCAAAAGCAACAATTATCGGCATTATAACATTGCCCGAATTTTAGACATTAACCCGCTTAATTCCGGCAGCGATTTGGCTGAGATTTTGGCTAAATATTCATTTTTAAATTTCTTTATGGGACCGATGCTTCATGACATCTCGACTCCTAAGGCCACAGCCATGCCGCGCCTTCCGCACGACATTGAACACGGCATAGTTTTTGCACCGATATCGGCACACGATATTGCCAAAAAAATGCTCGCGCGATTCGACAGTTTTCCGTTTTCGACACCGCCGAGTGAAGAAACTTATGCCACAACGGTTATGACTATTTCTCAATCTTATCGCGACCCGCTCAAAAGCGAGGAAATAAAAGAGGCCTGCCGCAATTTTATTCGCTTCGGCCGATTCTCAAACAACGAAACCTTAACCGACGAATCTCTTGCTTCGATGAAAATCAAAAGAGTTCAAGAATAATCACGAAAATTTAACAATTCTGTCATATATTATTGAAAAAATTTATGTTATGATATAACATACAAGAAGATTTTTATTAAGGATTTTGTGTATGAAACTCGGACGTCGGCTTGGTCTTTTGTTTTTGTTGCTCTTGACATGCACTGTGTTTTGGGCACGTCCGACGTTGGCTCAAGAAACAAATCCGGAACATAAACCAATCGGCGCACAAACCGCAGAAGCGGTAAAATGCGATGAGCTTACCGAAGACCAGAAAAAACAGGTTGCTCAAGAGGCCTATGACAATGTTCGTCAGGCCTACAACGCCTTGGCAAGCATCGCCAATAAAATCGACCACGAATATTCGAGTCCGAGCGGCTCATGCCACTTTTTATCCAACACATCGTCAAAATGGTGGGATGAATTTTTCAGGTCCGAACTTTCTTTATCTTCAAATGCCTTATCCGGTGCGGAAAAGGTTGACTCCATACTTAATAAATCCGGCAACAACTCCACGACGGACCTTGCAAATAAAATCAGCGGCAAAACAGAAGTTAAGACAACCGGCGGCAGAAGTATTAACTTAGCCGAATATACCGACTGGGATTTTGAGAAATTACGCCAAAGAATTATGCAGGGTGCCGGCGAATCCGGCGCAATTTCAAATTGGGCCAAAACCGCAAAAGTCGGCGATTTTATACGTATCAACGACAGCGATACTCAAAAAATGATATGTGCCCGCGTTCAATGTCAAACAGACTGCAAAGTGATGTATCGGCACGATGCAAATTCGTATGTGTGTATGAATTCAGCCGCTTCTTTCCCGACCAAAGAAAGCGACGGTAAATGCTATACCTCCAAAGTGAATTGTTACGGCGGCGGTGTCGGCGGCGGCAATTGCGTAACCACCAAAGAAGAAACATCCTGCACCGTAAGGTTGAATATGAGCGACCACTATAAACAAATTGCACATACTTTTACCAGTCCGGACGACTTTACAAACAATGTTACCCAAAACGCCGAAACGCAAAAATGCGTTAATGCCATGGATGCCATCAACAGATTACGCGGTGACGAAACAACACCGAATACCTTTATTTATTTCAGAAAAAAAGCCAAACACGCTTTGGCAATGCTGTCCGGCGAAGATAAATCCTGCTCTTGCGTCGTGAACGACAAAGGCGAAGTCGAGGCCACTTGCACCGAAGAAACGGACGACGAAAACAATATGGATAAAAAATGCAAGACCATTGGCGAATATCAGGCCGAGTTGGCAAACAATTGCCCGACTTGCGAATTGCTCGCCACCATTGCCGCCGCCGCTCAGAGCATTTCTAAGGGCGCTTTTGAGGCACTGAGCGAAGATTTAATCAAACTTTTGGGCGTCGCTTTTCTGATATATCTTGCTTATGTCACGCTTATCACCATTGCCTCGCCGGAAGCCCAAAAAATCAGCAAATATCTGACCACGATTTTGATTCAGGGTTTTAAGGTGGCCCTCACGATTTTGATTTTGCATAATCCGTCCGTTTTGTATCGGGAAGTGCTCGGGCCGATTTTGGACGGCAGCGTCGATTTCAGCACCTCTTTGATATCGACAACCGCCGGCGGCGCCGCGGCTCAGGGCGGGAAATACGCTTCTAAATTTGATAATTCCAATCAATACCTCGATGCCAAAACATTGCAAAATATGGTCGGTATCGCCGACAACATGAATCGCGAAGCGGCGATGATGCCGGCAATCGGACGTGCGCTGATTTGCCGTTCGTTTGACCCGAAGGGTTTGGTGCAAAAATTTGCCAGTAAATTTGTGCCGTTCCCGTATCAATTTTCGATGTGGATTGAAGGGTGCATTTTACTTATCTTCGGCTACTTAATCCTATTGGCATTAATCTCTTATATGCTCGATTGTATGGTCGGACTCGGTCTTGTTTGCGCGATTATGGCATTTTGCGTTGCTTGCTGGCCGTTTAAGCTGACCTCAAACTATTCCAAAGTCGGTTGGAATATGTTCTTAAACGTCTTCTTCAACTTTATAATGCTTGGTGTTGTGGTGACGGCCATTGTCAAACTGTCCGCCCAGTCCGTATCCGGCGGCATACCTCAAGAAGAGTTTGAAGCAATGGTCAACGGCGACAGTATTGAAGCCCTCTCGGCGCAAATGAGCATCGGCGGTATGCAAATGCTGGTTGTTATTGTGTGCGCTATGATTTGCCTCAAGTTACCGAAGGAAATCAACCGTTTGGCGCACAAATTTGCCGGCGGTGCACAAATCTCCATCGGTGCGGAATTGGCCGGTGCTGCGGCTCAGGTTGCAACCAAGGCCGCCATCGGCAACGGCTTGCAAAAAGGCAAAGACGGCAAACGTCATTTAGGCGGTGTAATCGGTCTCGGTTGGAAAGGCCTCAAGAATACCGGCGGCTCTATTGCCGAACATACCGGCTTAAAAGGCGCGGCTTCCGCTGCCGGCAACTCCATAAAGAACAAAGCGCAAGGCGTCGCCGGCAGAATCGGTATGGGGGCCAAAGCCAGAATGGGCGCCAAGGGTCGCGATGGCGGCGCCAACACAAACACAAGCACGGACAGCGGGTTTAATCAAGACAGGTAGTAAGGGAGCAAACAGATGAAATCGGCAATTTTGACATTGATAATATTCATCATTATCTTCATCGCTCTCTGCAGCGGTGCGCTGAACATCATCGATTCGCCGGTGTTTCATTATCTTTCTTTTGCCCTTCTTATTGCTGTTTTTGCCACCGCATATTTTCTGGTGGGTTTTCAAGAAAAAGACAACGGACAAAGCAACCTTCCGGCACAACCGAATTCTGAGCAGGAGATTGATAATGATAAATAAAATTCGCATATTGATTTTATTTATGATGCTCGGTATTTGCGCCGTGCCGTCCGTGACTTATGCGGCCGAATGTTCCGCAGAAGCCAAAGAAGGCGCGCGTAAGGCCGCACAAGAACAAGCCAAAGAAAGCTTCAAAACCGCTCAAAAAGACGCCGAAACCTATAACTCATTGGCGCAAGAATATTTGAACAAATGCGATGCCAATATTGCCGCCAACAGTCCGGCCGGTTCGTCAAAAGAAGCCGTTTCCGCCGCCAGTCAGCTCGGTCTGAAGCTGGATGACCCGGAAATTCATCAATACAGAAACATTTCGTGGTTGGCGCCGAGCTCGGCAAGTTGCTTGGGGACCGACTGCACCTCGCCTAAAGTCGCGGAATGCAGGCAGATTGCCTTAAATGCCTCCAATGCCTTGGTCAAACTCAACAATTCTTTGAGCACCACCGAGCAGCAACTTTATGCCACCACCGATGACGCCATGACCAATTGCAAATGCGACGAAAACGGTGTTGCCGACTGCGCCGTGGTCAAGCCGAGCGACGAAATCAAAGCCGAGGGCGGCGAATGTCAAATTACGGGCATTTTGAATTCTCTTACCGCCTGCCCGCTGTGTCCGATTTTTGAAACGATTATGAAGACCAATTCCGATATTGCGCATCTTGCTTGGGAAGCAACGGCAGAGCCGCTGAGTAAAGTCGTCGGCATTTTCTTCTTGGTGCTGTTGGCGCTTGAGGTTTTGAAGGCAGTTGCGGCAGTCGGCGGCACAAAACCGAGCGCGATTATGAAAAGCGTTTTGCTTCTGTGCTTAAAATTCGGTATCACCCTCGGTTTGCTCAGCAGCTCATACTACATCTACGGCCTGTTCATCTCGCCGGTGATGCAGGGCGGATTGGAAATGGGGTTGGCGGTTGCCCAATCGTCCGGCGGCGCCAGTTGTTCGATAGACCCTGTCGGCTCGATTACTTCGCAAGAAATCAGTCCGGAGCTGTTCAACACCGTTATGGGAACGGTCCGCTGTTTCAGCCAAGATGCCGCCACGATGCCGGCAATCGGTATGGGGTTACTCTGCATATCCGAGACTTTCAGTATGTTCATCAGCGGTTTGATTTTGGTATTTTTCGGCTTTATGATTTGGCTGGCATTTTCGTTTTATTTAATCGACGCCACGGTTCAACTCGGTATGTTGTGTGCGTTTGTTCCGTTGCTTATTGCCTGCTGGCCGTTTGAGATGACCAAACAATACACCACCAAAGGTGTCCGAATGTTGATGAACTCATTCTTTACATTTGCATTTGCCGGCGTTTTGATAATGATGGCCACCAACTATGTGACGGCGGCCATAACCGGCGGCGGTGCTTCGGCAACCGGCGATTTGATAAACGCCATCGACCACAACGATAAACCGACCATTGAAGCAATTGCGGCAATGGAAGGCACCACGATTTTGACATTAATCGCCTGCTGCATTTTTGCGATGAAAATGATTGCTAATGTGAGCGGTTTGGCCAGTCAATTTGCATCCGGTTCGGGTATGAGTTTTGGTGCAAAACTCGGCGGTATCGCCACTTCGGCCGCAACCGGTGCAGCCAAATGGGCAGGCGGCAAAGCAACAAAACTTGGCGGTGCCGGTCTGAAAGCAATAAGCGACAAGTCGGGCTTAACCGCCGCCGCCAAACGCGGTATGGGTGCCGTTCAACGCGGATGGGGCAAAACATGGGCCGGTGCCGGTGCCGCGGTAGGTTTAGGACGCTTCCAAAACAGCAATGCCGGCTCTGCAACACAAGCGCGCGGAACCGAAGAGGAGCAAGGACGCGCGGCCGCTCCGGAAACAAATCAAAATGCACAACAGCAAAATACACCCGAGCAAGAGTTAAATCAAACACCGGAGCAAGAGCAAGATTTGGAGCAAGAGCAAGATTTGGAGCAAGAACAGCCGGATGAGGAGGAAAACAACCGAGAAGAATCGTAAAAAAGCACAAACAAACCGAGTCGAATAAATTTGCAACAAACTACGAATTATGTTAAACTTATAGAACGTGAACGAAGGACAAAAATGAAGTTATTGAGGAACATAGATATTTTAAGAATATTGAAGATATTGTGCATCGTGTTATGCGCAGTGTTCCTCTTTACGGCCTGCAGCGATTCCAAAGAAGGCGGCCAAATCGGTCCGGGCGATAAAAAAGAAACCATTGCCGCGCAACACGATTGTTATATGGAAATCGACACCGAAACCGGCAAGAGCAAAACCTACTGCCCTTATGAAGACGGCGAAGGCGATAAACCGGAGCCGACGGCGGTCACAAACTTTGATAAAGGAACGCATGACTGTATGCAGGCCTCGCTTTTGAAATTGATATACAGTGGCCTCGGTAAAATGGCGACTTCGGTATACAGCAAAGTAACAAACGAAAACTTGCTCTCGCTGATGTTTTTGGCTTTTTCGATTTGGATGGCTTTTCAAATTTTGCGGCATGTTTCCGCGCCAACACCGGAATCTTTGGGCGAGTTTTGGACCAAGATTTTGCGCAAAGCCACACTCTGCGTTGCGTGCGGCATATTGGCTTCGTCACCCGAAAATATTTATTATGCGGTCAACACCTTTGTTTTGCCGATTTATGTGACTTTGCTTGAATTCGCGTCTGCCATTTTAGGCATTTTAGGCAATTCGGAAGGCAGTCAGACGCTTACGATTCCGAGTGATATTCCTGATGCCGAAAACGGCGAAATTACAGAAACATATCGTTACAGTATGACCGATTCCGCTTGCAAAATTACCGATTCCGGCTCCATTGAAATGAAAGACAATCAATTCCCGCAAGGGCCGGTCAATGTGATGGGTTGTATGGCCTGCGCCGTCAGCGACCGGTTGAACATCGGCTACACCATTGCCTCGCTCGTGATGAAATCCGGCGGCCTGCTGATGACCTTGATTGCGATATTCCTCTTCTGCGTCTTTACCTTTGTTAAATGGGGATTTGCATTATATTTGGTCGACAGTATTTTCCGTCTGGTAATGATGATTATCATTATGCCGTTCTTAATCTTATTCTTCCCGTTTGAGCAAACGCGCAAATGGACCACCGTCGGCTTCAAAGTTATTTTGAACAGTGCCGGCATAATGCTGTGTTTGGCGGTTTTGGTCGGCACCACGATTTACGCTATGGATGATTTGCTCAAGAGCGGCAATTACGGCAGTCAGGGTGCATACGAAAAATTCGGCGCCACCGCGTTATCCTTAATCTTTATGGGCTTTGTCATCGTCAAATTAACCGGCATAGCGGTTTCGCTTTCGGAGAGCGTCACCGGCGGCCACGGCGAAACCAGATTCCAAAAGAAGATGGCCGCTTTGGTCGGAACCATCGCCAACGGTTTGTTCTTAATCTTTACGGCAGGTGCGGGCGCGGCCGTATCCGCTGCAGCGGCGCATTCGCAACGCGTCAGAACCATTGTTGAAAAAGTCCAAAAAGCCAGAGCCAAGGTCGATAAGGTTAAACAAAGAATGAACCAAATAGCCGGCCGCCAGAGCCAACAAAATGCCGCCGCAGAAGCGGCAGCGGCAGATGAAGGAGGAGAAGAAGCATGATTAAAAAGCTTACACAATACCTCCTGTTATGCGTTGTTCTGACAATCGGGCTGATTGCCGTTCCGCCGACCGTTCGCGCCTATACATTGACGGAATTGCGTGTTGCCGCCACCATTGCTTTGGAAGCAGGCGGCTCGGGTGACAGAAACAAACGACCGATGGAAAATGTGGCAAAGGTTATTCAGGAACGTCACAAATCAAACTCCAGAATTACCTGGTCAGAAGTTTTGTATGGCGGAAAATATTGGTTTGAAGGTTCGCGCGGTTTTGCATCCAAAAATCAGGAAGAGCTTATGAAATATATTAAGAACAAAGCCGGCTCCAACTGGCAATATGCTCTGCAACTGGCTCAAAAAACCGTCAGCCACGGTCACGCACGGTTGGTTCACGGCGGCAAGGTTGCCAACGGCTTTATGAGAAATTACGGCGGCTCTTTGGGACCGAAATTATTTACCGATGAAATCGGACACGACTTCTTCAACACCCAATTGGGCGACCAACATAAAGTGGCTTTCAAAAGCGGAAAAGAAGCTCTAAACGGGTTAAGTGATACCTCTCCGCGCCAAACACATGACTGGGATAATGCCATTGTTGATAAAAACATCAACGGTGCAACCGGCAATTATTCTTCCGGCGGTTCCGGCGGTTCGGGCGGTTCGGGCGGCTCCGGCGGTTCGGGCGGCTCGAGCGGCGGCTCGCGCTCACAGGCCCGACACGAAAAATCCGAAGGTCACGACAATGCCGAAATGTGCAGTATGGACAACATCCGTAAGAGTTACGGTGACGACGGTTTTTGTTGGTATTGCGATGTGGTTATCACTTTGACCAATTCGTTTTTGAATGCGGCCGGTCATGCGCTGCCGAGTGCAATAGCGCTGGGTAAAATCATCTTAAAGCTCGGCTTTTTGATTTGGCTCGCCTACTACATTTTGCAGCAAGTCAGTTCATTTGCACCGGTTGCGCCGAGTAAGATGATTCAAGACATTTTGGTCATGGGCTTTAAGGTTGCGTTGGCCTCCGTAGCGGTAGATGCGGCAAATGCCGTGATTATCGAGTATTTCATAAACCCTATAGGCGGTCTCGGTACCGATTACGGTATGGCGCTGTATGATAAGTTGCTTCCGTCCGGCTGAGGAGAAGAAAGATGATACAAAAGAAGATAAAATATTTTATTTTTGCTCTTCTCTGCATTATAACGGTGCAGTTGCTCTTTGCCACGGCCTGTTATGCCGACGCGCCGACACCGACCAGCAACGGCTTGTTTAATGACGAAATCTTGCAAAAAATGCACCTGTTTATGTTGCGCACCAACCAAGCTTTGCGCGCGGTGATGATGATTGGCGACGGGTTGATGTGTTATGCCATCCACGTGCATTATCACGCCATCGAAATTTCATACTGGGTGGGTTCGTATGAATTGTTCCGCTACCCTGACCTCGGCTTTTGGCTTGTCGGTGCCGCCATATACGCGGTCGGCGTCTTTATGGCCATGAGTATCGGTATGTATTTTGTTGATATTTCTTTCAAATTCGGCTTTGCCATTATCTTTATGCCGATTTCAATCGCTTTATGGCCGTTCCCGCCGACAAAGAGCAAATTCGGCGACAATTTGAGTATTATCATTCGCAACGCTATGTTGTTTATGTTGGTCGGAATCGGTGTAACATTCGCCGTCAAGCTCATCAATGCCGGACTGTTGGCGGACGGCGCGGAAACAAGTTTTTGGAGTGCCATCGAAAATGACGAAGTCGAGCAGTTGACCGACAGTTTTTCGTTCTTTAATACGCACATTTTGGTTGTTTTCTTCTCATTGATGTATGGCTTTAAGATTTTGGAAGGAAGCGTCAATAACTACCTGAATGCCTTTTTCAGCGATGCCGCTTTCGGCAGTGAAAGCCCGATGCACCACATGGGCACGCAGGCGGTCGGTATGGTTGCCGAAAACACCGTCAAGCCGGCTCTTTCGTTTGCCAAAGATGTTGCCACGCACCAAACCGGCAGAGCTATTGCCGGTGCGGCGGCAGGTGCCGGTCTGCTGTTCTCGACGCAAGGACGAGCGCAAATCGGTCGCGGTATCAAAAACGGCTATAACAAGGTCAAAGGCGGTGTCACAACGGCGGCCCGCGGCATAACTTTTGCCGTAAGAAATCCGGGTGATGCCGTTCACAACACCGCACAATATGCCCGCAATCAATATAACAAAGGTATGCAAAAAGCCGGCGCGGCGGCCAACAGAGCCATTCATTCGGCCGGCAATGCCGCCAAGAGCATTCACGACAATATTACGGCATTTGCGCCGACACCGTTGTTGCGCGAAAGCTGGCGGCAAAAACAGGTCAATGCTTTTAACAGTATGATTGACCGGGCAACCGACAAAGTCGGCGGTGCGGCCGAAGCAGCAATTGCCAAAGGCGGCGGTGCCGTCAGACACGCGGCAGTCAACCCGCGCGAAACATATAACAAAGCCATGCACGCCGCCGGCAAAGGCGTAAACAGCGCCGCACACGGTCTCGAAAATGTGGCGCGCAAGGCACAACGGCAGAAACTTGACCACGACTTTAACAAGCAGGTCAACAAAGCCGAAAAACAATTCAAAAAAGGGAATATAACCGCCGAACAGCGCGATGCCTTGATTGCAAACGCCGAACAAACGCGCATCAATAAAATTCAAGACTTTGATAAAAAATCCAATGAGTTGGCGCAAAAGGCATTTGTTGCCGGCACCAAGATGAGCGGCAAACTCGGCAAAAAAGATGCGGAGTGGCGCAAACAAAAAATCGCGGCATTTAAGCAAATCAAAGAAAGCGGCGCTTCGCTCAGCGATGTTATCGGCGGCAGTGCCGAAGACACAATCGCCCACGGCGGCAACGCGGTCAAAGAAGCGGCCAAAAAAGCAACGGCGGCAACCGGCGCGGCGGCATACAATATCGCCCACGCCGCAGTCGGCAGCGAAGAACGCACCACCTCGGATGCCGTTCGCGGTCAATTGCATCAGCAACACATGAATCATTTGGCCAACAAAGCGCAAAAAGCCGACGACAAACAAAAACGTAAGGACGAAAAAGCCGAGCAAAGAGAAATGCGTCAGCAACAAAGAGAAATGCAAAGACAAATGAAAGAGGCGCAGACCGAAGCAGACCGTCTTGCCAAACTCACGCCGGAAGATAAAGCGGTTAATACCAAAGCCGACGAATTGCGCAAAGCCGAAGAAAACTTGAAACAAGCCCAAGCCGAGCGCATCAAGGCCGGTGCCAATATTACTGCCGGCAAGAAAAATTTGCGCGATGCGTCGAAAGACGAAAAACCGGCAGCCGAAGAAGAATTAAAACAAGCCCGCGAAGAACTGCAACGCGCACGGGATAAACTGTTGCAAGCCCAAAACGAATTGATACAAGCCCAAGGTGAATATATGCAAGCCGTTGAGAAATCGAATATGTCCGTTGCGGCAAAAGCGGCCAAAATAGCGCAGATTCACAGCAATCGAGCAATGAGGCAATCGCAGATTACTTTGGCGCCGACAAGAATGATTTCAACCGCTTTCCGAACCGTTTTCCATCCGCAACAACAGATGCGGAAACTCGCGGATAATATGAACGCAATCAAAGGAGAATTTAAGGAAGGAGAAGGCACCAAATTTGTTCTGAAAAAAACCGGACAAATCGTTTTGCGTAATACTGCAGGCAGTATTGCGCGCGGTGTCAGAGATACAGTAGATGATACCGGTGGCTTCTTAACCAAGATGGTGCAAAAATTCGGCGAGGGTTTGGCCGACAACAGCTCACACGGCGGCGAGCGCTTATCCTTAAAACAACAATGGGATCAGAAGAATGCCGAAGAAATCCGGCAACAAAAAGAAGAAGCCGAAAGACGCGAATATTTCAGAGAATTGGATGTATAGCAGAGCAAAGGAAGAATACGATGGAAAAACTGAAAAAAATATATCTGTTATTCATAATCCTGTTCGTCGGAACAATTCTTCCGATTTGTCCGCTTATGGCTCAGCAACAATCCTGCACCAACAACTGTGATGATGTCAAAT
>JAFYFJ010000014.1 GCA_017543835.1 Alphaproteobacteria bacterium | reverse complement strand
GCGCGATTTACGCTAATGAAGATTTGGACGTAGCGGCAAAAGAGCACACAAACGACGGCTCTCTTTGTTTGGCAGCAGCCGAAAAAGCAAGTGCCGACTACGGTGTTAATTTAAACCTGTTACAAACAATTTCGGCAGTTGAAAGCGGTCAATGGAACGAAATGCATAATGCATATATCGCGTGGCCGTGGACCGTTAATGCTCAAGGTAAAGGTTACTACTTTAAAACGCGCGAAGAAGCCGTTGCGGCGGCCAAAAAGTTTATTGCGCAAGGCATTACCAGTATTGATGTCGGCTGCATGCAAGTTAATATGAAATATCACGGCAAAGCATTTTCGTCGATTGAAGAAGCCATGGACCCGGAAAACAATATGAAATACAGCGCCAAGTTTTTGCGTTCGCTCTATAAGCGCAACGGCAAAAACTGGAAAACGGCGGCAAAAAGATACCATTCCGGCAATCCGCAAGAGGGCTTGCTCTATACACAACGTTTGGAAAAGCGGTTTAAGGCCTATAAAACAGCCGGTTTGACGAAGAGCGCAAATCTGTTTTAATTATGACTGTCGTCGTGCAAAAATACACCAAGGATTATATTGTAAAAAGCTATGAAGCGGATTGTCATGGCTTTTTACGTTTGTTGACTTTGATGAATTATTTGCAAGATATTGCCTGTGAAAACGCCGACGCGCTCGGTTTGGGTTTTGAGGCCTGTGCCGCACAAAATTTGGCATGGGTCGGCTCGAATTATTTAATCGAGATTAAACGTTTGCCGCGAATCGACGAACATTTTACGATAGAAACGTGGCCGTCCGGCACAAAACTGTGGGGCGGCGTGCGTGATTTTAATATCAAAAATGCCGACGGGGAAATTATTGCGTCGGCCATAAGCCAATGGGTATTGATAGATGTCGAGCGGCGGCGGCCGGTGATTTTGAGCAAGTATTTTCCGGAATATAAAGTTTTGGAAGAACGTGCCTTGGAAGGCGATTTTACCAAGTTTGAAGAACTTGAAAATCCGGATACGGTTACGGAAATTGCCGTGCGCTTTGATGATATTGATGTCAATAATCACGTCAACAATGCGGTGTATCCGTTGTGGGCAAGCGAGTGTGTCGGCAGTGCTTTCCGGCTGAATCATGTGCCGGCGGCGCTTGAAATCTGCTACAAAAAAGAGGCCTTATACGGCGAAAAAGTGGAAGTGCGCACCAAACAAAACGAATCGGAATCGTTGCACGCGATTTGCGATAAAGAAAGCGGTGCGGTGTTGGCAGAATGTCGGATTAAGTGGCGCGAAATTACATTAAAGTAAGCGGCATCAGGGCGCGGCGCGGGCTGATGTTTTGCTTAAACACGGCGTGGAAAATCGGATAAGCGCGCTCACATTCAACCACGGCAATATTTAAGATGCGTTCGAGCTTGGCAAAGATATCGGTGTCATTTTCTTCTAAGATGACAGAATGCTTAAACAGCGGCATTTTCGCTTCTTCCCAATACGAAAAATAACCAATCCACATATCTTCGTTCAAGAGCGCGAGCAACTCAAAAATGCTCGGCAGGGCAACATTTTCCGGCTCAAGATTTATCAAACAGGAAATGTGCATGCAACGCATGTCTTCTTCCCACGCAAAGAAAAACAACATATTATCCCATTTGCCGCTGATTTCTACCACAACTTCGTGATTACTGCGGCGTTCAATCGAATGTTGACGATTGGCGAACAGGTATTCGATGTCGTCAATGGGATTAAATTTATAGAGTTTTTCCGCGTACATTTGTGTTCCTTGTTTGATTACAATTTTAAGATGACACATTTTTGGAATAAAAAACAATTTTATCTGTTAAGTTTTCCACTTTTTGCACCGTAAAAAAATTTTTTTAAAAAATGCGCGGCTAAAAATTTTGTAAAATCAAAACATTAAAAATAAAGATGTTTATAATATTTTTTTATGTGTGGATTATCTGTTTTTTCTTAATATACTTTTAAGTAATATGAAATAAAGGGTTTGAAAATGATTGGATTGGCATATCCGGAAATTGAGCCGATAATTTTTTCCATCGGGCCGGTTGCGATACGGTGGTATTCCATGGCGTATTTGGTCGGAATACTGTTTGCGTGGTGGCAAGCGGTCGTGCGGGTAAAAAAATATGACTGGGGCTTAACGCGCACAAATTGCGAAGATGCGGCTTTTGCGGCCACGCTCGGTATTATTTTGGGCGGCAGAATCGGCTATATCTTATTTTACGGGGTAGCACAATATTGGCAGAATCCGTGGGAAATGTTGGCGGTTTGGCACGGCGGAATGTCGTTTCACGGCGGCATTTTCGGGGTGATTATCGCGCTATGGCTCTATACGCACAAAATCAAATATCCGTTTTTGAAACTGACCGATTTGGCGGCGCCGTTGGTGCCGGTCGGAATCTTTTTGGGCCGAATCGCGAATTTTATCAACGATGAGTTATGGGGACGTGTGACCGATGTGGCTTGGGCGGTGCGTTTTCCGCGCGGGGGATATTTGCCGCGGCATCCGTCACAGCTTTATGAAGCGTTTTTGGAAGGGATATGCTTATTTATTATATTGAATCTGATGTGGCGCTGCAAATGGTGTCGTGAGCGCACGGGGCTGATTTCGGGTGCGTTTTTGCTCGGATATGCAATGTTTCGTATGGTGGTCGAGCAGTTTCGCGAGCCGGATGCACAGCTCGGATTCTTGTGGCTCGGCATGACAATGGGACAATGGCTTTCGTTGCCGATAACGTTACTCGGTGTATGGTTGGTCGTGCGCCCGTTTTTGCCGCAAAAATCGGAAAATTAAACCACGGTTACAATGTTGCAATTAAAGCGATAATTTTTCTGCAAAGCATTGTGGGTGCGTTCGGTAACTTCGTTGGCATCGAGGTCTTTGCGCGTTTTTTCAGATACGCAAACGGAGATGGTGATTTTAATGCTTTTCATCGTGGCAAACACAAATTCGGCGGCGGCAATATTGCGGCGAATATTCTCGGCAAATTCGCGCACGTGGTTGGCGTCTTCGTTTTTGAACACCATAATCAACTCCTCGGCATTATAACGATACAGATTCATTTCATAAGGCAGTTCGCGAATACGGTTGACCACCATTTGTTCGAGCACCATCAATTTTTTGTTGCCGATAACCTTAAGCAGTTTGTCGCGGTTGTCAATGCTGAAAAGCGCGATGGTATATTTATACGGAAACTTGGTGTGATTTAAATAAGCAATTTTACTGCCGACATTTTCGAGATAGTCATTGTGATATGTGTGGTGCAAATTTAAAAGCGTGATGCAGAACAATATCAGCGCAAAACTCAGGAAAAATGTGGTTTGTCCCGAATGCGAGTTGGCATAAATCATACCCAAAAACAGCGCGGTATCGGCATAAAACAGGCCGGTGTTGATAATCGTGTTTTTGAAGCTGATGTTGATGGCGAGCGGCGTCAACAAAACAATCCACAATGTGCAGGCCCACAGCGACATGGCTTCGAGCGTGATTTCTATATGCGGAATATTGTTAAACAACGGTGCAATGTGTGTCCATATCACCGCTTCGGCCAACAGTCCGAGCAACAGATATTTGTTGCGTTGCTGCGTCAGTTGCGACTGCGGCAGAAAATACAACAGCACAAAATTAAGCGGCAAGGCAAAGCATAAGCAACGAAACTCGGCCGAGGCGGCAAATTCGGTGCCGTATTTGACCTTGAGTGCATTGATGATAAAATAGCAGACAATGCCCAATACCAAGCTGAACAACGGTTTGGAACGGTCGGAAATGCACAGAATTACCGTTGTGATGGCCGCAATAAGCAAAAATATATAGTGCAAGACCGTGCTGAGTGTGAATCCGAACGGATTTTGCGAATAAAACAAAAGCAAGCCCAAAAATAAGAAAAATGCCGGTAAAAATGAACTTTTTATCGTTGAAAAAATGTATTTCAAATTTTCGGCTTTTTTAAATATCACGGCTGTTCTCCCTTTGGAAAAAACAGCATAGCGCAAAAGCGTTTAAATTTTATTTAATTTTGTTGACGCACTTCAAAATCGAACTGTCACCGTATGAATAAAAACGGTAGCGCTCGGCAATCGCGTGGGCGTAGGCGGCTTTCATGCGTTCGGTGCCGGCAATCGCGCAAATCAGCATAAACAAAGTCGATTTCGGCAGGTGAAAGTTGGTGATAATCATATCGAGCATTTTGAACTTGTAGCCCGGTGTGATAAAAATGTCTGTTTCGCCGCAAAACGGGTGCAAGATGCCGTTGTCGTCGGCGGCGCTTTCGAGCAAACGCACCGAGGTTGTGCCGACGGCTATAATGCGGCGGCCTTCTTTTTTGGCCTGATTGATGAGGTCGGCGGTTTCCGGTGATATAACACCGTATTCGGCGTGCATCTTATGATTTTCGGTATCGTCGGTTTTGACCGGCAAAAATGTTCCGGCGCCGACGTGCAGGGTTAAGAATACGCGCTTGACGCCCATATCGTCGATTTCTTTGAGCAAGCGGTCGGTAAAGTGCAGACCGGCGGTCGGTGCGGCAACCGCGCCCTCGTGTTTGGCATAAACCGTTTGATAATCTTCTTTGTCGTTATACGGATTCCATAAGCCAGCCAACGGTTTGTCGCGTTTGATATACGGCGGCAGAGGCATCGAGCCGTATTGCTCAAGTTTGGTGCCGAGCGAATCGGCCGAGCAGTTAAAGCGGATAAAAACGCCGTCTTCCGTATCTTTTTGCAAAATTTCGGCGCTGAAGTCGGATTCTTCGGCCGTGATGTCGGCGGTATAAAAACGAATCGTGTCGCCGACGTGCAAGCGCTTGGAATTTTTAACAAACGACCACCAACTAAGTCCGTCGTCCGGATGGTAAAGCGTGACTTCGACCAGCGCTTCGCCGCGTTTCCCGTAGAGTCGTGCCGGAATAACTTTGGTATCGTTAAACACCATTACGTCGCCCTTGCGCAAGATTTTCGGCAGGTCGTAAAAATGGCGGTCGGAAATTTTGCCTTCTTCGGATAAATCAAGCAGACGTGACGAATCGCGCGGATTCGCCGGTTGCTTGGCAATCAGTTCTTTATCGAGGTCAAAATCAAATAAATCCACTTTCATCGGTCGTTCCTTGCAATATTTTTGTTGTTTTGCTTTATATTATGGGCGTGAAAATAAAGCAAGTCTTTTTTATAAAAACGGATTTGGCGAATTTTTTTTAATTTGTCAACACCTCTATTTTAGGGAAGATTCGCCGATTTTAAAAAAAATATCAAAAAAAATGCATTTTTTTGACAAAAAAGTGTTGCAAATTGGTAAAAAAGGGTGTATAGTCATCGCAGAAATAATGAGAAATATGCACTTAAAGGAGTTTTAGAAATGGCAAATCAAAGAAAAACTGTCGGTATTCGCAGTGTCGAAGACACAGAGAAAATTATTCAGTCGTATGCTTACGGCAAAGATTTGGATCAGGCGATTCTTTATTTAAAGAATCACGACCCGGAAAATACCGTATTGGCAAATATTAAGGATTTTGAAGGTAACCGTCCGATGCTTAAGGTATTGAACGCGTTGTATCGTGCCGATGAAGCACGCGCTGCAAATGATACGGCTGAATTGCAAAAGATTGCCGAGTTTTTGAACAGCTATAAAGCGTATAAAAATAACAAAGATATGGCAGAGATTTTAAAAGAATTTCCGGAAATGAGTTCGGAAGAAACTGCCGCTGTCGAAGAAATTGTTAAAGAAACGGAAAAAACAAATCGTATTCGCGAAAAGCAGGAAATCGTTCGCGAAAAAACGCCGAGCATGAGCGATGATGAAATCGTTGCCAATAGTGAAGAAATTCAAGGAATTTTGCGTAAATGGTCTGATGCCATTACCGAAAAAGATAATGTTTCGGTGGTAGATGCCGACGGCAATGCTTTGGATGCCGAAAAAGCAAAAGAAATCAGAGGACTTCATCGTCAATGGGTCGAGTTGGATATTACCGGTATGCATTCCGATAATGCGGCTTTTGCGGCGATGAGCGACCAAGATAAAGAAGAAACTCTGAAAAAAGATATTTATGACCGTTTCTGGAGTGATATTGAAGCGATGGCTGCCACTACAGCCGATTTGAACGGTGCCAGCGACGAAGAAATCGAAAGCATTCGCGCCAAGGCAAAACGTCATGAGCCGGTAGTCATCAGAACAGATGTTTATTCTGCCAACAGAGAAGAATTGAAAGAAGATATTGCCAACAAAATCAACGAATTTGATAAGCAGAAGAAAGTAAAATCAAAAGGTTGGTTGGCCAGTAAGTTTGATAAACTGAACAATCTTTCGCGCAAAATTACGGGTTATACACCGGTTGAATTCGGTAAGATGGTGTTCAGCGTTTTCTCAAAAAGACGTTTTGCGGCTAACATTGCTACCAGCTTAGGTGCTTTAGGTCTTTCCGGTTTCGGAGCTGCCAGTGCGGCGGCAACCATTGCGGGCGGTGCCGGAGTTATGGCCGCTGCGCCGGCAATTGCGGTTGCTGCGACGGGTGTTGCCGTATATGGTCTTTACAGCGCTTATTCGCAACAAAGATGGAGCATTTGGGAAAAGAAACATGCTAATTGGAAAGCCGCTAAAGAAAAAGGCGATACCAAAGAAATGGCCAAATGGTCCGGTATGACCGGTTGGAACAATGCTTTGAAGGCAATTAAAGCCAATTCGGAAGAAAACAAAGTTTATGAACAAATAAAGAAAACCAACAAACGTTACGGCTTACTTGCCGGTGCGTTGTTGGGTGCAGGCACGGCTTTGGTTCCGGGCGGCTCTGTTGTCGGACGTATTGCCGGCGGCACGGCTCGCGCTACCGGTGCAAACGTAAATGCAAACTTTATGTATAATTTGGCAAGAAAAAAATATGAAGAAAATAAGACCGAGCAAAACGAAATTAATATGAAACGTGCACGCACGGGCTTGGTTTTAGGTATAGTGGGTAGCACATTGATGGAAGCTGCCGTGGCCTACAATGTTGCGCATCCGTTCTTCGATGTTGAACATAATCCGGATAATGTTTTGCCGAATACAAATACCAATGATTTCGGTATTGACCCGAATGCGAATAATGCTGGCGGAATTCCGGAAGCTCCGTGGAGTGATTATGCTCCGGGACATGACAACGGTACCGATGTTGCACCGGCTCCGGACGCTACTGCCGAAGCTACCGCTCCGGTTGAAGTTCCGAGCCATTACAGCTCTGACATGGGTGCTGAAAATTGGTGGAGAATATCGCATAAATACGGTGTCGATTCTTTCGAGGAAAGATATCTGAACACGCATAATGCTCAAGAAGCTCATCCGGATATGTTCGTTAACACGGACGGTTCGCAAATGACAACGGTTGAAGCCGAAGCCAAGAGTCAGGTTATTCTCGAAGGTTTGGCTAAAGAGGGCAAAGACCATCACTTCCGCTTGTTTGATGAAAACCATCAAGAAGTATTTAAGGCCAAAAACGGTGACGGTTTTGTTTATGCCAACGGTAGCAAAGTAACCTCGAACGATATTGCGCCGGAATGCTGGGGCAGTGAAGAAAGAGTTGTTGCTTTCCGTGCAATTTATAAGGCCGTGAACTGCGGTGATAAGATTGACGGTGTCAGCGCTCAACAATTTAATGACCTTTACAGAGATGCCGCTGCCGGAACCGGTAATGCTTACGGTGTGGCCAATGAATGCGGCGATATCGCTTGGTATCATAAGTTGTTCCACAAGATTGTTCACAAGACCGATAAGGTTATCGAAGACTCGGTTAAGATTGAAGACACTCAAACGAATGATGCCGTGATTGATGAGAATGCGGTTGTCACGGAAAAGACAGCTACTGATAATCAGGTCAGCGATAATGTCGTAGTTGAGGACAAAGCGCAGAAGGATGCTGTTGTTGATGACGGTGCGGTTGTTCAAACAAAATCGCAACTCGGTAAAGGCACAACATTCAAAACGCGCCTTGCTGACGGCCATCACGTTGACGGCGGAACCAGAATTGTTCCGGGCTCGACGGTTAATATCGGTCGTGAAGTCGGCGGCAGATAATATCTGTAAAATAAGTCAAATAAAAGGCGTTCACTTTGCGGTGAGCGCCTTTTTTTTGTTTGGTGTGAATCGAAAATGATGTATCGAAATTTTATGCGGCCGAAATAATGCAACCGGCAACATCTTTGCCGTTTTCACGACGCAGAACTAAATCGTGCTGTTCGATTTGCGTGTAGCCGATATTTTGCAACAATTGCTTTAAGTATTCGGGGTTATGTTTGTAGCGGCCGTTGGCTTGAATCGTATATTTTTCGGCTTGCGAATCGGTTTCAACCGAAAAAATCAAACGGGTAGGGGCAATTGCCGCAATAATCGGCCTCAAATCGCCGAAATAGCAAAACACATCGGCGGCGATAACGGCATCAAAATTCGGGTGCGAATCGTGTAAATACGCTAAAATATCGTCCTGCTGTAAATCGGCATAAACATTTTTCTGCCGCGCCAAATCAAGCATTTTTTCCGATATGTCGACGCCGACAAATTCGTTTTCGGGCGTTTTGAGCTTTTGCGCCGCTAAGCCGGTGCCGCAACCCAAATCAAGAATCCGACCTTTAAGGGTGCCGCATAATTCGGCGATTTTATCAACCACGGCGTATTGAATATTTTTGAGCGTTTGCTCGTATGTGGCGGCAAAGTTGTCGAACAACAGCTGATTATATGCGGATTCGTTGGCGGCGGTTTGATGATTAAGCGCCGACCACAAATGCTGAACAATCGTGTTTTCAGGCATTTTCTGATACCAGTTTTCGCAGATTTTGCGTGCCTTTTCCGGTGCTTGTTCGTTAAATAGCACCAGCGTTTCGGCAATATTCAAACTCCAGTCGGTGTGTTCGGGCGCCAAATAAAAAGCGTGAAACATTAAATCAAGCGCTTGTTCGTATTCTTCCAAACTCTTCAAAATCAGCGACAAATTATAGCTGAGCTCCGGCGTTTGCGGTGCCAAAATCACGGCCTTGCGATATTCTTCGAGCCCTTCAAGCGTGCGGCGGTTGCGGCATAGCATTTCGGCATAGTTGGTATGCAGACGCAAATTTTCGGGCGCGATTTCTATGCCGCGTTTATAGAGTTTTTCCGCCTCACCAAAGTTATGCGAATCGGCCTCCATATCGGCTAAGTTCATCAGTGCCGTTACATTATGAGGGTTGATGTTGAGCGCCTGATAGAACATTTTTTGTGCCGGTTCTGTCTGCCCGAGCGGAATTAAAGATTCGCCGAGCATAGCTTTGATTTCGTCATCGTCGGCAAGCGCGTCGGCCTGTTGCAAATATTCGGCGGCGCGGGTATAATCCGTGGCAACAAAAGCACGGCGGCCGAGATAATAGAGTGCTTGCGGATTGTTGTTGGCCAGTTTTTCGAGCGAATCCGTATCGTCGCTGACCTCCGCCAAATTGGTTGCGGCCTCGAGATAATCGGCATCGAGTTCAAGCGCGGCTTCAAATTGTTCTTTGGCGGCATCAAGATTATTTTGCGCCCAATAGAGATTGCCTAAGCCGAAATGCGCTTCTTTGCAATCGGGCTTGAGCGACAGAACCTTTTGATACGCCTCGGTTGCCTCCAAAAACTTATCGAGTGCACCGAGCGAAACCGCTAAATTAAAGAAAATCGGCCAATGTTGCGGCGCGTTTTCTATCGCCCTATAAAAATAACCGACCGCTTCGCTGTGAATGCCGCGAGTTTGCGCAATAAGTCCGAGCAGGTTAAGAACATCGGCGTTGTTCGGCGCGGTTTCCAAAATCTGCCGATAGATTTGTTCGGCCTCGTTTAAGGCGCCGTTTTGCTGCAGTTCAACCGCTTTTTGAAACATTAACTGGTATGACATTTTTTTCCTCTTAAATGTAATTGTAATTATTTTGCGCTTAAAATCCAGCGGTAATTGCATTTTTTGCTTGAAAAATGTATAAAAAGAGTGTATGTTGCTCTCACTTCCGAGAAGGCAGATTGTTCGTGAATCGGAGAATCTCGTTGCAAAGTGTGGCTGAGGCGGTTGCTTACAGCGTGGAGTTTGCAACTATCGGGACAATAATATTAACAAACAAAAAAAGGATAAATTTAATGAAAAGTATCGTTTCTGCAAAGAAAAAATTGAGCCGTAGTTATGGCGACAATCTTTGGGGTGACAGCAACAGCCCGTTTAACAAAAGAAGTTATCGCCCTGGCCAACACGGTCAAAGAAAAGCAAAGATTACCGACTATGGTCAACAATTGATTGCTAAGCAAAAAATGAAGGTTTATTACGGCAATATTTCCGAAAAGCAATTCGGAAAATATTATGCTGAGGCAATTCGTCGTTCGGGCGATGCCGCCGAAAACTTAATCGGCTTATTGGAATCGCGTTTGGATAACTTGGTTTATAAAGCAAAGTTTGTGCCGACCGTATTTGCGGCACGTCAGTTTGTGAACCATGGTCACATTACCGTTAACGGCAAAAAAGTGAACATTCCGTCCTATATGGTTAAGGCCGGTGATGTTATCGAAGTTCGCGAAAAATCAAAGAAATTGGCTATTGTTGCGACCGCTTTGGAATCGCAAACACGCGAATGGCCGACATATTTGGATGTGGATGCCAAAAAGATGAAGGCAACTTACACATTTGTGCCGAAGTTTGATGATGTTCCTTACGCAGCTGTGATGGAACCAAACTTGGTTATCGAATACTACTCTCGTTAGTGAGATTTCGTATAACGGATATCTACTTGAAGGCTTTTCTGCTTATGTACTTCTTTTGTACACCGCGCAGAAAAGCCTTCGGCGTATATATCACGTTCTGCGAAATCATTGCTGATTGGTTGTACACCGCGGGAAAAAACCTTTTTCTATTAGCTCAATTCTCCGAATTTTTGTGAGTTTTCTGCAAATCACCGTAATTTAAGAGGCATACCATGACACAGGAAATCAGATTTTGTCAGCCGGTCGGAAAATACGGATTTTTATCGCCGTTGGCGGCGTTCCCGATAACTATGTCGGTTGACGGAAAGTCGTATGATTTTCCGACGGTCGAGCATTATTATCAAGCGATGAAGTTTTCCGCATCTGACCCGCGATTTGCAACAATTTTGAGTTTGGAAAATCCCGATGATGCCCGTCTGCTGACCAAAACGCCGGAATATAAAGTCAATCGGCGCCAAGATTTTGAGCAAAACAAATTTAAGATTATGGAAGCGGGGTTGCGGGCAAAATTTGCGCAGAATCCCGAAGCGGCGGAATTGTTAAAACAAACTGGAAATGCCGTTTTAATCAAATCTTGCGCGGTTTGTTACAAATGCGGTTTCGGTGAGGGCAGCGGGCAAAATCGTATCGGTAAAATCTTAATGGAAATACGCAAAGAATTGCAAAAATAAATCGGCATTATCCGTGCTGATTTGACTTGTGTAAACACCGAAAATGTGGTATAAACATTGCAGTTAATTTTTGAGGAGAACCGCAATGCCTGATTATAAGCCGACCGTTTATGAACAAATTGTTCGCGATTTTTTAGCCGGAAAAGAACCGAAGTATGAAGATTATCAAACTGAACTTGCGGCGCGCGGTTGGGGTGAAAAACGATATTTCGACGCCTACCTCAAAGATATGGAATATATCCGTGATATGATGGAAAATCCGAAATTTAATCAAAATTTAGCTGAAAAAATAGCAAAAAAATATTTTGACAATGATAAAACGGCAGAACTGTTAAACAAACTAACAGCAGAAGAAAAAGTTGATTTTGCAAAATTAAAGAAAATTTTGGAGCAAAAAGGATATACTGAAAAACAACTCGTTTCCTTTGAAACAGATATGGCAGATGTAAAAAAACTCGCGGAAAATCCAAAGTTTAATCTTCGTTTGGCTGCAGATATCGTTAAAAAATATCACCCGTCGAAAAACGAAGATGTGTTGCGTTTTGCGTTGACCGATGCCGAAAAGAAAATCGTGTTGAAAGCCGAGCAAAAAGGAATGTTCAAAGACGGCGAAGTTATCGAATATGACGGCTATAAGCGCAAAATCGAGGCGCACGATTATCTTAATATGCCTTCAAGGGCCGACGCATTTGTGATTTTCTCCGGTCATCCGGGGTCGGCCGAACCGGCACTCGAAGCGTGGTTTGCGGATTATAAACGCACCGGAAAAGCCAAAAAGCTCATCTTTTTAGGGCTTTACGATAATCAGGGTAACACCGATTTCAGCCGAGAAGGTTTGCAATTCAATACCGGCAGCGAAGTCGAAATGTATGTGCGTTATTGTCGCAAAGTCGGAATCTCCGAAGAAATCATCAAAGAGTGCTTGGTCACGCCGACCGACACTTCGACCGATGACAATATTGACCTGTTGGCCGAGATTCGCAATAAGTTTTTTGATAAGAATAAAGAGGTCAATTTTGTAATGTTCGGGTATCCGGCATATCAAAAGCGGATTGCTTCCGAATTTGCTTTTAAGTTTCAAAAATTTGAAGATGAAGGCAAAGTGGCACCGACCAATTTTATTATGCCGGTGGTAAAACAAGAAAAAAATGAAAAATACCGCTACTTATCATACGATAATTTAGACGGGATTGCTTTGGATATCATTCTCGGCAACTGTCTGGCGCATCCGTATCGGGTTGAAGCCGGCGGCAGATTTGATTCCAAACTCGGTAAATATCCGAAAAAATACAAACGCCTTCTGCCTCTCGGATTGGTCTATTCCTATCCGAATGTGGCGAATGAATTGGCCGGAACCGACTTAAAAGTTGCCACAATGATGAAATTGTTGCGTGCAATACAGCATAGCGCTTACGGTTGGGAAGATGCTAAAAAAGTTGATAACACCATAACCTATAATAATCTGATGCTGAGGCGTAAATTGGCGCATAAAGGTTTGCTTTCGGCTAAAGCTGTTTTCCACGGCAATCAACAATCAAAGATAGAATATCTGCGCGAAATTTCCGGTGCAAAACATGATTATGAGCAAGAGGCGCAAATCCTGTTGGGGTCGGATACCGTGAACCGCAAAAAAGTTCTCGGCGTGGTGCAATATTTCAAACATGAAGCGGCAAAGTCAGGAAGAAAATAATGTTGAAATTGATAGGGGTTGTCGGCGACAGTATTGCGCACGGCTTTTATGATGCCGAAGATTTGGGCTGGGTGGCGCGTTTGGGACGGCTGATTTTGCAAACGCAAGCCGGCGAGTTTATGTTCAACAATATGGCACAGTCAGGCGATAATATTGCCGATGCGTATGCGCGCGCGGTGGCGGAAGTCGGCTCGCGGCATTTTGATTTGATACTGGTCAATGTCGGCATTAACGATTTGCGGCGGCGCAAAAACAGCGAATTGCAACTCGATTTTTCAGAAGGCGCGCGCATAATGTATTGGCAAAAACTGCTCGGATTTTTATGTTCGACCGGCGCGAAAATCGTGGTGGCGGATTTGTTGCCGGTGGTGGAAGAAAAATATACCGAAGATGCGTCTTTAATGAGATATAATACCGATGTTGAGCGTTACAACGAGATTATTCGCGATGTGTGTGCGATGTATCATGTGCCGTTTTTCGCGCGAAATGCGGTGTGGAAACAACGGGATTTGCCGGCGCTGTATCAAGATGCAACACACCCGAATGCACGCGGGCATCAGATAATCGCAGAAGAAATGTTTGAATTTTTGCAAGCGCAAAATCTGATTTGATTTTCCGCTCGGTCTAAGCTTTATTTTTTATGTTTTCTGCAAAAACTATTTGCCTTCCAGAATCGCCTTGAACAGTTCATGCACGCTCGGAATATGGTTGTGCGCATACAAAGGGTCGGTGGCAAAACGATACACATTGTGACCGGCAAATGCCAAGTTGTTTTGAATATCGCCGCCGTGGCCGATGTTCATCAGCGTTTGGTGAATGCAATAAGTGCGCGGGTCCGGTATTTTGCCGGTTGTGCCGTTTTCGCGCGACCAACTCGAAAATTGGCATTGTGAAAGGCAACCGACGCATTCGGAACGTTGCTTTTGCATTTCAATCCATTCGTCCGGCGTTAAGAATACGAGCGTCGAATCCGGCGTTTCTTTAATCATCGAATAGCCGAGTGTGCGTTGTTCTTCAACCTTTTGTTTGTCGCTCGGGTTGATGTAAACCGCTTTGTGCGGCGCTATCGGCAACAGAAAAGTCATTTCGCCGTCAGCCGTTTCGCTGTATGGAATTTCGGCTTTTTTACGGCGCATCAGGTTGCTCAAAAACTTGTTTTTAATCGCCGAAGAAAAGAAGCCGGTCGGGCTGAATTTTTGCAAAATCACATCGCCTTTTTGCGCGTGCATCATCAAAATTTTCCACGCTTCGCTAATCGGGCTTTCTTTCGTAATCATCGGACGTGTGCCGAATTGGAACGCGACATTGCCGAGTTCCGGATTATCGATGTAATCCTGCCAGTCGCTTAAACTCCACACGCCGCCGGCAATAATAATCGGCAAATCTTTTAAGCCGAGTTCGTTCAAAACTTGGCGCAAAGCAACCAGACGCTCATACGGGCGTTCCGGCGCAAGCGGATTTTCGGCATTTGAAAGGCCGTTGTGACCGCCGGCGAGCCACGGGTCTTCATAGACCACACCACCCAAATATTCGGCATAATTTTTGAAAGCGCGCTTCCACAAAACAGTCATGGCGCGGGCCGATGAGATAATCGGGTAATAATAAACATTGTGCTCGGAGGCGATTTTGCCCAAATTATACGGCAGACCGGCACCGCAGGTTACGCCGTGAATCAAGCCCTTGGCACCGTCTAACACGCGGGTGATAACTTCTTGCGAATCGGCCATTTCCCACAGCATATTGATATGAATACGACCGTTGTCGCCGGCAATATCGTGTGCGATTTGTGCTTGGCTGATACCGCCTTTGATGGCGTATTCCACCATTTCGCGATGGCGTTTGGCGCGGATTTTTTCGTGGAATATTTCCGGTATGATTGTGCCTTCAAGCGAAATTTCGGTCGGGCTGACCATCGAGATTGTGCCGACACCGCCTTCTTTGGCCCAAGAGCCAGAGCTTTTGCCGTCGGTGCCGTTAATGCCTTTGCCGCCTTCAATCAGCGGATAAACCATAGCGCCCGAAATATTGATTTTATTCAGATTTTTCATAGTCTTACGCCTCTCTTGTTTTTTGCCCATATCTCCCCAATTTCCGAATCGAATCGGAATGTTATAAAAAATATAATCCGCTTTTTTTTATTTGAAAAGTAGGCACTTTCAGGGGGTATAGTTTCCTTGAGGAAACTAATGCGGTAATTCGCTGAGTTTGAGCCAGTCAAACGGTATGCCGTTGATGACCAAAAAGGCAATAATGAAACTGATGTAAGCATAAATTTGCAACATACTCATCAGAGTGCGGTGCGTTTTATCCGTCACCAGCGGCGAAATCATACTTAAGAGCTTGTTGATGCCGAAAACGCCGAGCGAAATCAGCATAAGCTGCGCAAAAATGCCGGCATTTTGCAACCCGTCTTTGAAGAACGAAGCAATTTTATAAAGAAATGTGAAGAATACCAACAACGCAACCACAAGCACGTTTATTCCGTGATATTTGAACTTGTCGATTTGCTCTCTTTCCAATTTTTTGCGACGCAGATTTTCGGTGGCAAGCTTTTTGACTTCCATACCGCGCACGGTTTCCGGCTCTTGCTGTTGTTTTTTGTAGTTTTCCATCTTGATTTTGAACTTTTCCGCCACCATACACAAACCGCAACCCTTCGGTGTGAAATAAACATGGTTTTTATCTTTTTTGCAACGTTTGAAATGTTTGAGCAAATAATCAAGATGTGCCTGCCATTCGAGTGCGGTCGGTCGTTCTTTGTCTTTGGTAAACGCACGTTCAAACAGGTTCATCGTTTCTTTATCAAAATAATCGTGCAAACTGTAAGGGTGCGGTCGCTGATACGCATCCGGCCACAAACTGTATGCGTAATGGTAACCGGCAATGCGTTCTTGCAACGAAAGCATTGTGTCGTTCGGTTTACACGGTGTGCCCGAAAACGGATGAATACCGTCGTTTAAGAGCTTGAAGATAATAACCGCGAGAGCGAATTTATCCTGTTCTTCGCCCATTTCTTCGCAAGTTTGATTCATACCTTCCGGATAAATATATTCTTCGCTGACAAATTCGGCCGGATAACGCGCGCCTTTTTCTCCTTTTATCGAAAAGCCGTCGCAGTCAAAAATGGCGACCAGTTGATTTTGCTTATAAATCGATACGTTCGACGGCTTTAAGTCAACGATATAGTGACCGCAGGCGTGCAAAGCCGCTACCACCGATGTAACATTGTAAGCGGCGAAAACGCGGTCGAGATAACGTTCGCTCAAGCCGAGTTTTTGCCGTGTTGCTTTTTGAATCAGATAATCGAGCGAGATGGCTTCGTCTGTATCGATTTGCGGCATCAGATAGCCGATGCAAAAACCCTGCGTATCTTCCAACAATGCGGTCGGCCAGGCAATTTGAATATATTCTTTGCCTTTGTCTTGAATGGTCGGAATATTCGGCCTGTTGTGCAACATGGCTTCGAGTTTTTGCCGGTTGGTGCCGCTACGTTCTTTTTCGTGAAAGATTTTGGCGACGCTGTTCGGGTGAGTCATATCCTGATAGATTTTGCCGGCCGCGCCGCCTTTATTCAGCATTTTGCCTAAAATAACGCGCTCGTTATGACCGTCGGGATATAGGGCTAAACACAAACTACCGGCGCTGTTCATCGTTATACCTCCGCCCATAAAATTGTTTTATCGTCGGCGTTAATCCGCTGCGCACGGGCATCGTCCAAGGTGTTTTTCAACGCACGCACGGCGTAGGTTTTGCGCTGTTCTTTTTCCAAATATTGCACAATCGGCACAAAGAATTTGTGCTGGATTTTGTAAAAATCGTTTGAAAATACAAAGCCGGTGACGCCGTCAGTCATCAACATGACGCGGTTGACATCGGCAAACGGCTTAAAACGTAGGCAATCGCGCCAATCGGACATGGTGTAAAAATATGTTTCGCACGAAAAAGCACCGTTTTCCGGCTCCGAAATCAACAAATTGTCGTAATTGCCCGCATTGAAGGCAATACCGGC
>JAFYFJ010000013.1 GCA_017543835.1 Alphaproteobacteria bacterium | reverse complement strand
TATCGAGCATTATATTATTTCTTCGGGCTATGAAGAAATTATCGAGGGTTGCGGTATTCGTAAGTTTTTCAAAGATGTCTACGGTTGCGCTTTTGCCTATGGCGAAGACGGCTTGCCGGTATGGCCGGCGCGGGTGGTCAATTATTCGGGCAAAGTGCAGTATCTTTCCAAAATCAACAAAGGGTTGGGTAAATTTGATGATAAAATCGTCAACGAATATATGCCCGATGAAGAGCGGCGCATTCCGTATTCCCGCATTATTTATTTTGGCGACGGGATGACCGATATTCCGTCAATGAAGATGGTTAAAAGTCACGGCGGAACGGCAATTGCCGTCTATAAGCCGCACCATAGCAGACATAAGGCAAAAGCCATTCAACTCTTGAAAGATAATCGCGTTAATTTTGCGTTGCAGGCAGATTATCGGCCGGGCAAAGAAATCGACAGTGTGGTGATAACGATATTAAATAAAATCGCGACCGAGCACGATTTGGAAGTTTTGAAAAAACGGCAAGACAAGAAAAAAGAAAAAGCATAAAAAAAATCCGCCGCATAATTGCGACGGACTTTTTTTAGCGGTTAAATATCAGTAGAATTTAATCTCAATAGAGTTGTTATGCTCGAGGCAGCCGATTGTTGCCGAAGCAGCCGGCATCGCACCTTTTTTAGTGCAGAATGTGGCTTTGCCTCTTTCCGTTTTTGCGACACAAGTCGATTCCAATAAAGCGGCCGGCATTTCCTGATTAATGGTTAAGCCGATAAAACCGTTACCGTTGGCACCGCTCCAATCCGCAATGGCAATACCGATACAAGCTTCTTTCGGCAGACCGTCAAAATGCACCACAAAAGCCATATTATCACCGGTAACATAATGGTCTGCATATCGCATTGTCACAAAGCCGTTGAAAGCGTTTTTAAAGACATAAGGCGCAACATATTCGCCGTCGGCATTAACCGTCAACATTTCTTTCGGCGCCAAATCGGCGGTAAACATAACCGTCGGCACATCATCGCCTTCACCCAAGCCCGTATAATTGCGTTGCGAACCGAAAGCAATACGCGTATGCTGCGCAGTTTGCGTAATCTGTTGAATCGATTTGTTAATCTTGATTTTTGCCATTGCCTTGGTATATCCGGCAATACCGCCGACCGTCAAAACCGCGATAATTGCCAATACACCGAGCATTTCAATCATCGAACGACCGATTTGATTTTGTTTCATATTCTTAGTCCTTATATAAGTTTTGTTATGTTCATAATAAAAAATTTGTGCCATATCTCAAGTCAATAAATAGATATATTACTTTAGTAATATAAATCAAGTGTTTTTTTATATTTATTATTGACTTTTTGTCAATATTATCTTATTATAACAATTGAAAAACATTTATTATTATGAAGGAAATTGTAAAACATCTTCTGCGTGCAGAAGGTCGCGGATTTTTTATTTCCGCAAAGAGTGGTGAAATCGAGGCATATCGTTTGACGGAAGAGCAGGCAATTGATTTTTGTTCTGATTCTCCTAAAATCGAAACTCTGAAAAAACTGGAAGTCGATGATGTCTATGAGGGCTTTGTCGCTTTGAGGTTGGATGAGGGTTTCTGGGTAGGAACAATCGACGGAAAGTTGCAGTGGCTCAATCCGGACATTTACGAAATGAGGCCGTTCACAAATCATCCCGTCGGCGGGCCAAAGCGTGTAATTTACAGCGATTATGCTCCGGGGAGAATCGCTCTCGAGCAGGGTCGGTTGTTTGAGTATATCTCAAACGGTAACAGTGCACTATGCCGTCGTTTGCTTTTGGTGCGTGACTTGGATATTGCCGAATCTCTGAAAAGAAATCGGCAGTGGCGCGACCCGAACGGGAAGCCGGAAGAAGTTGACAAAGAGCTTAAGAACAAGCTGGTTTCCTATATTAAGGGCGAAGATGTCGATTTCACCGACGAAGAAAAATATCTTCTTGAATATCACTTCAATTTGGAATATTTAAGGATATTCGGAGAAGATTAATTATCGGTAAGCTCTCAGCAAGGGATACTTGTTGAGAGCTTGCTCTTTATAAAATACAAGCATTACATATTTTTGAGGGCGAGGGCTTCCAATTCTTTGAGTTGGTCACGATATACCATCGCTTGTTCAAACTCGAGATTCTGCGCCGCCTCGCGCATTAATTTGGTCAGCTCTTTAATCTTTTTATCGATATTACGGACTTTTTCCACATCTTGCGTGTCGGTCTTCACAAAGTCTGTTTCCGTCATTTCTTTCAGGGTTGAAGAAATGCTTTTCTTGATGGTTTGCGGTGTGATACCGTTCGCTATATTATACTGCGTTTGTTTTTGCCGACGGCGATTGGTTTCGTCGAGCGCGACCTTGATGGAATCGGTGATTTTATCGGCATAGAGAATAACGCGTCCTTGTGCGTTACGCGCGGCGCGGCCGATGGTTTGTATCAATGAGCGGGTTGAACGCAAAAAGCCCTCTTTGTCAGCATCTAAAATTGCCACGAGAGAACACTCCGGAATGTCCAAGCCCTCGCGCAACAAGTTAATGCCGACCAAAACATCAAATTTTCCGAGCCGTAAATCACGGATAATTTCAATGCGCTCAAGCGTTTCGATATCGGAGTGCATATAACGCACTTTAACCCCGTTGTCACTAAGGTATTCGGTCAAATCTTCCGCCATTTTTTTAGTCAGAGTTGTGACCAAAACACGTTCGCCTTTGCCGCGGTTTTGCGACATTCTTCCATCAAGTCATCAACCTGATTTTCCACCGGTCGCACCAGGCACAACGGGTCGGTCAAGCCGGTCGGGCGAATAACTTGCTCGGAAAATACACCTTTGCTTTGTTCCAATTCCCAGTCGCCCGGTGTGGCCGAAACAAAAATCGTTTGCGGGCGCATTTTATCCCATTCTTCAAACTTGAGCGGGCGGTTATCCAAGCACGACGGCAGGCGAAAACCGTATTCCGACAACGTGGTTTTGCGGTTACGGTCACCGCGATACATCGCACCGATTTGCGGCACGGCGATATGACTCTCGTCAATAAAGAGCAGGGCGTTTTTCGGAAAATACTCGAACAGCGTCGGCGGCGGCTCGCCCGGTTTGCGACCGGTCAGATAGCGCGAATAGTTTTCAATGCCTTTACAATGGCCGGTGGTGTCTATCATTTCCAAATCGAAACGCGTGCGTTGCTCAAGGCGTTGCGCTTCCAAAAGTTTGTTTTCGGCATTAAACTCTTTGAGCCGGATATCCAAATCTTCTTTAATGTGCGTCATTGCCTGTGATAACGCCGGACGCGGTGTTACATAGTGATTGGCCGGATATACCGTGATTTCATCAAGTTGCCGTGTTTTTTTACCGGTCAGAACGTCAAACTCATAGATTTCCTCGATTTCATCGCCGAAAAACGATACGCGCCACGCGCGGTCTTCATAGTGCGCCGGAAAAATATCGAGCGTATCGCCGTTGACGCGGAAAGTCGAACGCACAAAATTGACGGTGCAACGTTCATAAAGCAAATTGGCCAATTGCCGATTGATTTCCTGAATATCAATCACATCGCCGACTTTGAGTGTGAATACCATCGAAGAATAGGATTCCATACTGCCCAAGCCGTAAATACACGATACCGAGGCGACGATAATCACATCTTTTTCTTCCAAAACATTACGCGTTGCCCCGTGGCGCATCCGGTCGATTTGCTCGTTGATGGCAGAATCTTTTTCGATATAGGTATCGGTTTTCGGAATATATGCTTCCGGCTGATAGTAGTCGTAATACGACACAAAATACTCAACATTGTTGTGCGGGAAAAACTCCTTCATTTCGGCATAAAGTTGCGCCGCCAAGATTTTGTTCGGCTCCATAATCAGCGCCGGCCGTTGACATTGTTCGATGATTTTAGCCATTGTAAAAGTTTTGCCCGAGCCGGTTACGCCGAGCAGAACCTGATTTCTTTCGCCGCGTTCGATGCCTTCGCACAACTCTTTTATGGCTTGCGGCTGGTCACCCGACGG
>JAFYFJ010000117.1 GCA_017543835.1 Alphaproteobacteria bacterium | reverse complement strand
TGCGTTAAGCCGATGAATTGTCCGGGTGGATTGCTGGTATTTAAGCAAGGCGTTAAGTCTTACCGCGATTTGCCGCTCAGAATGGCAGAATTCGGTAAGGTTAACCGCTATGAGGCTTCCGGCTCGCTGATGGGCTTGATGCGTGTTCGCGAATTCACTCAAGATGATGCGCACATTTTCTGCACTCCGGAACAAATGGAAGAAGAATGCATCAACACGATGAAGCTGATTTTCGATATTTATAAAGATTTCGGCTTTGACAGCGTGAAAATCTATCTTTCGACGCGTCCGGACAGCATTTATCGTATCGGTAGCGACGAAATTTGGGATTTGTGCGAAAATTCGTTGGCGCACGCGCTCGAAAAACACGGCTATGCGTATGAAATTAATCCGGGCGAGGGCGCATTTTACGGTCCGAAACTCGAATTCATTTTGAAAGACGCCATTGGGCGTGAGTGGCAATGCGGCACGATTCAGGTTGATATGAACCTGCCGGAGCGTTTCGATATTTCTTACATCGGCGAAGACGGCGAAAAGCATCGTCCGGTGATGTTGCACCGTGCGTTGTTCGGCTCAATCGAGCGCTTTTTGGGCATCTTAATCGAGCATCACGCCGGCAAGTTGCCGCTGTGGTTATCGCCGTCACCGGTTGTGGTGGCGCCGATTGTCAGTGAGTTTGACGGTTATGCCGAAGAAGTTGCCGCCGAACTTGATAAGGTCGGAATCAGAGCCCAAACCGATTTACGCAACGAAAAGATTAACTATAAAGTGCGCGAACACTCTCTTGCCAAAGTGCCGGTAATCGTTGTTGTCGGCGCTAAGGAAAAAGAAAATCGCAGTGTGACGGTTCGCCGCTTGGGTAGCGAAAAGCAAGAGACAATGACGCTTGACGCGTTTGTTAAGCAAATGCAAAAAGAATCGGAAATGCCGCATCGCTTTGAATAAAAAAATACGGCAAACACCAAAAACAGCCCGCTCTCCTAAACGGGCTGTTTCGTTTTTTAAACGCATAAAAACGAAAATTTAACCAAAGCGGCGTATGCTGAAAATAAGGAGAATAAAATGCAATTTTTAACGGCGGAAGAGTTTGAAGATGTTGAATTTGTGCGGCAGGTTGTAACAAATACCGGCGTGATGGCGCGCACCTTTGAGCGTCTGCCGGGCGGCGTGCGGTCGGTTGCGTTTATTGCCGATAATTTGGTGGTGCGCTTTCCGAAAGCCGAAGTGATTTGGCACACCATGCGGCGCGAAAAGAAAATCATTGATGCCGTGCAACCGCATTTAGAAGAAAAAATGCCGGACAAAGTGCATAAAATCGAGCTGATAGAAGAAGAATATCCGTTTTCTGTTTCTAAGAAATTTACCGGCAAAATCTGCGATAATCGCGGTGAGGGCGAACACACCACCGGCTATGATTCTCTTAATCCGCAACAGCAGGAAAATCTGGCGCGGCAGGTGGCAAAGTTTTTTGCCGCGATGCATGCACTTGATTATGAAACGCTCGATATTCCGCCGGTTGATGCGACGATAGCCGAAGCGATGGAAAGCTGGGATGTGTCAAATCGGCCGGATTTTGATTATGAAAAAATTAAAGCAGTGCTGTTGCAACAATCAGATAATCGGCTGAACTTAGATGATTATCACTCAGAAGATAATAATTCGCTTAAAGCGCTGTGCCATAATGATTTGAGCGGCAGTAATATGCTGATAGACCCCGAGGTCTACAATGTTTTGAACGGAATTGTCGACTTTGGCAACGCGCGTGTTGTGCCGATTGCCGAGGACTTTTTCCCGCTGTATAAAATCGAGCGCAAACTGGCGCTGGATACTTTGAAAATCTACAACAAAATTGTATCACACCCGCTGAAACAAGAGGAAATCGACGGCTTGGCTCTCAAATATATCGGTTACGGTTTGACGCGTTGCGGGGATACACCGAACGCATATCTGCAGCGCCTGCTTAAAATGTTTTTGTGATTTGCCGCAACAAAAAAAGGACGCGTTATGCGTCCCTTGTGTTTTAATGGTGGAGATAAGGAGGATCCTCTTGCTTAAATTTACTTATTTATATTTCAGTAGCAAATTTAAGCTTCGGGCACTTGGTTGCGATTTTTTCGCCGCTGAAAGCTGTCGCTTTCCTTGCTCAAAAGCAACCTTCGCCCGTCGTCAAAAAACAACATTTAGAGGTTGTTTTTTATCCTCCGGCTCCATCCCTACGGTCAGTCGTTCGATTCAAATCATTATTTAAAACAAAAAAACGGGAATTTATCCCGTTTTTTATTTTAATGGTGGAGATAAGGAGGATCGAACTCCTGACCTACAGATTGCGAACCTGTCGCTCTCCCAACTGAGCTATATCCCCGCAACTGTTGACTGTATTAACAAATTCATCACATAATGTCAAATAAAAAATTGTCCTATATTGATTTTCTTTAGTCATACGCTGCCTTATTTTATTATTTCGTCAGCCTTCTTACATGCTTGTTGCAGAATTTCATTCGCATTATTTCCTTGAATATCCAGTCCTTCTGCCTCAATTAAAAATACATTTTTAATACCATACAAGCGCTTGCATAAAGCTTCTATATACTTAAAGCCGTAATCATCTGAATTATAGCCACCCTTTGTTGTCACATAATACAAATTTTCTGCCCTACACAGCGGTACAATCTCACCTGTCGACGAATATTTGAAAACAATATTCACTACATTCACGTTTTCTATATACATTTTCAGTAATGCCGGAAACGAAAAATCCCAATATGGTGCGGCGATGACGATATTATCTGCCGATGCGAATTCTCTGGCGTAAGCAAACATCGGATGATCAAATTGATGTGTAGCAATCAATGTACCTCTTTTTTGCAAGAATGCATTATCTGCATATTTCAAATTACACTTGTCCAAATCTAAAAAACTTATCGATTGTGGCGATAATTGAGCGACCACATAATCGGCTAATATTTTGGTACGTGATTGTGGCCGCACACAGGCATTAATATATAACAACGTCATTTCTATATTCTCCCTACTCTTTTATCGATTAAACAAACGGATCATATGCCCACTGCAACAAAGACTGCCGCTGTTTGCGGCGACAATCCAGATCAAATGGCAGACAATTATGCTTCAACTGAGCTTCGTGCCTTTTAAATGCTTTCCAGCGATTTATCTGTACCCTGTCTATATTTTCAAGGCGACGTCCCATATAATAGCGGCAATACCACTGAAACCAACCGCGTACATCCGGTCCGATAATCCACCCGCGTTG
>JAFYFJ010000116.1 GCA_017543835.1 Alphaproteobacteria bacterium | reverse complement strand
GGCGTGCGCGACTTCGCAATTTTTTTTGACGACCTCAAAGACGATAAGGGCAGACATCACGAGAACGGCAAATTGCAAGCCGAATTCCTTAACCGCGTCCAAAAAAATCTGCACGACCGCTACAAGGACGTTGTGCCGTTGATTATGGTGCCGACCGAATATTATTACGAGGACATGGTTAAGGGCGATAAAGTCAAGCCTTATACTCGCGACCTCGCCGAAAATCTCGACCCGCGAATCGTCGTGCTTTATACCGGGCGCGGCGTTGTCTGCGACGGGATAACCGATGCCGAACTCGCTGAAGTCAATAAAATTTTCGGGCGCGAAGTCGGTGTCTGGTGGAATTACCCCGTCAACGATTATTCGCTCACGCCTGACGGCAACCGCAATGTCAAGCTGGCTCTCGGCGCGATTGAAAAGCTCCCGACAGCAAAGATGACCGCGATTTTCTTCAACCCTATGGAGCAAGTTCAGCTGTCGAAAATTGCTTTAGCGACGGGCGCGATTTACGCCAACAACCCCGCCACTTACGACGACGAAAAAGCTTGGGATACCGTGCTCGCTGAACAATTCGGCAACCTCGCGCCGCAGATGAAAATTTTCGCCGAACACTCGCGCCACATGGAAAATTCCTGGGCTAAAGTCGGCGCACCCGACGCGATTGAATTTTCGACTGCCGCCGCAAATCTGATGAGCGACATGGGCAGGAAAAGTTTTATCGACTTCGCGCCGCTCGAAAGGCAAATTGACCGAACCGAAAAAGCCGTAAACGTCCTGCTGAAACGTCTGCCGAAAAAATATTTGGCGGAATGCAAACCGCAACTCGAACAACTGCGGCGGATAATGCAAGCCGACAAAGTTGCGCTCGATTCGCTCAAATCAGGACAGCTCGACCCGCGATTGAAAGTTTTGCGCGAGGAAATTGCTGCCAACGAAAAATCTATTAAATCCGTTTTGAACTTAGTCGGCTTCAGCATTATGGCTGGTCAGGGCGAAAATGTGGGTTTTGGTGTGTATGCACTGAAAAACTGGTCAGAGCGAACGGAAGAATCTGAGTTTTCAACCAATATCTTAAATAGATTATCAATGATAGCTTCACAGTTTTCCGAGGCAAAAGTCCAGTTGTTTGAGTTACCGGCTATTCCGGGTTTGGGTTCTACCAATGCCATGGATTTCAAAATTCAATCGGTGGAAAGTACAGATATGAACCAGTTGGAGACTGTTGTTCAAAACTTTACGATGCAAGCCATGGCACTGCCGGAAATAATGATGGCATATTCCACATACAATGCACAAACGCCGCATGCTTATATTGAAATTGATCGTGAAAAGGCCGAATCTTTGGGGGTGGCGGTTGGCAGCATATATTCGGCACTGCAAACATATGTCGGTTCAAGTTATGTGAACGACATTAACATCGGTACACAGGTTAATAAAGTGAAATTTCAGGCAGACTGGAAATATCGTAAAGATTTGAGCAGTTTGGATAAAATTTATGTTCAAAGCCTTAAAGGAACGATGGTTCCGCTCGGCAGTTTGATTAAAATCAAAACGGTGCTGTTGCCACGAGGAATTGAACGCTATAATCAATATCCGAGTGCAACCATAAATGCATTGGCTAAATCGGGCGTCAGTTCAGGTGCGGCCATGCAAGCTTTGGAAGATTTGGCCGATAAAATTTTGCCGAAAGGCTATACGTATGCTTGGTCAGGTTCCAGCTTACAGGAAAAGAACAATCAAGGGCAGATCTATTATATTATTGCCTTTGCCGTTTTGTTTGCATATTTGTTCATGGTTGCACAATATGAGAGTTGGATGATTCCGCTTTCGGTTATGCTGTCGGTAACAGCGGCAATGCTTGGCGCACTTCTCGGTTTATTCTTTATGAAATTGCCGCTCAGTATTTACGCTCAGCTCGGTTTGGTTTTACTGGTCGGATTGGCCGCCAAAAATGCAATTTTGATTGTTGAATTTGCCCGAGATGCCAGACAAGAAGGAATGCCGATTCTGAAAGCGGCTTTGTTTGCAACCAAAGAACGTTTTCGCGCGGTGTTGATGACGGCATTTACATTTATTCTGGGTGTGGCACCGTTGGTATGGGCGAGCGGTGCTTCGGCCGGCAGCCGTGTAGCGGTCGGAGTTCCGGTGTTCTGGGGTATGATTATCGGTACAATGGCCGGTTTAATATTGATTCCGTTGATGTATATTCTTGTTCAAACGATAACGGAATATAAAAAGAAGGACAATAATGACGGCTTTGCGGCTTAATTGGGCCAAAATTTTGCAAACGATTTTGGAGGATAAGGTCTTTTTCGGTGAGTTGAAAAAACAGGTTACCGAGCAAGATTTGCCATATGTTAATATGCTGATTTTGACGGTTCTGCGGCACTTATGCGGTTTGAGAAAAATATTGAAGATGTTTGTGCAGAAAAAAATTCCGCATAAAATTCGTCTTGCCGAATATTTGCTTATCACGGCAGCCGCCGAAATCTTGTACACGCAAACGGCACCATATGCCGTGATAAACGAAACCGTCAACCATATTAAAAAGGTATGCGATAAATATACGGCGGGGATGGCTAATGCAGTCTTACGGCGGATTATGGCAGATAAAGAAGATTTACGGTGCATGG
>JAFYFJ010000115.1 GCA_017543835.1 Alphaproteobacteria bacterium | reverse complement strand
TTGAGCCGTGCCGGCAATATCGAGATTTTGCGTCAGCGTCGGCGTCCGAGCTTGCGTGATTTATACACGGTTGAATGTCCGACCTGCAGCGGAACGGGGCGCGTTGAACCGTGAGTGAAGTGATTAAAGCACATAAATGCCCGATTTGCGGCAAATTGACGGCAGAACCGGAATATACGCCGTTTTGCTCCAAGCGGTGCGCCGATGTGGATTTGAACCGCTGGTTTAACGGCAGTTATGCCGTGCCGTCTGAAGATTTGGACGAAGTGGAAACGGAAGAATTAGCCGAGGCACTTGAAAATGCAGAAAAAGACGGAAAATAATTTACAAATCAATACAGACGGCAATGATTTGAATATCATTGTCGCCGGTCCGATTCTGAATTATGACAGCGCCGCTTTTTTGCAGGATTTACAAAAGGAATTGTCGGGAAATATCAAAAAAATTCGCTTTGTTGCCGATGTCCTCGAGCCGTGGGATTCGTCTTTTTTGGCGGTGGTGTATGGCGTGGTCGGATTGGCGCAAAGTCGCGGGATTGAGTGTGATATTTCGGCGATGCCGCAAAATGTGCGCGAATTGGTTGATTTGGCTTATGCGGTGGACCGCAAACCGACGCACGGCGGTGGTAAAAAGCTTCCTTTCTTGGAAAACTTAGGTAAAAATACGTTGAATATTTTGCAGCAAACTTCAAATGTCATGGATTTTTTAGGCAAAATATGCGGTGCCATCGGACGCTTTTTTACGTTTCGTTCAATTATGCGCCGGATTGATTTTTGCGCGGCATTGGAAGATTGCGGACCGAAAGCAATCGGTATTGTGGCGCTTATCAGCTTTTTGGTCGGCTTGATTTTGGCGTTTGTCGGTGCGATTCAGTTGCAAACATTCGGCGCGCAGATTTATGTGGCGAGTTTGGTTACCATCGGAATGTGCCGGATTATGGGCGCGATTATGGTCGGGATTATTATGGCCGGCCGCACCGGTTCGTCATACGCGGCAACCATCGGCACAATGCAGGTCAATGAAGAACTTGACGCGTTGCAGACGATGGGACTCTCTAAAATTGACTTTTTGGTGTTGCCGCGTTTGTTTGCTTTGTTGATTTCGATGCCGATTTTAACAATGCTTTCCGACTTTATGGGTATGGTCGGCGGTGCATTTGTCGGTGTGTTTATGATGGATTTGCCGTATCAGGAATATTGGAAATATGCCTTTAATGCCTTTAACTTGAAGAATTTTTTAGTCGGTGTGTTTCACGGCTTTTGTTTCGGTATTATCATTGCGGTATGCGGTTGTTACAGCGGCTTGAATTGCGGTCGCAACGCCGATAGCGTGGGTGTGGCAACAACGCAGTCTGTGGTTAGGGCTATTGTTTGGATGATTGTGGCAACCGGCATCATTACCGTTATTTGTATGGAGCTCGGAATATGAAAAAAGAAGTTGCCATAGAAGCTAAAAACTTGAGTGTCGGTTACGGAGATTATGTGTTGTTGCATGACGCTGATTATCAGGTCAACAAGGGCGATATTTTCATCATTATGGGCGGCAGCGGTTGCGGCAAGAGCAGTATGTTGCGGGTGTTGACGGGGTTGATTGAGCCGCTTAAAGGCACGGTGGTTATCAACGGCGTCGATATGGTGACGGCTAAACGCGAAGAAGTGCAGCGAATCCGTGAAAAATCGGGGATATTGTATCAAAGCGGCGCATTGTTCAGTTCGATGACTTTGGCCGAAAATATTATGTTGCCGTTGCAACAATATTCGGACTATTCGCCGCAAACAATCAGAGAATTGGCAGAGTTAAAGTTGGCGTTGGTCGGCTTAAAAGGGTTTGGCGACTTTTATCCGTCGGAAATCAGCGGCGGTATGAAAAAACGCGCGGGTTTGGCGCGGGCGTTGGCGCTTGACCCGGATATTGTGTATTTTGACGAGCCGTCGGCCGGACTTGACCCGATAAGCTCGCATAATTTGGACGATTTGATTATCGAAATCAATCGCAGTTTGGGGACAACAATAGTGGTGGTGACGCACGAGTTGGCATCGATTTTTGCCATCGGCACCAATTCGATTTTTTTGGATGCAAATACCAAAACCATTATGGCAAAGGGAAATCCGAAAGAATTGCTGACAAATCCGCCAAACAAAGATGTGTATGAATTTTTAACCCGCGGGGAGAAAAAATAAGATGAACAAAACCTATAAATTGACCGGATTGTTTGTGTTAATCGGTATGATATGCTTTGGTTGCATCATCGGTTACTTTGTCAAACAAAAATTCACCGAAAATAATGAAGACATGATTATCATGTATTTTGATGAGTCAATTCGCGGCCTCAGCGTCGGTTCGCCGGTATTGTTGCAGGGTGTTGAAATCGGTAATGTGGCGAAAATTCGTTTGCTTGCCAATTTGGAAAAAGGAACATTTAAAACACCAGTGTATATGACATTTAATGATAATAAGTCCGTAACAGCTTACGGCGAAGGTGATGACCTGTTGAAAGGACTTATTGATAAAGGATTGCGTGCGCGCCTGATTACGTCAAACTTTTTGACCGGACAGTTGATGATTGAATTGGTTATGGACGATAAAACACCGGTGGTATATCGCGGCACCGGAAAGTATCCGGAAATTCCGACAATTTATTCGCCGTTTGCGCAGATTTCTAAGGATTTGGAAGATATTCCGTTGCAGGATACCATTGCTCGCATAGGTAATTTAATTGACAAAGTTGATGAGAATATTCCGCTGATTTTGGATAATCTGAATCAAATGACATCTTCTTGGAATGAATCGACGCCGTCAACGATGAAAAATCTCAATGAGCTGATTGATAACTTAAATAAAAATCTGCCGGATTTGTTGAAGAATGTGAATAAAATCGCCGCGAAAATCGATGATGCTATCGATAATAACAGGGGTAAAACGGCAAAAACAATGGATAATGTCAACAACACATTGGAAGAAATTTCTAAGTTCAGTCGCTCGATGAAGAATTTGACGGATTATTTGGAACGCCATCCGGAAGCGATTGTTCAGGGAAAGGAGAAATAAGATGAAAAAGATATTGATTTGTATGTTGGTTATGGTTCTCGGTGCATGCAGTTTTCGTTCGCCGCAGTCGCAGTTTTATGTGATGAACAGCAACGGTTTATCGGCGGTGTCGGATAAGGCGCTCAATGTGGCGGTGGCGCGCGTTAAGGTGCCGGATATGCTCGATAAGGCGCAAATGGTGGTGTATGACAAAGATTCTTCCGAAGTGCAGATTCTGGAGTTTCATCGCTGGGCCGAGGTATTGCCGGAAGTATTGCAATCCGCCTTAACCAATGATTTGATGGCCTATTTGCCGAAATCTTATATCAAACGCACTTATTTTGACAGTAATACCGCGCAATACAGCGTCAATGTCGAGATTAACCGCATTGAAGCGTATCAGGGAGACAAAGTTGTGCTTTCGGCTTGGTGGAATATTGCCGATAAAAAAGGACACATAGTGAAACGGACACAAGGCATTTATACGGCTAAAACGCACGGTGACAGTATTGCCGATTTGGTCGATGCCGAATCGGATGCCATGCATCAAATGGCGCGTGAAATCGCACAGACGTTGGTGGCGCTTTAGTTATTTAATTTTGTGACCGTGCCGTCATCATCTTTCCAGCCGGTAATATTGCCGCTTTCGTCAAACAGCAAATCGCGCCATACATTGTCGAAACGACCGATAATTTTATCGGATTCATCACGGGCATCTTCGTTTTTATCAAGTTTGCCGATGATATTTTGGTTGAAGTCGTATATTTTCTCGTCTTCGCCGATATAGCCGACGGGTTTGGCTCTCAAATCAAAAATCAGGCGCACCGTTTTGACCTGTTTGTAATCAACCATCGGTGCGGCAGGCGCCGCTGTTCCGCTGATTTTAACTTCTGCCTGTTGGGCGGAATTATCCGAAGTGTTTGTTTCTTGCCACAAAATCTTAAACTTCCCTTGGAAACTGTCGGCATTTTCCGGCGCCCATGCAATTTCTATACCGCAAGTTTGCGTATTGGTTATGGCGCGGTCGTTGCAATCGGATGTATATTCAAATTTATCATACGGCGGATTTTCCACAGAAATCTTTGAAACGCGGACTTCTTTGCCGTCTTCGGCGCTGATTGTGATTAAGGCAGTTGCCAAGTTGCCGGTCGTGACTTGCCCAAGGTCGATTTCTTGCGGTGTCAGAATAATCGACGGCTTAACTTCGGAAAATGACGATTCTTCGGTCGCGGCATCTTGGTTATCAGCCGCTTCTTCTTTTTCGACCTTTTCTTTGGCACCGTATTGCAACAACAAATTGACCATTTCGCCGTCATCTTGCGATATAGCCATTGCCAGCGGTGTGAGATTTTGGCGATTCAAAGTATTAACATCGGCACCTCTGCTCAGCAATAATTCGGCGGATTCTTTGTTTTGCGCATAAACGGCATACATCAGCAGAGAATCGCCGCTAATCTTGCGGTTGATGTCAACACCATGTCTAAGCATGGATTTAAGGCATTTGAAATTGGATACCACCTGCACAATCAGCGGCTGGTTGGTGGTTTCGTCATAAACGAGCGGAATTTGCGCATAAGGGTTGCCGCCGGCGTTTAAATATTTCACGATGGTGCGACAATCGTTTTTCTTTACGGCGGCGGTCAAGAGAGAGCTTTGGTCTTGCCGGTCCGGCGAATTTGAAACGTCCGCACGGGTTGCAAGCGGCGTGCATAAAGCGAGGGTCAGGACAATTCGAAACAATAATTTTTGCATTTTATCCTCCTTTGCTTAGCGCGGTTGCTTGTCTATGCTCCGGCAATAGTTGTAAATCGGGCATTGCGAGCACAGCGGTTTTTGCGCTTTGCAAATATAGCGCCCGAACAGCACCAGCCAATGATTTGTATTGATAACAAGCTCCGGCGGTAAAATACGTATCAGGTCTTGCTCAATTTCAAACGGGGTTTTGCCGCGGCTGAAGTCAAGCCGACGGGCAATGCGCATAACGTGCGTATCAACGGCCAAAGTCGGCTGATGATACCAAACATTCATCACAACATTGGCGGTTTTGCGGCCGACACCGGCAAGCGTGGTCAACGTATCGCGGTCGGCAGGAACTTCGCCGCCGAAATCGTCAACAAGCTGCCGGCTCATCAGCATAATGTTTTTGGCTTTGTTGTTAAACAGCCCGATGGTCTTGATGTGTGATTTGAGATTTTCTTCGCCGAGTGCCAGCATTTTTTGCGGCGAATCGGCGATTTTGAATAACTCTGCGGTGGCTTTGTTGACACCCTTGTCGGTGCTTTGTGCCGAAAGCATCACCGCAACAAGCAAAGTATAGGGATTATGAAAGTTGAGCTCGCATTGCGGATTAGGATTTTCGCGTTCGAAAATCTTCATAATTTCAAGGATTTTCGACTTGGCGCGTGTCATGCTTTAACTCCTCCGGCGCCGGGTGCTTTCGGCGCTTCGTCATCCAAAGGCCAACGCGGACGCGGCTTAAAGTCGAGCGAATCGGTATAGCCCGCCCGATAACGTTCCAAACCTGCCCATGCGACCATAACGCCGTTGTCGGTGCAAAAGCGAATCGGTGGTGCGGCAAATTCCAAATCATTGTCGGCGGCAAGTTTTTTGAGTGCGTTACGCAAATAAGTGTTGGAGGCAACACCGCCCGAAACAACCAAATGTTCGCCGTCCGGATATTTTTGTTCGAAATATTTGATGGCTTGCTCGAGTTTGCGTACCAAACAATCGGTCGCCGTCATCTGAAAACAGGCGCATACATCGGCAACATCCTGTTTTGGCAGAATAGCGTGTTCCAAAACACCGTCGGTTGCGTATGATTCGATAATTTTGCGCACGGCGGTTTTAAGTCCCGAAAATGATAAATTACAATCGCCGGAATTTAAGAGCGGACGCGGTAACGTAAAGCGCGAATCATCACCGATGGCCGCCATTTTTTCTATCATCGGACCGCCCGGATAACCCAAGCCGAGCATTTTGGCGACCTTATCAAACGCTTCGCCGGCCGCATCATCAATGGTGGTGCCGAGCCGCTCGTAATCGCCGACATTTTTCACCACAAGAATCTGACAATGCCCGCCGGAAACGAGTAACAACAAATACGGAAATTGAACATCGTTGGCAATACGGGCACAGAGGGCGTGTCCTTCCAAGTGATTAACCGCGATAAACGGCTTGTTGAGTGAAAGTGCCAACGCCTTTGCCGTCATTGCGCCGACCACAACGCCGCCGATTAACCCCGGACCGCAAGAAGCCGCTATGGCATCAATGTCTTTGAGTTCCGTGTGCGCACGTTGCAAACACAGCCCGACAATCTCGTCGATATGCTCTAAATGCGCGCGTGCGGCAATTTCCGGCACAACCCCGCCGTATTGCTTGTGTTCTTCTTGCGATTGCAGTGCCTCACCCAAAATTTCTTTGCTGTCGGTCACTATGGCCGCGCCGGTGTCGTCACAACTGCTTTCTATCCCCAAAACAATCATTGTTTATCCCATAAAATGATTTTGTTATTCACTTTAAATTTTTTTTGTTATAAATATATGAAATAGATTGAGGCAAAATGTCAAGAAAAAGGATACGAATATGGCTAAAAATGAGAATAAATCTGATTTGAAACCAAACAAAGATGCGGTCGGTGTGCCGGAAAATGTTGAAGCACTGCCGAATCCGAAAGAGCCGGAATTGAAAGAAGCACCGACACCGAAAAAGCCGGAAACTCCGCGCAAAGAGCCGAAACCGGTTGATGAACCGCGCAAAAAACATCGCGGCGGACGCAAGTTTGTGTTCTTTATCTTTTTGCTGTTGCTCGGCGGAATTGCTTTTTTAGCCATACAGTTGGAGCAAGCCAAAAAACTCAATGCCGAAAATTTGCAGCAAATGCAGGCATCGTATGATGAAAAGCTCAACGCGTTGGAAAATCGCGTCAAAGGGCTTAATCGTGAAGTGACGGCGCTTAAAGAACGTCCGCTTGTTGAGCAGGTTGCCGGCGTGAGTGAAAATCAGGTTAATCAAAAAATTGCCGCGTTGCGTGAAGAATTGGCGGCTTATCTGGCACCTGAAAACGACGAAAATGAGGCGGAAGATGCCGCGGAAACGACCCAAAATGCTCAAACAAAAGAAGCCGGTCAGGTGTTGCTTGCACCGGAAATTGCGGCGTTGGCGGCCTCAGAAAAGAAAACGCAAGAAGTTTTGCTGGCGAGCGGTGCCATCATTGTGCGCGATTTGGCTGAGCAAGGCGTGAGCTTTGTTTACGAAGCGGAAGTGTTGCAGATTTTGGCACGCGGAAACGATTTGGCGAGTGAATATGTGCGCACGATACGTCGTTTTGCCAATACCGGAATTACCGGCAAATATCAGTTAATTCGCAGCTTTGATAAGGTCTTTGCCGAACTTAACGAGGCGCGTCTTAAGGGTGAGCCGGCGCCGAAAGCCGTTACGGAAGAAAAACAACATTGGTACGACGGCATTTGGGCATGGTTCAAACGGGCCATTACGGTTAAAAAAGTCGAGAAAAAGCCGGTGTTTGTTGCCGCTAAAGACGAAGTTCTTGATTTGGTGCATGAGGGCCGTTTGCAAGATGCCTTAAATGCGCTTAAAACAAGCGAAAAATATGCCAAAATCGTTTCTGAGCCGCTTAATGCGTGGAAGGAACAAACCGAACGGTATTTGCAATTCAGCAGTGCCGCCAGCGGTTTGATTATGAATTCGCTTGCCAATATTCGCCTCAAAGAATTGGAACACGCGGCGGAATAATGACCGAATTACAAGAAATATGGCAACGCGCGTATGAAATCGTGCCGACGCAGTTGCGGCGGATGTCGGAAGTCGAATGCGCGGTAACGGCGTTTAATACCAACATTGATGCGGTGGTTAAAATCAGCGGGTTACGGTTGGCAGAGTTGGCGCGTGAGGTCGGGTTGACGGCGGCAGATTTGCACAGCACCGAAACGAAGTTAAAAACCCCGAAAGATGTGGTGCGCGGTATCATCAAGTGCTTTGCGTCGGGAATTGCGGAAGAGTGGTTGTGCGAAGATAAGCGCGTTTTTGAATGGATGCGCGATAATTTGGGTTATGACCGTCTGCAAATGGGCGGACAGGCCGGAATTGTGGCCAATGTGCTGGCGGTTGCGGGCGTGCAAAAGGTTTTGGCGCATACCAATTCGCACCCGCGGTTGCAGGCAGAGCAGTTTGTCGATGCGGAGAATTTGTTGGCGACAGAAAACGACGGCACGGTGCGCAAGGCGTGCGCTATAAATCGGGCAGAAGATGAGCCGTTGATTCATTGGATTATCGAGTTTGATGCCGGCGATGTGGCGGTTTATGGCGACGAAGTATTTGTCTGCCCGAAGGCGAATCGCTTTATTGCCACATACGATACGGCAAATATTGAGCTGAAAATCAATGCCGGTTTTGTTAATTATCTGAATCAAAACGGCTTTGATTATATGATTCTGTCGGGGTTTCATGCGCTGACGGCCGAGCGCGGCGGGGTTGAACGAATTGCGGCGGTTGTGCCGTTGATTCATCAATGGAAGAAGCAAAATCCTACCGGCATTATTCATCTGGAAGTGGCATCAACGCAAGATAAAATCGTGCGTGCGGCGATTATGAATAAATTGGCGCCGATAGTTGATTCGATTGGTTTGAACGAGCGCGAGGCGATGGACGCGTTGGAAGTGGTCGAGCCGGAGATGTTTGCGGCGCTTGAGGGCGCACCTTTGCCGGCACCGGTGTTGTTCGATGTTATGCTAAAACTCAAAGAAAAGCTGAAAACACCGCGGATTCAACTGCATTTCTTCGGGATGTATATGACTTTGCAAAACAAGGGCTTTGTCATTACGCCGCAAGCCAATAAACGCGGAATGATGCTGGCGGCAACCGTTGCGGCATCAAAAGCCGGCACGGGAAGCATTGAGAGCCGTGACAATTTGTTGTGGGCGCACGGTATGCCGATTAGCACGGCGGGTGAGGATAATATGCATCGGCTGAGTTGGTATTTGGCCGTACCGGAAATCGAAACCGACGGGATAACCTCGTATGATGATATGGATTTAATTGCGGTGCCGACAATTTTGGTTGATAAGCCGAAAACATTGGTCGGTATGGGCGATACGATTTCTTCTGTTTCTTTGGTCGGCGCAAGATAATCTCGGCATTGAAGATATAAAAAACCGCCGGCGTTGTGCCGACGGTCGAGAACCATTATGAAATATACTAAAAAGTTTGTTTGTTGTTTTAGCGTCTGTGATGACGGTGTCCACCGTGATGATGGTGATGCCCGAACAGAGCGTGACCGATAACGGCACCGGTAAAACCGACGAGCATTCCGGTCGCAACCGGGTCATAGTAATAAGTGCGCGGCGCTTGCTGACGAACCACGACGGTTTGCGGCGGTTGTTGCACATATACTTGTTGCGGTTGAGCGTATACCGGCTGTTGCACCACAACCTGCTGCCCCATCGGCTGCGTATAAATCTGCTGACGCACAACATTGTTCTGGTCAACCACCAAAACCGTGTCGGCACGGGCGAGCATCGGGCTGAAAACCAACGAAAACGCCATTAAAAATAAGAGTTTCTTCATTTCTTTTCTCCTTCTCAAAATGTTTATAACTTATATGTAATGCAAAATGAAAAGAAATGCAATAAAATAAATATACATACAGGTATGTATAATTGAAATTTTTGATAAGTGCTTGATTTATTTAGTTATATTTTTTTGAAAAATTGGTATGTTTATTCAATAATCGTGGCGTTGTAGGTATAAACGATTTCGGTTTCTTCGGTTTCTTCCATCGGCAAAATTTCGCATACCAAGAGCGTTTCGGCATCTTTGAGCAGCTCAAATACTTCGTCTTCAACTTTTTCCAAAGTGAAAGCATCGTCAACACGGCGATAAAGCTCGATGGTTTTATCTTCCGGACTCAAACGGACGGCAGGTTGCTCCGGCGCAATATCGCGCGCATAAAGAAGCAACATAATTTCATCTTCATCGCTGATTAAAAATTCAAAAGTATTGGTATCGATTGCCATCTTTGCCTCCTTCGATTATCCGCATTAGTTAAATTTTAGGATATTTAGGTTAATATTTTAATAAAAGGGAAAAGAAAAATGGCAAAATGCATTGACTGGCTCTTATGGGGGTTGAAGTGGCCGACGGCGCTGTTTTTGTTGCTGACGGTGCCGGCGCTTATTCGGTCGTTTGATTACTTTAACTTTATGACAATAAAGTATTATGCGCTTGCTGGGGGAATCGGGTTGTATTTTGTGACGCTCGTGACGGCGGGATACAATGTTTGCCACAATATGCAGATTATATCGCACGAACTGACGCACACGTTTTTTGCGTATCTCACATTTCATAACGCCGGTCGCATTCGGCTTAATCCGGACGGCACCGGCGGCTCGATGCAACTCAAAGGGCGCGGCAACTGGATTATTACATTGTCGCCGTATTTTTTTCCGCTGTTTGCGTTTTTTTATATGCTATTGATGCCGTTTTTGTTGCGTATCAGCGACGGGCATTGGTTGGTTTACGGCGTTTTCGGCTATCTTATCGCATATTACTGGGTGACCGTGGCGGAGCAGGTGCATCCGAAGCAGACCGATATTATCCGAGAAGGTTATATTTTCTCGATTATCGTGATTGTGGCGGCAAATCTTTGGACAACCGGCATGATGCTGGCATTTGTGAGCAAATCGTGGGAAGGAATCAAAATCTTTGCGGCGCTTGTGATGCAACTCAGTTTGGACTACTGGGATACGGCGCTGAAGTTAGTAATCCAAAATTTGCAATAAGCATTTATCGGCGTCGAGCACAACTTTTGCCCCGAGCGGTAAAATGCGGCGGCTCGGCGTATGCCCGAAGTTAAAGTTTTTGAGCGCCGGAATCGAAGTCCCGTCAAGAAAATCGGCGAAGCAATCATCGATTGTGCCATCTTCGGGGTCGCTTTCGGCGTCGGTGAATTGTCCGAAAATAACGCCGGCGAGTTTGTCGAAATGCGGTTGTTGTTTGAGCTGTTGCAACATCAAATCGATGCGATAAACCTTTTCGTGCACGTCTTCCAAAAGTAAGATTTTACCGCTTAAATCCGGAAAATACGGGGTGCCGGCCATACGCATCAAGACGCTTAAATTGGTGCATAAAAGCACGCCGGCGGCAACGCCGTGACGCAAGGTCTCGCCCGATTGTATATCGTAAATTTCGCCGTTCATAATCGTTTGCAGGTCGGCGTCTATTTGCGGGTCGAGTTCGTCGGTGCGAAAATCGTATGCCAAACCCAAGCCATTGAAAGAAATGAGTCCGCTTTTTTGATAAAGTGCCAGTTGTATGGCGGCATTGTCACAAAAACCGAATAGCGGTTTTTTGTTGTTTTGTGCGAGCTTGTAGTCAATATACGGCAAAACACGGGTTCCGCCGGCAGCGGCACGGGCGCAAAAAATTGCCTTAATTTCGGGGTTGGCAAATGCGGCGTTAATATCTTGAGCACGCTCGTGGTCGTCTCCGGCCATATAACGCTTGACTTTCAGCAAGTTTTCTCCGAAAACGGGAACAAGCCCCAAACTTTCGAGGTAGGTAACCGCTTTTTCTATTTTCGACATTTCGCCGATTTGGGCGCATGGTGCGATAATCGCAATTTTATCTCCGGCTTTGATTTTCGGCATTTAGAGTTTCTCCGCAATTTGATAACACAGGTCGGTTAATGAATTGTCGCGCGCGCCCATAATCACAATACGGTCGCCTTTTTGCGCTTTTTGCAAAATCATTTCGGCGGCGGCGGCTTTGTCGGCAACAAAATAGGCCTCGCTTTTGCCGAGTGAGCGTGCGTATTCGATTAAGTCTGCCGACGAGATGTCTTTGGTGACGGTGCCGCCGACAAAGAAGATTTCCGGCATAATCAAAATATCATCGGCATTCATGTTTTGCACAAATTCGGCCATAATTTCTTTGCCGAGCGAGCGCATCGGGCCGAATCCGTGCGGTTGGAACATTACAATTAAACGACCGTCATATTGCCGCAAAGCACAAATCGAGGCCTTAACCTTATCCGGATTGTGCGCAAAGTCGTCAATAACGGTTATGTCGTGCTTTTGCGCAATAACTTCGAGGCGGCGTTTGGTGCCGTGAAAGTTTTGCAAAACTTCGGCGGCGGTATGTTTATCAATTCCCATTTCCGCACACGCGGCAATTGCCGCCAACGCATTAGCCACATTGAATGCGCCGATTAAGTTGAGTGTATAGGTTTTGCCGGCAAAATCATATTGCGTGCCGTGCGGTAGCGGTGTGATGTTTGCGGCATAATATTCGGCTTGCGGGTTTTCTAGCGAAAAACGAATCAGCCGTTTGTGCGTGATTTTGCGGCATAACTCATAGTCGTCGTTGATAATCACGGTGCGGCTTGTGCGGTCGGCAAAATGCTGAAACAGCTCGGTTAATTCTTCCAAACTTTTGTGGTCGGCCGAAATGTTGTTGACAAGCGCAATATACGGGTTGTAGAGGTCGATGCTGCCGTTGCTCTCGTCGGCTTCGACCACGCAAATATCGCCTTTGTTGTAAATGATGTTCGGAATGGCGGTAGTGCCTTCATAATCTTTGAGCAAGCCACCGTTTATCATACACGGCTTTTGCCCAAGCTTGTCCAAAATATAGCCGAGCATCGCGGTGGTGGTGGTTTTGCCGCTGGTGCCGCCGACGGCAATACCATATTTGGCGGCATTGAACAGCTCCGCCAGCAGTTGCGGACGCGTTTTTATCGGCACATTTTTCTCTTTGGCGGCTTTGATGTCGGGAATCGTGTCTTCAACGGCGGTAGAGGCGCAAACCCATGCTAAATCCGAACTGACGGCCGAACCGTCTTGGGCAAAGATTTCGATTCCCATATCTTCAAATGCTTGTTTGCTACGCAAATCGCGTTCCAAATCAAAGTTGCGGTCCGAACCGCGCACATCGTATCCGGAAAGCTTCAAAATTTGTGCCAGAGAGCTCATACCGCTGCCGGAAATTCCGCAAAAACTGACTTTTACCATACTGCGTGTCCTTATAAATCGTTGATTAAATCGCTCAATGTGTCTTTGCTATCACTTTGTTGCGTTTTCAAATTTTCGTAGTCCAGAACAATGCGGCTCTGTCCTTCTTCGTTGACCTCGACCGACAATGTGACTTTTACCTTTTGGTTGCCGAAAACGGCGTAAAGTGAGGCCTTTTCTTCTTGTAACTCTTTCAAGAAATCGTCGTTGCCGCGCGGATGCTCTACCGTTACGGTTTTGGCTTTGCCCTTTATTTCCGCGTCATCGGCAGTTTGCTTGACGGCGGCCGGTGCTTCAATCGTTTCTTCGTGTTTGTTGGGCTTAAAATATTCTTTTTCGTTGCCGTATTTTTTCTTTAAGGCGGTGTAATATTGGTCATAAATCCGCAACACTTTTTCAGCTTTCGGCGTGTCTTTGGCAAAAACTCCCTCGGCATATACTGTATGCAGATGGTCGCGGTCACCGAAAATCACGAAAATCGGGTCAAATTGCTTTTGTTGCTGTTTCGGATTAACGAGCGCATAGACATTTTGATAATTTTCGAGCGTCGCCGGTTTGAATTGAAAACCGAGTGATTCGGCCTGTTCTTTGGTCAGTCCCCAATAAAGCCCGAACGGGGCCTTTTCGTGTCCGCTGACCAGCTGTTCTTTACGTTGTTTTTCCGCTTCGGCTTTGCGAGCGGCAATCACTTTCGGGTCTTTGGCGGCGCGTGCTTCGGCTTCGGCGGCTTGGGCCTCGGCTTTGGCTTTTTCTTCGGCTTCTTTTTGTGCTTGTATTTCTGCTTCAATACGTTTTTGTTCTTCAATTTCCTGCCGACGTTTTTCTTCACGTTGTTGCCGTCTTTTTTCGCCGATTTTCAAAAGACGCATCTGTTCTTCAGGTATGGCAACCATTGTCGGCTCATCGCGAATCAGCTCGGTGGCGGCATCACGCGCGGCCTGATTGGCGGCATCTTCGGCCGCGGCGGCGTCAACATCATTAAAATATTGCACCATAAAATTATCTTCATCGGTCGGAATATCGCTTTCATCGGTGGTTTCTTGAGTATTCGTATCGGTTGCTTGCGGTTCTTCCGTAGGGTCCTCTTCTGGTGTTTCGGTATCATCCGGCTCGTCTTCCGGCAAAACGATTTCATCTGCTTCGGCGCTTGATTCTGCCGCTTCTTCAGCTGGTTCTTCACTTTCTTCATCTTCCGGCAAAGTCACTTGTTCTTCCGCATCTTCTGTCGGCTCGGCTTCTTCCGGTGCGGTTTCCGCACTCTCGGCCGCTGTTTCTTCGGCTTTCGGCTCGGCCTCGTCAACTTTTGCCTCATCAGCGGTTTCCGACTTTGCTTCTTCGGCTTTTTCTTCGGTTTCGGCTTGCGGCGCATCGGCCTTTACTTCGGAATCGGTTGTTTCGGCTTTTTTTACATCTTCCGTCGGCGGAGTATTTTCGGCCGGTTTTGCCGTTTCATCGCTTTGCATAATGTTTTCTAAGTCAAGTTGCGCCATACTTTTCGCGCAAAATAACAGGGTTGTGGCAAGTGAAAGTGTTAAAATGAGTTTGCGCATAAAATATTCCTTCTGATAACCATAAAAAAAAATTGAATAGTTCTTCGTTTTGAGCTATTTTACATAATAAATACAAACAATTTATTAAATCATACGGTTAAAAATGGAAAAAGACAATATACAAAGTTTATTGATTGACATCGGGCGTCAAATGGTGCGTGAAAAAGGCACGGAGGCCTTAACCGTGCGCAAATTGTCCGATGCGTCGGGGTGTTCGGTCGGTGCGATTTATAATCAGTTTGCCAATATGGATAATTTTACGGTTTTGCAAAATAAGATAACGCTTGCGGAATTGGCGGCGTATATGTGCAAAGAGCCGGAAACGGATGACCCGTTTGTTGATTTGAATAATATTTTGCAACGTTTTGTAGACTATGTCTGCGCCAACAAAAATTTGTGGTATATGCTTTTTAATTTTCATTTGACGCACGGCAGATATGACTATTCGTTCGGGTATCGGCGTGAAGTGCAAAAAATTTTGCGGTGTATTCGTCGCGTGTTGGAACGTGCCGTTCCGGAAATGGAGCGACCGGAGCAACTGCTTTCGTCGCAGATTTTGTGGCTGAGTTTGTTTGCACTCAGTTCGTTTTTAACCAAAGATGTTATCGACGCATTTTCAAAAGTCGATAAATCCAGTATCTGTCAGATTATGGTCAATACTTTTGTGGTGGGCCTGACGGTTTTGGAAAAGCGCAACGGATAAATCTTATTGTGCCGATGATTCGTCCGGTTGACCGGCATTTGCGGTGTCTCCGGCTTTTACGGC
>JAFYFJ010000114.1 GCA_017543835.1 Alphaproteobacteria bacterium | reverse complement strand
CCAACAACTGTGATGATGTCAAATGCGTCATCGGCACCACCAACGGCCACTTAAACGTCAATGCTTCCCAAAACCACATGGATTCCAAATGTATGGCCAAAGAAGCCGCCAAAGGTTGTTTCAACACCGTTCCGGTCAGTTGCGCCGGAAGCTATGCCGGTTTGGGCTATCGTCCGAACGGCGCCGGCGGCAACCCGAAACCGCGTAACCACCTCGGCAGCGATATCGGTATGGCGGCCTGCAAACAGGGCAACAAATATGTTCCGGTCAAGGTTTATGCCGCGGCAGACGGCGTCGTTAAATACGTCAACACCGGCGGTTGTTCCGGCAGAACCGTGGTTATTCAGCATACAAAGGCCTGCAAAAATGCCAAAGACCCGAGTTATAAATCCACCTACCGCCATCTTTTGCAATATAAAGTCAGTTCCGGCCAAAGCGTGAAAAAAGGCGATGTCATCGGTATTGTCGGCGGTTCCAACGCCGGCTCCATCGGCGCGCCGCCTTGCGACCGCGGTGACCAGGCCGGTTGGCCGGGATATTCGACAGCCGGTTGCGCCGCGGCCAAGAGCAAATGCGGCACACCGAACTATGCTATTCACCTGCACTTTGAAGTTGAAGACGGTGCGGCAAGTGCATCTTCTTCGCAAGCATCCGCCTCTAAAGCCATGAGCCCGAATTGCGGCAATTTGCAAGTTTTGTGCGGCGGATGTCCGAACAATGCCGGCTCTTGCGGCGGCTCGGGCGGCGGCGTATTTTCGGACGGCAGCTCGGCGAGTTTGGAAGGCGGATACTCCGAAACTTATCAAAACGGCAACAATTATTCGGCCGACAATACCTGCGTTTTGGCCAAGTATTTGGATGATGCCGACTGTAAATTCTGCCCGATGTTCCGCACCTTTTTCAACGCGGCAAGTTCTGTTGCCAAATCCGCCAACGATGCCCTATCCGGTCCGAGCAAGGCCTTGGTCAGCATCGGCTTTTTAATCTGGCTGTGCATCTATGTTTTGAAACACATTACCAATTTTGGCGGCACATCAACCGGCGATATGTTGAAAGGCATATTGTTCCAAGGTTTCCGCGTGGCCGTCGTTATTTTAATCTTGAGCAACGCCGTTTATGCCGTTATGGATTTGACGCTTAATCCGGTGATGCAGACGGGACTCGGGTTTGTGAACAGCTTAAACGAAAGCTCGAAATGCCAAGACGACGCGCCGTATATGCAAGATATTATGGGCTACAAATCCGGCGCCGGCGACGGTAACGGCGGCTTATCGATAGATTTGGGCAAATCCATTATCTGCAGCATCAAAAAGCTTGAAGATGCGACCGGCTTTATGCTCGGCTTGGGCAAATACTCGATGTGCCTTGCCATTGATGTATACGATTGGTTGTTGCCGCACTTCGGTTATTTCCTGACCGGACTCTTCCTATGGCTTGTCGGGGTGCTTGTGCTGTTGACTTTCCCGTGGTGCGTAGCCGACTGTTTGTTGCAATTATGCGTGGCCGCAGCTTTGGTGCCGTGCGCAATCGCCGCGTATGCCTTCAAAATCACCGAAAGATATTTGAAAATCGTGTGGAACTTCTTTATGAACGCAATGTTCAACTTTGTCTTTTTGGGCTTGATAGTATACATTATCAACAGTCACTTAAAAGACTGGATAGGTATGGATATTGATGACACCAGCACCTTTGTCGACCACATATTCATAGAGGGCTTCAGCGCCAGAGGTTTGGCGGTTTGGGGTATCGGCTTCATTAAAGTTGCGGCAATCGGTTTCTTCTGCTGGACCTTCTTTGAAGAATCCGGCGATATGGCCAAGAAATTTGCTCAATCTCCGGGGTTGGGCGGCTCTAAAGGTATTGCGCCTATGGTCGGCGGAACTTTGGGTAACATCGGACAAGCTGCCGGTGCCGGCACACTCAAAATAGGCACAAAATTCGGCGTCGGTGCGGCAAAAGGCATCGGAAGTGCGACCAATTCCCTTGTCGGCAACAAATTCCGCAGCGGCATGAATCACATCAAAGGCAAAGCCATCAGCGTGTTGCCGAAAGGCAAAAAAATCGTCGATGCGGCCGGCAATACCGTCGGTTACGAGCGCAACATTCGCTTTTTGGGACGCAACATTTCACGTTCTTACAAAAAAGACGAAAACGGTATTTGGACAAGCGAAAAAATCGTCAAGAAACGTTCTTCTGCCGACAAGGCCTTTGAGCAAGTGTTTGATAAAAACGGCAATGCCTTAAAAGACGCAAACGGCAACAATGTTTACCGCTATCGCAAACGTATTTTCGGTATCACCACCGGTTATGAAGAAATGACGGCGGCCGAAAATGCCGAGGGCAATTTGGTTTATCGTTCGGCCAGCGGCAAAGGCAACTTTACGATGGATAAGAGCGGTAATTTCACCGACTACAAGACCCGCTTTACCATGAACTTTAATAATCTGTCGACGCGCAAGATGTCAAAAATGTATGATAAAAACGGTTTTGCCATTAAGGATGCCGCCGGCAACGACCAATACGAAGTCAAGCATCAACTCTTCGGCTTCACTTTCAAAAAAGAAAAAATGGAAGCGCTGAAAGACGAAAACGGCAATATCATTCAAGATAACGACGGTAATATTGTTTATGCCACCGAAGACAAACGCAACAGTTTTGTGATGGATAGAGAGCATAAGATGAACAATGTTGTCACCGAAAAGCCGTTCCGCACCCGCACCGGCGAAAGACAGGTCAAAAACTATCAGGCCAAACGCGTGATTAACGATGCTTTCTCCAAAACCACACAAACATTGGATAACAACGGCAATGTGATTTCTTCGGAAACACATTTCAGTAACGAGGCGGCAAAATACCTAATCAATAAAGACGGCACCATCAACAAAATGGCATTCAACCAAATCAAAAACGGCACCAAAAATGCCGAGGCGGCCGCATCGGCGATGATTTCCGAAGCGATGAGATTCCGTAATCAGGCACTGAACACTTCTTATAAAGAACGCAATGTGGAGATTCAAGAAGACGGCTCGGCTGTCATTAATCAGCTGAATAATGACGGCACCAGACAAATTATTCACGCGCAAGTCATTGATGACCAGATGATTATCCGCAACACCACCATTCAAAAGAGCAACGGTATGCAAACGCTCACCGAAAAATACACGCGTGTTGTTGACGAATCAACGGGCGAAGCCGCTTATATCTATCAGAGCCGCCTTGAATTTTCGGATTATCTGCACCAAAAGAATTCACGCATCGGCCCGCTCGACGCGCACGGCGAATGGGGTCACAACCTTGATGCACACAAAGCTATGCTCGGCTTTACGGAAAATGACTTCCGCAAACACAAAGCACAAGTGCAGATGGCGCAAATGCGCAAGATGATGGGCGAAGAACAATATCTCGCGGCCTTAGACGACCCGAAATCTCAGGTGGCAAAACTTGCGGGCCTGCTCAACGCCGGTGACATCAATACATATAACCGCCTGCGTCAATTGCGCAACAAGATGGGGGCAAAAGAGTTTGAAAAAGCATCTAAAGACCCGAACAGCGAAGTTTCGCGCCTTAAAAAGAAGCTTATTGCCGGCAGTTTGAGCGAGAGTGCCGCCCGTATTCACGCAGGTCAGGCAATGGCCGGCGGTTTGGCCGTTCAGCTGAACAACGTCAAATCAATGATTGATGACAAAGAAAAATTGCTGACGGCCATCAATGAGGGCAAACAAGAAGTAAGCACAAAAGAAAAACAGATTCTGCAAAACGAAATCGATAACCTCAAGAAAGCCGAGACCGAGTTGAAACAAGCCGCGAGCGCCGCCGAAAAACCGCAACAACAACCGGATACGACGCAACCGAAGCAACCTGAAACGCAGAAACCGGGCGCGACACAACCTGAAACGCCGCAAACGCAAAAACCGGGCGCGACACAACCGGCAACACCGCAAACGCAGAAACCGAGCGCGACACAACCGGCAACACCGCAAACGCGGACACAACCGGCAACACCGCAAACGCAACCGGCAACGCGTCTGAGTTACGAAGAAATGATTAATGAAATTAAGGCAAGCGATGTAGCGCCGCAACGTTTGGTCGAAATCCGCACGCAACTGCAACAGACTGCTTTTGCCGACCGTAATCAAGACCACGCCTTTGTCTATGACGAACTGCAGAAAAAAGCACAAGAAT
>JAFYFJ010000113.1 GCA_017543835.1 Alphaproteobacteria bacterium | reverse complement strand
CCTATCGTTTTGCCGGCAATCAATACGATATGATAACCAAACTCAAAACGACAGGAGTATTCGGTAAGTTGTATATGTTCAACGGCACTTATCACGCTTACGGCAACTATAACAAAGATAGGTTTGTGCCGGCGGAATACAGTTACGAGGTGCAATCGCGCGCACATCATCGCACCAAACGTCTGACCTATAAAGACGGTGTTCCGCAAACACGCATAAAAACGCGTGAAGACCGATATTTGGAAGAGCCGGCTCTGGTTGAATTAGACCGCTTGGACGATTCAATAGATTTGCTGTCGTTGTTCGGAGTATTGACAGAGCAAGTGATTCGCAACGATACTTGCGATATGCGGCGCTATTCGTTTAACGGCAAAAAATATTCGCTTTCGGAAATGAGAACTGTCGGACACGAAGAAATTCAAACGCCGTATTTCAGCGGTAATGCGCTTAAATGCGAATATATGCTCGAAATTCAAGAAGGTGCGTCGGCCGGATTTTTGCTCGACCAAAAAGTGCCGATTTATTTGTGGATTTTGCGTGATAAAAGCGTCAACGCACCGTTTATCGCCAAAATCGAGGTCGAAGATACGCCGTTCGGAAAATTGGAATCATATACCACATCAATAGAGGTGAAAAAATAATGAGAAAAGCCGAGTTATTGTTGCCGGCGGGCTCGCTGGTGAAGCTCAAAACCGCGATTTTATACGGTGCCGATGCCGTTTACGCCGGCACGCCGGATATGAGTTTGCGCACACAATCCAAGTTTACGCTTGAGGATTTGAAAGAGGGTATCGACTTTGTGCATGCACACGGCAAAAAGATTTATCTGACGTTGAACCTGTATATTCATAACGAAGAAGCGCGTAAGTTGCCGCAGTTTGTGCAAACGTTGCAAGAACTCAAGCCGGACGGCGTTTTGGTGGCGGATCCGGGAGTGTTCTATTATCTCAAAGAACACGCGCCGGAACTCAAGCGCTTTGTTTCGACGCAAGCCAATATTTGTTCGGCGCAAACCGTGAAGTTTTGGCAGTCGATGGGGGCGAGCTTGTGCGTTTTGGGGCGCGAAGTGACTTTTGCCGAAATGAAGGAAATTCGCGAAGAATGTCCGGAGATGACGCTTGAGTGCTTTATTCACGGCGCCATGTGTATGTCGTATTCCGGTCGGTGTCTGATTTCTAATTTTATGGCAGACCGCAGCACCAATAAGGGTAAGTGCGCGCATTGTTGCCGTTGGCATTACAAAATGCACTTGCGACTTAAAGACGGCACGATTAAAGAAGTGGAAATAAATCAGGATAACGCGCCGGCATTTGAGTTTTTGCTTGAAGAAGAATTTCGGCCGGGCGAATATTATGAAATTGTGGAAGACGAACACGGCGGCTACTTGCTGAACTCAAAAGATATGTGCCTGATGCCGCGGCTCAATGATATTTTGGCTATCGGTATGGATTCGCTCAAAGTCGAGGGACGCAATAAAACAGAGTATTACGCCGGCACGGTGGCGCGCGCTTATCGTCAGGCCATCGATGATTATTACGCCAATCCGGATGCGTGGGATTATCGCAAATATATGGACGATTTGTTTGCGTTGCAAAATCGCGGTTATTGCCTCGGTTTTCACGACGGCAAGCTGACCAATATCAGCCAAAATTATGAATATACGCGCACTATGGGCGAGTGGCTGTTTGCCGGTTCAATTGTCGAGTGGCAGGATGATGATGCGATTTTCGAGATTCGCAATTATATCAATTCGGGCGAGCCGGTCGAGTTTTTGATTCCGCAGACGATGGAGAACTTGCGGCTTGTGCTGACCGAATTTGAAGATGCCGTCAGCGGCGAAATTACACCGCGCGTTTCGGCAGGCGAGGGCAAAAAAATACGGATTCGTCCGAATATGTGGAATAAGCCGGTGGCGGAAGTCAAAAAGTTGTTGCCGCAGTATGTGATTGCGCGCAAATTTCAAGGGTTGAACGGTGAAAATGCCGAAATGTATGCCCGTAAAAAAGCAGAATTTTCCGAGTTGATTAACGGTTGTCCGGCGGAGGAATAAGATGAAGCAAAATCCGGTTTTGATAATCGCCGGTCCGACCGCATCGGGAAAATCGGCATTGGCAATTGCGGTGGCGCGTGCATTAAACGGTGTCGTGCTTAATTGCGATTCGATGCAGATTTATAAGGATATTCCGATTATTGCCGCAACCCCGAGTGCCGAAGAAAAGCAACAGGCGGAACACCGTTTGTTTGAGCTATATGATATGGAAAAGCGCGGCAATGTGGTGGAGTGGCTCGATTTATGCGCGGCGGAAATCAAAAAACTGTGGGCTGAAGGGCGTTTGCCGGTGGTGGTTGGCGGCACGGGGATGTATATAGATGCGCTTCTGCACGGTATTACGCCGATTCCCGAGGTTGATGCGACGGTGCGCGAAAACTTGCACAAACGTTTGCACGACGAGGGCTTGTTGCGGCTTTATATCGAGTTGCAGGCCAAAGATGCCGAGATTGCCGCCAAGCTCAGCCCGAACGACAAAACACGGATAGTGCGCGCGCTCGAAATCATCGAATCGACCGGCAAAAAAGTGTCGGACTGGTATCGGGTGCCGCTGATTCAACGTCTGCCGGAGGCAAATTTTACGGTCGTGAAAATCGTGCCGGAAATTGATGTCATCGAACAACGTTGTCGAGCGCGGCTCGATATAATGGTTGAAAGTGGTGCACTCGATGAAATCGCCGGACTTCTCAAACGCGGGGTTGATGAAACTCTGCCGGCGATGAAGGCGCTCGGTGTGCCTGAATTGAGCTTGGCCGTCAAAGGCGAGATGTTGCTCTCGGACGCGCTCGAGTTGGCGAAACTGCATACGCGGCAATATGCCAAACGCCAACGCACATGGCTCAGAAACAAATTAGAGGCGGATATTGTTTTTGCCGATGTTTATGCCGGCCAGCCGGAATTTATGGAAAAAATAAAAGAAGTATTCACAGCTTAAAATAGTGCTTGCACATTGACGCGAGTTGGTATAAAAAAGGTAAAAATATCGTTAAATTTTGGAGAAAGAATAAATGTTTTCGAGATTGATGAGAATGTTTTCTGCCGATATGGCTATCGATTTGGGAACGGCGAATACGTTGGTTTATGTGCGCGGTCGCGGTATTGTTCTCAACGAGCCGTCGGTGGTGGCAATCGAGGAATACAAAGGGCGCAAACGGGTTTTGGCGGTCGGTAACGACGCTAAGCGTATGCTCGGACGCACACCGGGACACATCAGAGCGATTCGCCCGATGAAAGACGGCGTGATTGCCGATTTTGAAATTGCCGAAGAAATGATTAAATATTTTGTGTGCAAAGTGCATAATCGCCAAATGTTTGTGACACCGCTCATCGTGATTTGTGTGCCGTCGGGTGCAACCGAAGTGGAACGTCGTGCAATTAAGGATTCGGCGTATCGTGCGGGCGCACATAAGGTGCAACTGATAGAAGAACCGATGGCGGCGGCTATCGGCGCCGGTTTGCAAATTACCGAACCGACCGGCAGTATGGTGGTCGATATCGGCGGTGGAACGACCGAAGTGGCGGTGCTCTCGCTCAAAGGCGTGGTTTATTCGCGTTCGGTGCGTGTCGGCGGCGATAAGATGGATACGGCGATTGTGAACTATGTTCGCCGCAATATGAATTTGCTCGTCGGCGAAAGCAGTGCCGAAAGAATCAAAAAAGAAATCGGCTCGGCCAGTATGCCGGAATCGGGCGACGGTAAAACGGTTGAAATCAAAGGTCGCGATTTGGTCAACGGCGTGCCGAAGGAAATTACCATTAACGAAAGACAAGTGGCCGAAAGTTTGGTTGAGCCGGTGGCGGATATTGTGGAAGCGGTTAAAGTCGCGCTCGAAAATACACCACCGGAATTGTCGGCCGATATTGTGGATAAGGGTATTGTTCTGACCGGTGGCGGCGCACTTTTGAAGAATCTGGACCAAGTGATTCGCAAGGCAACAAATTTGCCGGTAACGGTGGCGGAAGAGCCGCTCTCTTGCGTGGCTAAGGGCTCGGGTATGGTGCTCGATGAATACGCAATTTTGAAAGATGTTTTAGCCAGTATGGATTAAAACGTAACCCGAATATAAAAAGGATAGGACAATGGTTCGTCGCAGTGTGCTGCTGATAAAAACAGGAGAACTTAAAGTGTTGCTGCGGCGGATTTTTGTCGCTTTGCTGTTTTTATGCTCCTTTTTGTTTATCCTTTTAAGCAAAGTCAATAATCCGGCGGTGGAAAAAATCGATAATACCGTGATGCGCCTGACCGGACCGGTGATGCAGGTGGTGGAATATCCGGCGCGTATTGCACATCGGGCTTATACTTATTTATATGATATCAGCCGCATTTATATCGATAACCGCGAGTTGCGGGCCGAAAATAAGCAGATGTTGATTTTGCAAAATAAAGTGCGCAGTTTGGAAGTTGAAAATCAGCTCTTGGGACGGCTTTTGAATTATGTGCCGCCGGCCGATGCCAATTTTATCAGCGCTAAAATAATTGCCGAATCAAGCGATAATTTTACCCATATTCTGTTTGTGTATATCGGTAATGAAGCCGTTAAAAAAGGGCAAATCGTGTTAGGTGAAGAAAGCGTTATCGGCCGTGTTGATAAGGTGAGCGGGCAATATGCCAAAGTGATTTTGGTAACCGATATTAACTCCAAAATTCCGGTAGTGGTGGAAAGAACGCGTGCGCGCGGTATTTTGAGCGGCGACAATAAAGAGATGCCGTCGTTGATTTTTACGCGCTCGACCGCCGACATTCAAGAGGGCGATGTGATTGTAACCTCGGGCGTTGGCGGTATGTTCCCGTCCGGTTTGCCTATCGGATTTGTCAGCCAAATTCACGGAAGCGATATCAAGGTTGAAACAATGGCGGATATCAGCCGCATTGAATATGTGCGGATTGTGGACTACGGGCTGTCTGCAAGCGATTACGAAGAGTCTGACGACTTGACGGAAGGTGCGGAAGATGCGCAATAGCTGGCAGGAAAAGTTGCGTTTGTTCGGGTTGCACAGCATTCCGCTTTTGACAACATTGGTGCTGATGTTTCTGTTTATTATGCCGATTAACTCTATCGAGTGGGGGTATTTGCGTCCGAATATCGGGCTGATTTGTGTTTTTTATTGGACCTTGAAACGCGGCTATATTTTCAGTTATTTTTCGGCATTTGTCGTCGGTTTGTTGCTTGATGTTTACAGCTCGTCGCCGCTCGGAATGAACACGTTTTTGATGATGTTGACGGTGTTTGCGACAACTTGGTTGGCACACTACTTTCAAAACTCGTCGTTTGGCGTCGGTTGGTTTATTTTTGCGTTGACGGCCATCGGTATTATCGTTTTGAAGTGGCTGATGTTGATGATTTATTTCGGAAAATTGATTTCGCTCAATGAGGCATTGCTCAACTATTTTTCAACCGTGTTGTTCTATCCGCTGATTGCTTCGATTAACGTATGGGCGCAGAGATTTTTGCCGCAGGAGAGAATAAGTGAGTAGCTTGAACAAAGAAAAGAACTATATTCTCAGCCGGCGGCTTGCGTGGATTATTGCCGTGAACTTATTGGCGTTTGCGGTGTTGGTGGCGCGCCTTTATTATTTGCAGGTTTATGAGGCCGATAAATATAAAATGCTCTCCGACGAAAATCGCATTTCCACCCGATTTTTGCTGGCACCACGCGGCACGATTTATGACCGCAACGGCGAAGTTATCGCTAAAAACGAGCAAAACTTTCAGGCGTTGATAATTGCCGAACAAACACCGGATATAAACGAAACGCTCGAGCGCTTTAAGCAGATTGTGCCGCTCTCGGAAGATGAAGAAAAAAAGGTGGTTGCCGATATTAAAAACAAACGGCGCTTTATTCCGGTAAAGCTTAAAGATAATCTGAGTTGGAACGAAGTTTCCGCTATTTTGTTGCACGCACCGGATTTGCCGGGGGTGGAAATTACCGAGGGCTTGAGCCGGAAATACCCTATGGGTGATTTGTATGCGCATGTTTTGGGCTATGTCGGACCGGTTTCGGAAGCCGACCGCAAAGATAACCCGCTGTATATGGTGCCGGGGTTCAAAATCGGCAAGTCCGGCTTGGAGCGCAGTATGGATTACAAATTGCAGGGCAAAAGCGGCACGGTCAAACTCGAAGTCAATGCCTACGGACGCGTGATGAAAGAAATCGAGCGCGACCCGGGCGAGCAAGGCGACAGTTTGACTTTAACGGTCGATTCCCGCCTGCAAGAAGCGGCTTATAAGGCATTTGGCGACCACAGCGGTGCGGCGGTGGTGCTTGATGTGCGGACCGGCGAGATTTTGGCGATGGTATCAACGCCGGCGTTTGACCCGAATTTGTTTACCAACGGCATCAGTTACAAACAATGGAATGAATTGCTGAACAACGAGCGCTCGCCGCTGATAGATAAGGCAGTTTCGGGGCAATATTCGCCGGGCTCGACCTTCAAAATCGTGGTGGCATTGGCGGCACTTGAGGCCGGTGTAATAGACGCCGATACGCGCTTTTATTGTGCCGGTGCGACCGAAATCGGCAATATTCGCTTTCACTGTTGGAATCACTACGGACACGGCAGTTTAAATGTGGTGGAAGCGTTGAAATATTCTTGCGATATTTTCTTTTATGAAACGGCGTTGCGTGTCGGTGTGGATAAAATTCGCGAAATGGCGCTGAAACTCGGTATGGGCGAGGTGCTGAACGTCGGGGTGGATAACGAAAAGGCCGGCCTTATCCCGTCTAAGAGTTGGAAAAAGGCCAAATATGGCACACAATGGGCGCCCGGCGACAGCGCTAATACAGGCATCGGACAGGGCTATGTGCTGGTAACGCCGATGCAACTGGTGACAATGTTGGCGCGCGTGGTCAACGGCGGTTATGCCATAACGCCGACATTTATTAAGCCGAGCAAAAAAGATTTGGAACAGATTAAACGCTTAAAAATCTCTCGCCGCCATATCGAATTGGTCAAAGAGGGAATGTATGAGGTGGTGAACGGCGTCGGCGGCACGGCCAAACGCGCCAAGTTTAATCTCGACGGCGTGCGGATGGGCGGTAAAACCGGCACGACGCAAGTGCGCCGTATCTCGATGAAAGAACGCAAAACCGGCGTTATCCGCGATGAATATTTGCCGTGGAAGTTGCGGAATCACGCTTGGTTTATGGGCTTTACACCGGTTGATAATCCGCGCTATGCCGTAGCGGTAATTGTGGAACACGGCTCGTCGGGCAGCGGCGTGGCGGCACCGATTGCTTCCAAGATTTTGCAAGAAGCACTTAAACTCGATATCAAGTAGGAAATGCGATGACGGAATTCGGATTGGGAAGAAGAGAACAAAGCTGGCAGGAAAAACTCTCACAAATGAGTTTTCTGTATATCATTCTGATTACGGTTTTGGCGACCATCGGCACGGTGACGCTCTATTCGGCCGCAAACGGCGATTGGAATCCGTGGGCCGTCAAACATTTGAGCCGATTCATTGCCGCGTTCGGCGTTATGATGGCGTTGGCATTTATTGATTCCAAATATTACTACAAATCGGCGTATGGATTCTATTTTATATCGCTGATTTTGTTGGTTTTGGTAGAAATCGGCGGACACGTCGGTATGGGGGCGCAACGTTGGATAAACTTCGGTATTTTTAAAGTGCAACCGTCCGAGCTGATGAAAATCGGTATTGTGCTGTTTTTGGCGCGTTATTTCAGCGCGGCAACCATTCAGGGAATTAAATCGATTCGCGGTATTATAATACCAGCCATATTTACGCTTTTGCCGGTGGCGCTGATAGCGGTTGAGCCGGATTTAGGCACGGCGCTGATGGTGTTGTGCACGGCATCGGTGATGTTGTTTGCGGTGGGTGTGCAATGGTGGAAATTTGCGGCGGCAATCGGTGCGGTGGCCGGAATTTTGCCGGTGGTGTGGAACTTTTTGCATGAATATCAGCGCAACCGCGTGCTGACCTTTTTGGACCCGGAACGTGACCCGCTCGGCACCGGATATCATATTATTCAGTCAAAAATTGCGTTCGGCTCCGGCGGTATTTTCGGCAAGGGATTTTTGCACGGCACGCAGACGCATCTGAACTTCTTACCCGAAAAACATACGGACTTTATTTTCACGATGTTTTCGGAAGAATTCGGGCTTATCGGCAGTTTGAGCGTTTTGTTCATCAATTTAATCGTGCTGAGTTTGGGCTATGTTTTTGCCTTTAGGGTGCGCAATTATTTTGCGCGTTTGGCAATTATCGGCCTCAATACCAATTACTTTTTGTATGTGTTTATCAATATGGCGATGGTGATGGGCGTGTTGCCGGTGGTGGGCGTGCCGTTGCCGCTGATTTCTTACGGCGGAACCGTGATGTTTTCGATTATGGCAAGTTTCGGCATTATTCTCTGTATGTCGGTATGCTATGACGAACGTTCGGATTAAGCAAAAAAAAGCACCCGATATTTCGAGTGCTTTTTCATATGGTGTTTTGTGATTATGCTTCGCGCTGAACACCGCCGCGGCGCAATGCCGGTATATCGGCACGACGTTCTTCGGCAGAATGCGTTGCCTCCTTTGGTAAAGCTTGGGCTTGCGTTTTTGTCTCTTTGGCGGCTGTTGCCGCTTTGGCATCGTCGGACATTTCTCCTTTGATGTTGTGCTTTTGGAAAATTTCCTGCGACAAAAATTGCTCGCGTTCGGCTTCCGGCATTTTATCGAGCACCAAAGTTGCTAACTTATCAAGAGTCGGCTTTTTATAATGGCGCAAAATAGACGGATGGTCTTTTAAGTATTGCAGCAAAGTATCCTGACGACCTTCCGTGCTAATCCTTAAACCAAGTTCGGCAATTTTATCGTCAAATTTTTCCAGTTCATCCTTAGAGAGTTTGCCTCTGTTAAACTTATTTAACAAATAAATCAAGTGCTTTTCCGGTTGATTTTTGGCACGGTCTTCTTTAATGGTGTTAATCGTATCTTTCTTACTCTCCAACCACTTGTTTTCTAACCAGTCTTTGAGTTTCAGTTTCTTTTCGCTTTCGCTGAGGTTCGGGTCGGCTAAGATACCGGCTTTTTCTTCGAGCAAGCCCTCACGATGTTGACGTTGTTGCGCCAAAGCAAGACTTGCACCCTCGCTGTATCCGGCTTTCAGAGCTTCGGCAAACAAAACCATCGCCGCGGCGCTGGTAATAACCTCCGTCGGAGCACTAATACCGTGCGGAATACCGTAATCTTTACGCACTTCTTCACGCACATCTTCAACCTGTTTGAGATTCGGATGTTTTTCCCACTCCATGAGAGTTAAAATTTCATCGTTTCGGGCAGCATACATCATATCATCCGGAACACGCGTGCCGGAATACAATGAGCGCAAGCCGGCCGGAATTTTCAAGTAGGCATTATAATCGCTCACATAGTCGGAATTGTTAAGCTTAGAATTGATTTGCGCTTCAATTTCCGCCTTGCTTTTTTCGAGTTCCTCCGGTGTTTTACCTTGAGGGGAGGTTTTCTGAAGTGTATCTATCGAATTAGCCGCATTCGGAAAATAGATTTTCAGAAAGTCCATATAACTTGTATCATTCGCGTCCATTTTTACCTCCTATTTATCAGAAGTTTTGATTATTGTGTATTAGAATTATCCCGTTGAAATTTCGGTGCGTCAGGTAATTTCTCATATACTGCCTTTTGTGTATCTGTTTTTGGCTTTGGTTCTTTTCCTTGTTCAACCGGATTAAATTTTTGGTAAAGGCGATCAAATGTATATTTATTAAGATGGCTATCTTGAATATATTTATCCAGAGCATCGCCGCTTAAAGCTTTACTTTCGTCCGTAATGCCGAGTTTTTCAGCCATTTCTTTATCACGAATTTCTTGACGCGCTTTAGGAGTCATATCATCATGTTCGGAAAGCTTCTTTGCATCTATTTGCGCACGAAGCAATTGTAATTTTTCGTGGTTAATTTCCTCAATCGTATTAGATAAATTCTTTACAGCATTCGCTTTACCCTGTATAACGAGTTTGGCGGCTTCGTCCATCATCTGATTAACTTCGGCAACTGTTTTATCTTTTTCCTCTTTTGTTGCTTCACCGTCACCCGGAACAGCGACATATTTCTTAGCTTTTTCATCGTAAGCAACTTTAATTAATCCCTGCGCTTTTTTCTCTTCAAACGTCGCTCTGATTTCGCGTAATCTTTTTGCCTCGGCGCTGACCGGTTCTTTTTCATCTTTCTTTTCAACCTTCGGCTCATGCTCATCTGCTTTCGGTTCATCGGTCTTCGGCTCAGCCGCTTTCGGCTCGTCGACTTTTTCTTCCTTCGGCGCTTTTTCCAGCAACTTATTGCGCAGTTCGGCAAAACGTTCTTCACCGAGTTCTTTTTTGAGCATATCCAAATCTGCCGCCGTTAACTTCGGCACATTATCACTTTCAATAATCGGATTGCCGTGCAAAATGCAAGCCGCTTGCAAGCGCACCGACATTTCGCGCGTCATATTGGCACCAAAGTTAATCGGACGGCCGGCATTGTCATCTTCCATCAGCATTGCTTCAAAAGTTTTAATCGGCGCGTCGTTGGAAACCGTCGCATTATCTTTTGAAGAATAATAAATTGTGCCGCCGCCGACTTCAACCTCAAATTCCGTATCATCTTTTTCCAGCCCCTTGGTGATATTAATCTTGCCGATTTTTCCGTCGTTTTCCATACGTTGATAGTTTTCGACCTTTTTCTGCACCCAGGTTCTGTCTTCTTCGTTGGTGTTTTCCGGAGCTTTTTTACCGTCCATCCCGTCAATGTTGAGCGGTTTCTTTTTCTCAAATTCTTCTTCGCTCAAAATTTTATAGTCAGAATTTTTCTCGTCTTTTGCGGCTTCCGCTTTGGCATTGTTGGCGGCATTACTGCCGTCTTTAATCAAGATTTGCGGGCCGTTGATGATGACACCGGCACTCAACAACGCATCGTTAAGTTGGTCGGCGTTTTCAAATTTTTCGACATCAAGACCGGCAATACCGCACGCTTTTTTCTGAATTTCCGACGGCTTAAACTTATGCGTTTTGCCTTCTTTCGCGCGTTGCGCATCATACTCCGCACGTTTTTGTTCATCACCTAAAACTTCATGAGCTTCGACAAGTTTCTTAAACTTTTCTTCTGTCTCTTTATTATCGGGATTAAGGTCCGGATGGTATTTTCTTGACAGTTCCCTATAAGCTTTTTTAATCGCTTCACTATCAGCATTTGGCTCTATGCCTAAAATCTCGTAATAGTCAGGTGTCGGCTTTTCATTATTTACAATTGTGCTTTCTGTTTGCTTTTCGTCACTCATAACTTTGTCTCCTGTGTTTGATTTGGATTTTTTATCCTTTGATTGTTTCTGTTTATCGGACTTTCGCTTATCATCAGCATCCAGCTTCTGCAAGAGTTCGTCCGAGAGATATTGCTTAAAACCGTTGTCACGCAAAAAACGCTCATAACGGAGTTTATTTCGGTGAATTCCTGCCTTTTGTTTGTCGTCGAGAACTTTGATATTCCCGTCTCTGTCTTTAGGATTTTCGATTTTTTCTAACACATCTTTAATGTGCTCCTCGGCCAGTTTATCCCACAAAATTGATTTATCGTTGTTAGGAATATTGGTCTTTCGGGCTGCGGCTAAATTCACTAAAAACTCATCGGCGGCCTTATCCCCGTATCTTTGCTTTACGGCGCCGGAGTAGCGGTTTGCCGATGTTCTGGCGACATAGGTCAGAAACTTTTCAACCTTTTTCGCAACTTTGGGATTCGCGTTGTTGGAATAAT
>JAFYFJ010000112.1 GCA_017543835.1 Alphaproteobacteria bacterium | reverse complement strand
TGGTTGACCGAAGTAACGGTGTGGTGCTTGGTTTCGCCTTTTTTGTTGACGTAGGTGATGTTTTTCATCTTAAACGAATACATCTGCATCGCGTATTCCGGATACATAAACAGACAGGCCTCGGCGGTGTGGCGCTTTAATATGCCGTCCGCGCAACTCTTGTCTTTCGGGTCTAAGGTCAACAGATAGTGCGCACATTTTATCGGATTTTTATAATTCTTCTGAACAAAATCGCAAAACTTGAAGCCGCTGGTTTCGCTGTTGTAGGTTGTGGTGAAACAGGCGGCAAACTGGTGCGGTGTAATTTCGCTGCCCTGTAATCTTTTGAACAACTGATTATAAACGCGTCCGCCTTCACGGTAACGGCACCAAGCATCTGTATAGGTCAATGCCTTTTCGTAGCTAATGACCAAATCTTTGTGCTGTTTCAGATATTTGCTGGCGCGTATCCACTCCGAATTGGTCGGGTTGCCGTCTTTCGGAAACCAAAACAGGCCGACGGCGATGGAATTCGGGTTAGCGCCGCCGCGGTCATCATAGGCGCTTTCTTTAAAAATTTCGGTCGGCAACATCGAAATATGTATCAGAGGCAAAGAGGCCTCATACAGCGCTTTGAAACTTGCTTTGTCGGTGATTTTATAGGTTTTTGTCAGCGAGGCGCGAATGGAATCGGCGCGTGTATCCGTTTGTTGCAACAGCGGCTCGGGTGAATTTTCCGGCGTGCAACGGCTCGTATCCATTGTGGCGGCCAGACCGAGAAAACCGCTTGCAACAAGCAAGCCGTGATGCAAGTTGCGCCGCGTGTCTTTATCGAGCGAGCGATATTTTTTATAGGCCTTTTTTGTGCCTTTATAACTCGCTCTTGCGGTGACGATGGTGATTTTTTTGCCTTTTTTGAGGATTTTTTTGCCGATTTTGGCGCTGACTTTGCCAGTTTTAATCGCAACTTTTTTTGCGACATCCAACCCTTTTTTCATTTGTTCGATTTTTTCTTTTTTCTTTTGCGCGTCCATCAAAAATCTCCTCAAGGTCAGCAAGTATCCGTATAAGACATATTACATAAAAAAAGTTCGGGTGTCAAGTTTTTTGTCAATAAAAAACCCTCAGGAAGCCTGAGGGAAAACAACACTTTGTTTTGCAGATTTATGCGAAAATATATATCTAAATATATCAGCCGCCGCAAACTCGTATGAACATTTGGGGCGGGAAACGCGAGAATTTGCGTCAGGTGTCTGTCGACAGCTTTCGCAAATATGTTTTCGGTAAATTTCACAACCGCCGAAAACATTGTGAAAAATGTAAACCCGAACAACGTTATATTCACATACTTCGTTGCGGAATAACGTGTTAAGTCAGTTCTCGTATCTTCGCGACACGCTGTTAGAACAAATTTCATTGTTATAACACATTATGAACATATATATGAATAATTGTAATATTAAAAATTTCTGCATAATTAAAATGGTGTTTGGAAGATAACGCATATTGCGGCAAAAGTCAATCTTTTTAGGATTAAACAAAAAAATTACTTCTATTTTATAATTTTTCGGTTATATTAGCGGTAGGAGGAAGATATGGCGCAAAAGTCTTTATTCGGTAAGTTCATCGGGCTGTTTCATCAGCAAAAGAAACGCGGCGGCAGCACTTTGTCAGCCAGCGAAGCCATCAATATGCAAAATTCGTATATTCGCTCCTATGCCACGACGGATTCGCCGATAACACCGCCGTATCCGGAAATCATTAAGCAGCTGGGCTCGCCTAAAACGGAAATCGTGCAGGCAGCGCTTTATTATTTGCGTAAAATTGCCGATAACGAATCTGCAATGACCGACGGAATCATAACCGATATGCAAAAGTTTCTCGATGCCAAAAACAAAGTGTCGGCAGAGCATAAGGCGCTTATTCGGCAAACTTTGCAAACAATTCGGCAGAAACATTCGCTTTCGTAATTTTTTATTGACAAAACGCGCAATCCCTTGTATACACTAGGACAAGGTGTCAAAATGACAGAACAGAAGAATAAATACCGAATGCTTTTAACGCCGAAGCAGATTGATGAACTGACGGCGATTTATGATGATTATTTGTATATGGTGCGGCAATATGAAATGGTGTTGCAAACCGCGCCCGTTGAGGTTTTGGCGCAATTTCAGGTCGAGCAGGTGTATAATAATCAAAAACGGCCGGAATATCCGTGGAAATGGGGCTTTTTGAGTTCTGAAGAAAAGAAAGAATTTAAGAACTTGAATAATGATGTTTTGCCGCAGAATTTGAACCATTCGTATATCTCATTGTCGCACACTAATCCGGCGGAAGATATGGCCGAGCCGTTGCAATTTGTGCCGGAAGGATATTGGGTTTATACGATGGATAAACATTTGCCGGCGGCGGTTGAACGTTATCTTATCACATATCCGGATAATGCGGTTATCGGTAATACCGAATTTTTAATCGACGGAACTTATAAAGCCAGATATGACGGAGAAAATGCCGAACAGCCGATTTCCGAATTTTTTGAAGACCCGAAACATCGGATAGAATTTCGCACGATGATTCATTTGATAAACAAGTGCCGCGAAAACAGATATGAACACGAATATCAAAGAAAACGTCAATTGATGCACTTGTATGCGGCAGAAGTTACGGAGCCGTGGGAGCATACCATTTTGGAAATTATCGGCTCGTTTGCGGAAAAAATGCAGAGTGTTTGCCGCGATATCTACGGGAGAGAGCCGGAAGAACTTGCTTTTGAAAGTGCCGAAAAAGACGGGTTGATACCGTCGGCAAAAGATTTTCAGGATTACGTCAACATCCGCCATTTGTTGCGGCATCAATGGGAAACGATGGATGAAATCGGCACTTTTTATACGCCTTCCGAAAATGCGGAAACACGCGCCAAATGGGTGAAATCTTATCTTCGTCTGTGTGACAAATCAATTGTTCAGCGGCAAAGGTCGTATATTGATGTTTTGCGCCAATATCAGCACGTTATCGGCCGGATAATGCCGGAGCGAATTCTTCGCGAGCAGGGGGAAACAAATTCAAAATTTGTTGCCCGCCTCAAAGAATTGCATCGGCAAAATCCGGATAAAGAATTTTCGGTTGAGTTGAATTATCCTTTGACCGAGAACAAATTTACGGCCTTACAAAAAAATCTGCGCAAAGTTTTCCCGAACATTAAAATTGCGGAAGATTTTGCCGGCTCGAAAAACGATTTCAGCTCGTGGGAAACGGATTATGCGCGTCGTTCGTGGTTTTTGCATTCTTTTAATCGCCTTGAATGTAAATTAATATCTTATTGCGTATCGCGCGGCGAGAATTTGCGTGGTCGCAAGGCATGGAATTATGTTCGCGACCATAAGCTGATTTCGGAAAATGAGTATCAGACATGGCGCGGTTACAAAGATTTGCGAAACGAGCTCAGCCATAATTATTACAGTCCGGCGCTCCGGCAAAAATTATGCGATATTGAGGAGCAATATATTAAGCACCAAGTGGCGTTTGAACAGAAATTGTATGATATGGCGCCGGTGACCGAAAGACTGCGCAACTTTGTTTATCAGGCAACGCATAAAGACGGACTGTGCGTGACGATTGATTATAAAAACAGAAAATTTTTGCACGGGATTAAACACTCAAACGAACCACAGTTCAAACAATTGGGAAAAATCGATTTGCCGCAACAGGATAAGCGCACCGCTCAGACAAAATCCGGACCGAAAACCGAAACTTATCCGAACGGTGTTGCTTATACTTTGTCCGGTGGTAAAATCACTTCGTTTAAAATGCCGAACGGCGTGACTGTTAATTTGGAAAAACAACGCATTAGTTGGGCAAATGATGTGCAATTTCATACCAATGCCGAACACTTCAATGTGTTGCAAACTGCCAATTATAAACTGATGACCGATAAAGATTTGCGGGTTACCGAATTTTTTGAGAAAAATCGAAAGCAAAAAGTGCGGGGCGGTGATACTTGTATACTTGAATACAAGCACCGTGCTTATATTGATACAATAGGGCGGTTGAAAGAGTTTAGCTTTAAAAAGGCCGACGGACAAGTTGCCAAGACGATTTTCAAACAAACAAAAGACGGAAGCTCGGTTTTGTTTGCCGACGGAACCTGTATCGCTTTGCGCGGCAAGGATATGGTTGTGACGCATAACGGCTATACTCTGACGAAAGATACCAGACAGGAGTTTGCCGCCTCTTACAGCGATACATCGCGTATTCCGCCGCAAATCATCAAATCCGGCAACGGCCGCTAATCTCATTTAATCTTATATAAAAAAGACCGCGGTTGTGCGTGCGCGGTCTTTTGAAAAAATATCTTTTTATCAGCCGGCTTTATCGAATTCTTTTTTAAGCGGGCGGTCAAACAGGCTGCGAATCGTCGATTCAATATCGGCGCCTTCAAACACCACGCGATAAAGTGCCTGACAAATCGGCATTTCCAACCCTTCGCGGTCGGCAATTGCTTTTACGGCCTTTAAGGTGCCGACGCCTTCCGCCGATTTGTTATATGCTTCACCTTTGGCCAGCAATTCGCCATACATACGGTTGTGACTGTTGCGCGAGAACAATGTTGCTTCGTAATCACCCAAATGAGCCAAGCCGTAGACCGATGCCGGATTTCCGCCTTTGTGCGCTATCAAGCGGCCGACTTCTATCGGGGCGCGTGTCATCAGAGCACCTTTGAGACCATACCAGTTTAAGCCGTCTAAAATGCCGGCAGCGATACCGATAACATTTTTAAGCGCGGCGCCGACTTGGTTGCCGATAATGTCGGTGCCATAATAAAAGCGAATCAGATTGCTCGACATCAATTTAATCACGCGGTCTTGCGTTTCCGGCTCATAGCTGTCGATAACCGCGGCCGACGGCACGTTTTTCATATAATCCTCAACGTGTCCCGGACCGCCTAAGGTGGCAACGTGCACTTTTTGAGTCATCTCGGAGAGGAACACATCAACCAAGATTTCCGCCGACGGTTCTTCCAAACCCTTCATCGCGAGTAAAAAGGTTTTGCCCTCAATGTTGTAGCCGTTGAGCTGCTTGGCCAAGCCGCGCAAGCCCTGACAGTTGATGGAAATGATAATGAAATCATTTTGCAGAGTTTTATCCAAATCGTTGGTGACAAATATATTGTCACTCAAATTAAGGTATTCGTTTTTGCGTTCGTTTTTCAATTCTTCATACGTCGGGGAGCCGTCCAAGCCATACAGCAAAACGGATTCGACCGATGTTTTGTTGGCCATATACCAGCCCAAGAATGTTCCCCAACGGCCGCAGCCGATTACCGAAATTTGTGTCATGATATACCTCGCAAAATAGTTATTCTGCCTCATTATGAAATAATCGGCGCCAATAAACAACGGAAATTATAAATGATACACAGGTTACTTTTGGTGCTTTTTGTTATGCAGTTGCGAACGCACCGTTTGCAGATAGTTGTAATTGTAAAACGAATCGTAGGCCTTATCAAAGCTGTCGGAGCCGTAAGTATAGAACACTTTGTTTGCCACATTGCGAATGGCGGTATCTATCGTTTCAAACGCGGCATTATAATCGTCGTCAAAATTGTTGCGGGTTTTGTTTTGAATAATGTTGTGATAAGCGGCGATGACTTCAAGCGTTTTGTTGGCAAAATCGTGGTCACCTTTAGACGCAAAGAAGTTCATTATCTTTACGGTCGTCTGGTAAAAGCATTTGTTAATTAAAATATTTCTTTGTTTGGTATTTGTCCCGTCAACAATCATTGTAACCGTTATTCTCCAACAAAAAATCAGCATCATTATATCAGATTTTTGAGCGGCTTGCAATAGGAAAAAAGATATAGCGGTAAATTTTTTTGTGCCATAAAAAATCCCTCGCGAGCGTTTGCGGCGGGCGAGGGATTAAGAGGATAAAAAATTCGGCTTATTTGAGTTTCGATTTCAGATTTTTAATCAGGCCGTCAACACCGTCCGGCGCCTTCTGCACAAAAGCCGTATATTCGCTACGGGCGGTTAAAGCCAAACTGACGTTTTCGATAATGATGTCGACAATGCGCATCTGTCCGCCGGTTTCTTTGACGCGCCACTTAACCGAGGCCGGTGCGCCTTCTTGCATCGGAACTTGCGTCACCACAAAAATCTGGTCGTCTTGTTGCGATTTTTCGGTGCCCGCAAATTCAAAGTGCTTGCCCTTAAATTCGTTGAAACGTTCTGACCAAGTTTGAATATTGAGTTTGCGATAAACATCGATAAATTCTTTGCGTTGCGCTTCGCTTGCGGTGCGCCAATAACGACCGAGCACAAACTTGCCGATAAAGTCCAAATCTAAATCCTGATTAAACAACTTGGTAAAACGGGCGTTACGCTCGCTTTGAGAAATATCGGCATTAACCAGTTGTTCAATACCTTGAGAAGTGACGTTTTTGATAAACGCTTCGGCTTTGTTGCCGTCTATGGCGGCAGACGCGCTGTGTGCGGTTAAGAAAAGTGCCGAAAATAAAATTGCAAAAAGTTTTTTCATTTTTTAAGTCCTTTCACTTCAAAAATTATTCATCGTCCATATCATCAAAATCAAAGTCGTAGCCGGCGTCTTGCGCGCTCACTTCCGACTTGCCGCAAACACCGATTTTAAGGCGGTTTTGAATGTATGCCGATTTAATGGTGGCATACGGGTCAACCGAATTGGCGGTCAGGTTATCCAAAAATTCGATTTTTTCTTCACGCAAGCTGATGAAACCGAGCGCGGTTATGCCGTAATAAAAAGAATAACGTTCCCAATCCTGACCGAATGAGGCGTAATAATCCGCCCAATAAGTCGGGGTGGCAAACGAGTCGGCAACCATACCGGTTGCGGCACGCGGAGTTGACGGCCCTAAAAGCGGCAACATAAAAAACGGACCGTCCGGAACGCACCACGCGGCGAGCGTGCGGTCAAAATCGGTGCGGTTGTCTTTGAGCCCCCAGCCGGACGCAACATCAAATGTGCCGAGCAGGCCGAGAGTCGAATTAATCAAAAAACGGCCGAGCGATTTTCCGGAGTCGACAATATTGCCCTGTAAGGCGTGATTAATGGTGGAAATCGGTTCTTTGATGTTGGCATAAAAATCGTGCACGCGCTCGCGAACAAATTCGTTGGTAACGGCGCGATAGCCCTTCGCTACCGGCTTGATAACGAAATAATCGGCGGCGGCATTAAACTTAAACACCGCGCGGTTATAGCTTTCGAGCGCCGAATCGTCATCAGCCGCGTAGAGCGGGGCGGCGTTTATGAGCGTTGTGCAGGCGATTGCCGCAAATAATTTTATAGTATTCTTCATTTTTTTCTTCTTATTCATTTAACTCTGTCGGACAATATATATTCTAATTGATGATAAATCAATCAAAAAATATTCAAAAAGGTATGTAAATTTTTTAAGCGGGGAAAAACATCGGGCATTACAAGTGTGATGCAACAAAAAATCCGCGGCTCTGCTCTTCTCAACTGAGAAAAACAAAACCGCGGACTTTTTTAGTCTGTATAAAGCTCGTTTACAGAAACAATTTCTGTTTCGTAATTGTAATCACCAAAATCCAGTCGCATGGGTATCTTTTGCAGATATTTACCATAATACTCCGTATTCTCGATATTTTGACTGGCTGACAAAGTGAAGTTCACATTTTCAAACATAAATCTCTGCCCGTATTTTTCTACCGAGACATTCTCCGGTATGATTACAGTTATCATGTTTGATATGATTTTGTCAGATAACCATGTGTCCACCTTGCACGTATATTCTTGCGCACTATGAGACCAATTGTCTTCTTGGTAGCCCTTTTGATTGCCCATAGTGACAGTTGGCGCTGTCAGTGAGGCACGCATGGGATTGCCACAACCATAGCAAACATTACCGCTTTCATAACCAACCAGAATAGGCAACCGCTTCTGCAGTGTTTCCTCACCTTTAGAAGAAGAAACGGTGACAGAATAGGTCACTGCGCTATTCGCAATACTGACTTGCGGATTAGTAAAGGTCACATCCGTAACCTGTTCTTCCACCTCTTCGGCGAGGGGAGCTTCCTGCTTCTGGTTGGTGCAAGAAACGAAAACTACAGACATCAGAGATACGATGAACATAATTTTCTTCATACTCTTTATTTTTTTATGCTACTCACAAGGT
>JAFYFJ010000111.1 GCA_017543835.1 Alphaproteobacteria bacterium | reverse complement strand
GCGCTTTTCTAAGCATTATATGACGATTTCGGGAATCGATTTCAGACAGTATTTGGATAAAGATTATGACCGCGAAATTTATGTTCCGAACAAAATCCATACCGCCGGCGCAGAAATCGCGGCCTCGAAAGATGCCGATGCGGCGCAGGTTATGGCGGACAATACTTTGGTTTATGACGGTAAAATCAGCTTAGAACAATATCATCTACTGTTGCAACATCAAAAAATTGCCGAAAGTATCAAGTATAACATCAATAACGACACAAAGGCGGCATTGGCGGACGGCAGTCGTGATTATGACGAAGATATCGGTGTCAGTTACGATATTTTCAAAAAAATAAGTTCTTACGGCGGCTTGGGCGAGCAAAACGATATGGATTTGCATATCAAAAACGGTATGGATTTGGCTTTGAATCGTGCAACCGGAAACGAATCGGCAAATGATGCCGAATTTGAACGGCGCTTAAAAGAAATCTATACGCTTGACGGCACAGATGTTGATTTGCGCGAGCATATCAGCGGCTTTAATGTGACCGATGTGCCGTATGGCGAAAGCGAGGCAATTCGGGAGTTTAGGGAAAATCCGGAAAAATATAAGGCGGAGCATCCGTATGAACGCGCCTATACTGATAGTTGGGAGTTGCACGAGGGCGAGCCGGAATGGGCTGAGGCAACGGCGGACCAACGTGTTTCAGAAGTCAAAACGATGGATGTGTTTGACACCGAAGGTGATTTTTTGAGTGCCGAGCGCGAACAGCGCGTGTTGACCGAGGAAATGGAGCGCTTGAAAAAAGAGGAAGAACTCAAAAAAGTCGAGCCGCTCTATACCGAAAAGCCGAAAGTTTATGCGCCGATGGGCGACGGTATGATGATGGAAGTGCCAAATCCGAAATTCGATAAGGCGGAAATTCGCACCACCATAAATGAAGCAACCGGTGAAACTTCGCAAGTTGCGTTGCTTGACGGGCAAAAACACGGTGCGGAAATTATGCGCGATAAAGACGGAAATATTACCGGTTACAAAGTTTATGACCACGGTAAAGAGCTTGACCCGAAAGATGTTCGGCTGGATATTCAAACCAAAGACGGTATGACCAGCATTCAGACCACAAAAGACGGTAAGCCGTTTGGGGCGGAGATTGTGAGCGATGCACAAGGTAAAACCAAAGCGGCGTTTTATGAGCAAAACGGGGTGATGATAGAGGGCTCGGAACAGGCCAAAATCGAAAAAACGGAAGTGCGAACGGCCGCTGATAAGGTCGATGTGGCGACGCAGATGAAAGCCGATAAGCAAAAGCAGACGGAAGTTATGCAAACATTGGAAACGCAAGATGCGCCGTATATTATTGCCGCACAGAATAACACCGCGTCGATGATTCCGGATTTACCAAATGTTATGAAACGCGATGCTTCTAAGGCGCGGAGCGTGATGGAACAACAGCCGGCGCAGAATACACCGGAAAATACGATGGCGGCAAACGGCGAAACCCGCAACTCATACACACCGATATGGCAGACAGGCAAAGGTTTTGAAAGATAAAAAAGTTACCTTCGGAAAGAGATAGGTATGCAAAAAGAAACAGGTATGCAAGACGATTTAATCAATTTTAAGAAATTTTATAACGAAGCGGTGCAAAAAGTCCCGACGGATTCTTTTTATCGGCAGTCCGTTGACCATAAATATCGCCATTCGATAGATGTTTTGCACTTCGGGAAGGAGGTTTTGCAAAAAACACCGGAGTTGGCCGGAAAAACTCCCGAATTTCGCAAAGTGGCGCAACAGGCGTTGTTGTTCCACGATGTTGGGCGATTTGAAGAATTGGTGCGCCTGTATGAAGTCGAGAAAAACAACGGCGATTTAGTTGCCGCAAGCAAGGCGCAAAATCACGGAATCATCGGTTATGATTTGTTGAAAGACGACGAGCGCTACAACGATATGCGGATTCTGTTTGCGGTGCGTTGGCACGGGCAAATGCCGGCAGAAATTTGCGGCTCCGAAATGTATCAAGCGGCGCAAAAATTGCCGCAATTTACTGAAATAACGGAGGTTTTACGCTTGGTGCGCGATGCGGATAAATTGGCGAATTTGCACACCATTAAGGAACAGGACCGTTTGCGTAAGGATATATTTTATCTCCACTTGTCACCCGAGGCCTTAAATGCGCCGATTTCGGAAGATGTCAAAGCGCAGTTTTTTGCCGGTCAGGTGGTTTTAACGGCAACTCTGCACTCTTTTGCCGATAGGATTATGCAAGTGATTTCGTGGATTTATGACTATAATTACACAGAAACAAAAAACATTTTCAAAAAGCATCAGTTTGCGGATTATTTGTTGCAAAATTTGGCGCAATATCATCATAATGCGGATGATATTGCAAAGATTCGGGCGGAAATCGCGCAAAAAATGCAATAGCCGTTTTAGTCGGGCAAGATAAAATTTCGGTTGCGTTTATGAAATTTTCCGCTTAAATTAACGGTATGATAATTTTAATGAGGCAAGCGTTATGATGAAAAAGTTTGTATGGACAATGCTGTGGACGGCGGCTTTTGCGGCCGATGCCGCGGCAAAATCCGACTGGGAAGGTGTTTGGGAATACGGCAGATATGAACCGGCTTACGGCGGGGATATGGAAATCAGAAACTGCCGGCTGAATGTGTGCGACTTTTCTATTCAGACATTTCACGGTGCGCATACTTGCGATGTGAGCGGTAGGTTGAAAATAAACGGAACAAAAGGCCTATATTACAAATACTTACAAGACCAAGATAACGGCGATGAGCAAAAAATCGTGATGAAACTGAATCCCGCAAAAAAGGTTATCGATGTTGCTTGGGAAAGCGGGCGTTTCTGCGGCTTTGAGGGTAATATCGGCGGGGTTTATGAAAACAAACAGAATCCGCTGCGCGATAAGACGAGTTTCGATTGCTGGGCCGACGGGTTGCAAGATGCCGAAAAGACCGTCTGCGGCTCGGAAAGATTGGCTCAAGCCGACCGTGAATTTGCTAAGGACTATCCGCAAAATATGACTTATTTGTGGAAAAAAGAACGTAATGCCTGCGGTGCGGATGAAGAATGTCTGTGGAAGTTTTATACCGAATCGATTTTGGCGAATTATAAAGCCGCACATGAGGGCAATTTTTCGCTTTATCAATATTTTATGAGTCAAAAACCGGAGTGGTATTTTCCTGAAGATTATACTTTGTTGCGGGATTATTTGCAGAATAATCTGACGCCGGAAGATTATGCGGCGTGGAAGGTTACGATTAGCGATAAGAGCAATACCGCAAATTGCGAGGGTTGTTCGTTTATGAACTATTTTGTGACCGGCTTCTATCATATATACGAATCGGCGTTTTATATTGATGCAAAGGGGATTTGGTTGGCATTTGTTTCGGCAAATCTGCCGGAGCCGCAAAATCAAAACATTGTTGTCTACGCGCCGCACGGAAGAATGGAAAGCGAAATGCCGGCAAATGTTAAACGTTGGGTTGAGCAACTGAAAAAACGTTATCCGGAAGGTGTGGTCCTGAAATATTTGGAACGCCCGAAAACGCGGGTTATCAAACGGAATTGGTATCATAAACCGATTGGCGAGACTTTTATTAAAACGCCGGAGCCGTATGACCCGACATTTAATAACAATATAAATAATCGGTAAAATCAATAAATTACGCCATCAAAATACAGCTTTACATTAAGCTGGGCGGCTGGCTATGGAAACTCTGAAAGTTTGGTGTGTTTCTCGTTGTTGACTTAATTTAAAAAATTAAAAAAGACTTGTAATCTGTTGATTAACAAGTCTTTTTTGATGGTAGGGCCGGGGAGAATCGAACTCCCACTCCCGAGGGAACCAGATTTTGAGTCTGGCGCGTCTACCAGTTCCGCCACAACCCCATCGACAATGTATGTAATTACTATATTTATTTTTGCGAGTCAATACTTTTTTTATAAAAATTACGAAAAAATATCATATTTTTACTTTTATTTTAATCAAAAGTATGTTATAATCCGTGCCAGTTTAGTTTTTTTGAGGTCAACGTGGAAAATTTAGAAAATCAGGCGTCTACACTTTTCGGGGAAAAAGAGTATGCAAAAGCCCTCGAATTGTATTTGCTTATGTTGCAAGGACACCCGAAAAATGAAAAATACGCAATTTCCTGCGGCAACTGCTATGATGCAATCGGCGATAAAGATACTGCCGTCAAGTATTATCACGATGCCTTGAAAATCAATAAAAATTCCGAAGCCGCCATGCTGAATCTTTCAACCATTTATTATGAGCTGAATGATTTTGAGCGCTCGGCCGAATACGCGCGCAAAGTGTTGGCGCAAAACGAGCGAAATATCGCGGCGTGGCAAAATTTGGCGAATATTGCGTTTTGTAATGAGCAATATGAAGATGCGTTGCAATACTATCAAAAAATGTATGACTACAATAACAACAGCTATATTGCGATGGTCAATATTGCCAACACCTACTATTGCTTGGGGAAATATGTTTTGGCGCTCGATTTTGCAAAAAAATCGCTGGCGAAACATCCGTCGAGCGTAATGGCGCATATTTTGGCCGGTAATTCATTAAATGCCATGGGCAAGTATGAGAAGGCGATTGATATGTATTCGCGCGCCTACGAGCTTGATAACACGAATTTGGAGCTGTTTAATTCGCTGAGTGATGCCTACCGCTCAAACAACGATTGGGAAAATTGTATGCTGTTTGCTTGGCGATATATGAAAAATCTGCCGGAGCCGACAAACGCCGAGCACCTCAATTTCGGCTATTTGCTTTATGAGTGCTATTCCGAAAAAAGTGCGGAACTGGCTAAGAAATATGCGGCAAAATGGCTCAAATTCTTTCCGAACAGCGTAATCGTGAAGCATTGGGGAAGCGCACTCACCGACGGCAAAGCGTTGCAACAGTCAGATGCCGAGTTTATCAGAGAAACGTTTAATTCGTTTGCGCCGGAGTTTGAAGCGACTTTGGCCGATTTGGAATATCAGGCGCCGGATTTGATTTTTGAGGCGCTGTCGCAGAATCTGAAAAGCACATTGTTCTCTAAAAAATATCATATTTTGGATTTGGGATGCGGTACCGGTTTGTGCGGCGAAAAAATCAAAAAATTTGCGACAAGTCATGGACTTATCGGTGTCGATTTATCCGAAAAAATGCTCGAAATCGCCAAAGGAAAGCATGTTTATTCGCAATTGGTATGCGATGACATCTGTCACTATCTGGAAAACAGCGAATACTTTTTTGACGTGATGGTGGCGGCTGATGTGTGGACTTATTACGGCGATTTAACAAAGGCATTTGTGCGGGTATGGCGTTCGCTTTCGCCGGACGGCCTGTTTGTCTTTACATTTTCGGAAAACGAGCTGAATAAAGAAGATTTCTTTATGGCACCGAGCGGCCGTTTTGTTCACTCTTTTTCATACATTGAGCGCGTGCTGAAAAGTGCCGGTTTTAAGATTGTTTCAGCCGATAAGCATATTTTGCGTAACGAGGCGGAAGTGCCGGTTTACGGCTATGTGGTGGTAGCACGCAAGCCGCCGCTGAACAAGCAACAAACTCAAGGATAATTTTTACCGAAAATGAAAAAATCTTCCTAACCGATTGTATTAGGAAGATTTTTTTATAATATGAATCTGTTGTTTTTTTGAGCAAGAAAAATTACGGATAAAAAATAAAGCGCAAGTAAAGAAAAATGTTGCTAAAATGGCTAAGCGTCATTCTGAGCGTCAGCGAAGAATCCAGCAACACCTGCGGTGTTGTTCGTTCCATCGGAACGAATGGATACTTCGGGCTAGTGCCCTCAGTATGACGATAAAACAATGTGTT
>JAFYFJ010000110.1 GCA_017543835.1 Alphaproteobacteria bacterium | reverse complement strand
TATGGTGGAATTGGCAGACACGTCAGATTTAGGTTCTGGTGCCGCAAGGCGTAAGAGTTCAAGTCTCTTTATCCGCACCAATCGATTTGTTAACAAAAAGAGTAAAAAAATGAAATTTGAAGAAATTAAATCTAAAGGATTAAACAAAAAATATAAAGTAACCATTGCAGCCGCAGATTTTGCCGCCGCCGTGGATAAAAAGTTGGAAAAAGTCAGCCAAGACGTGAAAATGCCGGGGTTCAGAGCCGGTCATGCGCCGAAAAACATTATTGCGCAAAAGTATCGTCCGTCGGTTTTGGGCGAAGTGCTTGACGATATGGTGCGTGATGCCGTCAACGACGTTATTGCGCAAAACAAATTGCGTCCGGCCGCTCAACCGGATATTAAACTCGATAAGTTTGAAGACGGTAAAGACATTGAATTTACAATGGAAACGGAGATTCTGCCGGAAATCGAATTAGGTGATTTTTCTAAAATTTCCCTCAAAAAATATATGGCAAAAGTTCCGGCCGAAGATGTGGAAAAAGCCGTTCAACAAATGGCTTCGATGCGCCGCAACACCAACAAGGTCGAAAAAGCCCGCGCCGCTAAAAAAGGCGACGTGGTCGTAATTGACTTTGTCGGCTCCATCGATGGTGTAGAGTTCAACGGCGGCAAAGGCAACGACTACCCGCTCGAGCTCGGCTCCAACTCGTTTATTCCGGGCTATGAAGACCAACTCATCGGTCATAAAGTCGGCGAAACGGTTGATGTCAAAACTTCCTTCCCTGAAAATTATCATGCCAAAGATTTGGCGGGTAAAGAAGCTTTGTTTGTGACTACCATCAAAGAACTGCGCGAATATACACCGATTGAAGTCAACGATGACTTTGCTAAATCGGTTGGCGCCAAAGATTTGGCCGATTTGAAGTCCAACATCGAAAAGCGCATTCTCGAAGATTACGAAATGGCTTCACACCTCAAATTAAAGCGCGAATTGCTTGATGCGCTCGATAAGGAATATAAGTTTGAAATTCCGCAAAAATTGGTTGATGCCGAATACGAGGCAATTGAAAAACAATATCAAAACGCCAAAGCCAACAATCGCTTGGATGAATCCGATAAAAACCGCGATGAAAAAGATATTTTGGCCGAATACAAGGATATTGCTCTGCGCCGCGTGAAGCTCGGCTTGTTGCTTTCCGAAATCAGCAACAAAGAAAACATTACCTTGACCGCCGATGATTTGAACAAAGCGATTATGAACGAAGCCAAGAAGTATCCGGGACAAGAGAAAATGGTGTTCGATTACTATGTTCGCAACAAAGAAGCGGTTGAAGCGTTGCGCGCACCGGCTTTTGAAGAAAAAATCATCGACTACATCATCAGCAAGGCCAAAGTGGCCGATACCGAAGTAACGGTAGCCGAGTTGTATGATTTTGACGACAATGCCGGCAACGGTTCAGCCAAAGCAAAGAAAACAACCAAGAAATCCAAAGCCGCATAATCAATAATCGGCTGATAAGATAAACACCTCCCGAAGCACATTCGGGAGGTGTTTTTTGTAGCTATTTTCGGCTTACTCGGCTTCTTTAATCAGCTTGTCGACGAATGCCGGCAGGGTTGTTCCGGCCGGTCCGTAAATATGCTCGTCAAATAGCCGATTGTTTGATGTTTTTTCCATATTGAACTCGTAAGTATCGGCACCGAACATCTTGGCAATTTGCACAAACCCCGCCGCCGGATATACCACACCCGATGTGCCGACCGAGATAAACAAATCGCACGTTTGCAACAACCGGTCAACCTCGTCCATACACAGCAAACCCTCGCCGAAAAACACGATATTCGGCTTGAGCATAGCGTGCGCGCCGCATTGTTCACACACATCTTCAGAGCTGACTTCGCCCCATGTTTCAAACACATGACCGCAATTTAAGCACACAATTTGGTTAATTTGCCCGTGAATATGATACACATTTTGATTACCGGCTTTTTCGTGCAGAGTATCGACATTTTGCGTCACCACGCTGATTTTTGCCGGATATTTTTGTTGCAGAGTCGTAATTGCCTTATGCGCCGGATTCGGCTGTGCCGCAAGCAATTCCGGCCGCATTTCGTTATAAAATTCGTGCACATAATCGGGATTGCGATAAAATGCCTCAATAGTGGCCACATCTTCCACACGATGCTTGTTCCACAACCCGTCTTCACTTCTGAAAGTCGAAAGTCCGGATTCGGCGGATATGCCGGCACCGGTCAGAAATACAATATTTTTATACTTGCGCGTCATTTTTGATAATCTCGAAAATTTCCTGATTAGAAGTCCGTTTCCACTCGGCATTTTCCATATTGGCAACATACTCGTGGCGATACGCAAATAAATTATCGACTGCCGCCACCAATTCCGCCTCAACCTTATCATCACTCAAAACTTCGGCAAATCCCTGCTTTTGAAATGACTTGGCGTTAAGCGACTGTTCACCGCGGCTTGATGTTGACGGCAACGGCACCAACAGCATCGGCTTTTTTTGGCTCAGTAATTCAAAAATAGCATTGGAGCCGGAGCGCGACACCACTACGTCGGCAAGTGCCATCAAATCCTTAAATTCTTTATCCACAAATTCAAACGGCGCATATCCTTCGCAACGTGCACGAGCGGTTTGTCCTTTGCCGCAAATATGAATAATCTGATATTTTTCAAGCAATGTTTCCAAGTTTTTAATCACCGCATTGTTAATGCTTTTTGCTCCGAGCGAACCGCCGACAAACATTAGCACCGGCTTATCGGCCGTAAAGTTGCACATATCGCGTGCTTTTTCCACATCACCGTTATCCAATCGGTCGGTTAAAACCGGTCCGACGCAACGCACTTTGCTTTTATCATTCACATATTCTGCCGTATCGGCAAAGGTCGTAAAGAATGTGCTGACAAACGGCAACGACATCTTATTGGCAAGCCCCGGTGTCACATCGGATTCGTGCATATAAATCGGCTTAATGCGGTTGAGCCAACCGCTGAGCACCACCGGAAACGATACAAATCCGCCCTTAGAAAAAATCACACTCGGCTTTTCTTTGCGGATAATGTTCCACGCCTGCGCCACACCGAGCGGCACCCGCATCGCGTCCTTAAAATTCTCCCACGAAAAATAGCGCCGCAATTTACCGGTCGCAATCGCATAATATTTCACGCCGTCGATTTTACCGATAAGTTCATTTTCGATACCGTTTTTCGAGCCGATATAAATAACTTCCCATCCGTCTTGCAAAAACAAAGGAATAAGCCCTAAATTTAAGGTCACATGGCCGCCGGAACCGCCGCCGGTAAAAATGATTTTTTTCATAACATTTCTCCTTTGTTTTGTTGAAACAATATGCTTAATGTAGAGTATAATCGTAAATATTCCGTGTAAAAAAGCATATTTATCGTGGATTTTTTTACACAAAAGATTTACATATATTACAGAAATACTTTTGAAGAAGGATAAAAATAATGAATAAAGTGCAAAGTGATTTCTTGAACGATATAAAAAATGAAGAAGTTTCCGTCACCGTATTTTTAATCAACGGTGTCAAATTACAGGGCATTATTACCGCGCAAGACGAAGAAAGCTTGCTGTTGCGCCGCGACGGTCACACCCAGCTTGTGTATAAACACGCGGTTTCGACAATTATGCCGAGCATAGCCATAGATATAGCCGACGAATAGTGATTGAATACGACCAAAATACCGCCGTCAAAACTTGTGTGATTTGCCCGATTGTTGCGGGCGAAAAGCAGAGTTTATCTGCCGAAAGCCGTTTGGAAGAAGCCAAAGGACTGGCGCTTGCTATCAATCTCGACATTGTCTATGCCGAAATCGTGAACATCAAAGAACTCAAGCCGGCAATGTATTTCAGCAAGGGCTTTACCGAGCGCATGCATCCGATTATTGAGGCAAACGAGATTGAATTGATGGTGGTGGATACGCGTCTCAGCCCGATTCAGCAACGTAACTTGGAGCGCGAGCTCAAGCTCAAAGTGATTGACCGCACGGCGCTGATTTTAGAGATTTTCGGCGAGCGCGCTCAAACCAAAGAAGGCACATTGCAGGTTGAACTGGCGCACCTGACTTATCAGCGTTCGCGCTTGGTGCGCAGTTGGACTCACCTTGAGCGACAACGCGGCGGTGCCGGCTTTTTGGGCGGACCGGGCGAAACGCAAATCGAACTCGACCGCCGTATTATCGACGATAAAATTGTGCGCATCAAAAAAGACTTGGAAAAAGTGCGGCAAACGCGTGATATTCAACGCGGCGCACGACGCAAAGTTCCCTACCCGATTGTCGCGCTTGTCGGCTACACCAATGCCGGAAAATCCACCCTGTTCAACCGTTTGGCGCAAAGCAATGTGACGGCGGCGGATATGCTGTTTGCCACCCTTGACCCGACCATGCGTAAAATCGCGTTGCCGAGCGGTATGGAAGTGATTTTATCCGATACCGTCGGTTTTATTTCAGACTTGCCGCATGAGTTGGTTATGGCATTTCGCGCCACACTCGAAGAAGTGCTCAACGCCGATATTATCTTGCATGTGCGCGATATTTCAAATTCCGACACCAATGCCCAACGCGCCGACGTGTTACAGGTGTTGGAGCATCTCGGCTTGGCGGAAATTCAATATGCCGACAATTACATCGAAGTGCTGAACAAGGCCGATTTGCTCGCGGATTCGGAACACTTAAGCTGGCAAAACAAGCTTAAAGACAGCCAAAGTAGCGTTCTGACCTCTGCTCATACCGGCAACGGTTGCGACAAACTGTTGCAAATGATAGAACAAAAGCTGACTGCCGCCCATATTCGCTGCCGCGTAACCTTTCCGCTTTCCGACGGCAAAACAGCGGCGTGGTTGCATCAAAATACCCGCATCGAAAAGCTTGAAAATAACGAAAACGAGAATACTTATACCGTAGCTATTCGCGCCGATGACCTCGCACGTTTGAGCAAAATGAGCGAACAAAACAAAGATATAAGTATAAGGAAATAATCAATGCAAAAAATTATCTGCCTGTTAGCCGGACTGATGATTTTGACCGGTTGCCAAGGCGTCGGTTATTCGAGTGAGGCCTACAATCAAAAACTGAGCGGCTGGCTTGGCAAAACCGCCGATGAACTTTATGCCGTATGGGGCACGCCCGAACAGATGTTTCCGCTCGGTGATAACGCGGTTGAAGTCAGTTATTATTCGTCGGAAAGTCAGCCGGTAGATAATGTTTTTGAGCCGTATGCAAGCGAAATAAGCTACGACGCGATGACGCAACAAACTTTCGGTTTACCGACTCCGCCGCCGCTTTATTATTGCAAGACCTCGTTCACCGTCAGCAACGGCATTGTGACCGATTATACCTTCAACGGCGACGATTGCTATTAAACGCCGTGCATACAAAAGCGCCGACATTTCTGCCGGCGCTTAAAAGCAAATTCACTCAAGAATTATTTGCGACGCAAGAAGGACGGAATATCCAAGTCATCGCTTGAGAGTTCCGGCTCAACCGCGAGATTACCCTCGTCGGAAAACGCTCTTTCGCGTTTTTCCTGTTCTTCGTGATTTCTTCTGCGGAAGCCCAAAACCTTATCCATAAAGCTCAATCGGCTTTCTTCTTCCGGCTCGAGTGCTGGTTGTTCTTCCTGCTCCGGCTTCGGCTCGTCTAACCCCTTGAACACGCTGGTATCCGTATTGTTGAACAAAATCGGCTCTTCCACATTGGCATCCGGATTTTCGAGCGGACGCGTGCTGGCAAAAAAGTCATCACTCGGAGCGGCCGAACTGAATTCCATATCCGCCTTTTCGTTTTCTTCGGCTTTGTTGTCATTGTTCATAATCGCATTAAACAAAGCGGTTGCCGGCGGCATTTCCGGAATTTCGTGCGATGCACCGAGAGAAGCAAAATCATTGTCAAGCGCCGCATCTTCTTCACTGCTTTCCGGCAAAGGCAAATCTTCGATTTCTTCCGGTGCGTTAAACATCGAATCATTAGACAATTCAAACACATCATCATCGTTTTCATTAGATGCGGCGAGCAAATCGTCCGTAGCGGTAAAATCATTTACCGGTGCTTCGACGGTCGGCACAAAAGTATCCGTGCTGTAGCTTTGCTCCAACAACGACGGTTCCGGCTTCTTTTCCTGCACCGGCTCCGGCGCCCGTTGAACACCGTCGTTAATTCCGGTCACAACAATAGAAACACGGATTTTGCCCGAAAGCGCATCGTCATAGCTTGAGCCAAAAATGATATTTGCATCATCGCCGACTTCTTCTTTAATGATATTTGCCGCTTCATCCAATTCCGGCAAGGTAATATCCTGACTACCGGTAATGTTAATCAAAACACCTTTTGCGCCTTGCAACGAACAATCGTCCAACAGCGGATTCGAAAGTGCCTGATTCGCCGCCTCACGCGCACGACCTTTGCCTTCGGCCTCACCGGTGCCCATAATGGCTTTACCTTTATCTTCCATAATGTTTTTAACATCGGCAAAGTCAAGGTTAATTAAACCCGGCATCATCATCAAATCCGTAATCGAACGCACACCGGAATACAACACGTTATCCGCCATTTTGAAGGCCTCGGACAAAGTGGTGTTTTCATTGGCAATATTGAACAGATTTTGATTCGGAATAACGATAATACTGTCGACTTCTTTAATAAAATTACCCAACGATTTTTCGGCAATTTCCATACGTTTTTTGCCCTCAAAGCTGAACGGTTTGGTTACAACACCGACGGTCAGGATACCTTTTTCTTTGGCAATATGCGCCACCACCGGTGCCGCACCCGAACCCGTGCCGCCGCCCATACCGGCAGTAATAAACACCATATTGACGCCCTCAAGTGCCTCGGCAATTTTTTCTTTTGCTTCTTCTGCCGCCATCTGACCGATTTCCGGTCTGGCACCGGCGCCCAAGCCCTGTGTAATTTCGAGTCCGAGTTGAATCTTCTTTGATGCCGAAGAATGTGCCAACGCCTGAGCATCGGTATTCGCCACAATAAAATCGACTCCTTCAAGATTCTGCGAAATCATATTGTTCACGGCGTTTCCGCCACCTCCGCCGACACCGACGACGGCGATGCGAGGTTTTAAATACGAAACCGCGGTATCCGCTACTCCCAAATTTATAGACATTGTTTCATTCTCCCCAAAGGTTACACTATTCAATACTGAAAATTTAACGCAAATAAATTAAGTTTTAGTTACTAATTTTAAGAATTTTGCTTAATCCAATTAAATATCTTGGAAAATCTGCCGCCTTCGCCGACCGGATGGTTCACCACGCGTTTCGGTTTACGTTCGATATTGTTGGTTGCAAACAAGAGCATACCGAGCGCTGTCGAAAAAATCGGATTATTGCTCAACTTATCCGGCACGCCTTGAATATTACGCGGTCCGCCGAGTCGCACCTGTTTATCCAAAATCATCTTGGCAACTTCACGGATTCCGACCAACTGACTGCAACCGCCGGTCAACACCACGCGGTGATTCGGCCGATTATGCAAACCGTGCGCATCGAGCTTGTTGGAAATCAGCTCAAACATTTCTTCCACACGCGGCGCAATAATACTGTTTAAATCAGAGCGTTTCATCTGTTTAATCGAACTGTCGTCTTCTTCGCCGAGCGGATACACATTGATGATTTCTTTATCGTCATATCCGACTTGAAATGCGCAACCGCTTCTGATTTTTAAATCTTCGGCGTGTTCAAACGAAGTTGTCAAGCCCATTGTGATATCGCGCGTAATATTGATACCGCCGACCGGAATTGTCGAGAACGCCACCGGGAATCCGCCTTTAAAAGTGGCAATACTGGTGGTGCCGCCGCCGATATCAATGATGCTTGCACCGTATTCGCGTTCGTCTTCCACCAAACAGGCAATGCCCGAAGCGTAGGCCGTCAGCACCTTTGTATCTATCTGCAGACGCGCCGCTTCAACCACCGATGCCAAATTACGATAGACCAAACTCGGATACATACCGAGCAAAATATTCACAGACAATTCTTCGCCGTAAATATCGCGTGGGTCTTTAACATCATCGCCGCCGTCAACCTTATAATTGGTCAGCAGACAATGGATAAGCTCGTTGTTGCCGACATTGATTTTCGTCAGTCCTTTTTCCATCAGCTTATTTAAATCCGCCTCACCTATCGGACGATTACGTTTGAGCGCAATCGACGCACTGCGGTTATAGGCGGAAGTCTTATCGCCCGAAACATTTAAAATGACGCTGTTTATGCGCTCGTTAGCGCGTTGTTCGGCTGCTTCAACGGCATTACACACGGATATGGTCGCCTGATTAATATCGGTAATCACACCGTTTTTAATCCCGTTAGACGCGTTGTAGCCGTAGCCGGCTATTTCGATTTTTTTATCTTTACCCACATGAGCAATTATGCAACATACTTTAGATGAGCCGATATCCAAAGCGGCAATCGTCGGATGATTCACTTTCGGTACCTCTGTTTGTTAAAAATTTAAGCGCTTAATTGTTATTGCGGGCACATTTAAAGGCCCACAACAACCTTATTTTTTAATCTTAAATCAACGAAAGTTAATTTTCTTTTAAGAATTCCGCGTGTGCGATTTAATTTTACCAATTTTTTCCACGCCGCCTCAAAATTTTCTTCCGGCATTTTAACGGTAATTCCGTTTTCCACATCGTCAAAAATCAGATTCCATCTGCGTTTGGATATATAATTTGCGGCTTTCAGGCGCGAAAACAATTCTTCATCTTTTTCCACAACCTTAAGTAAAGCATTGAAATGCTCCGGCGCACCCTCGCCGATAATCTGCAGCAAATTGCGCTCCGGAACATACTCGGTTTCGATAATTTCGCCATCCTCGTCTATCGGATAAAATTCGTTTTTATACTGCCAAATCGACTTAACCGTTTTTTCCGTTATGCTGATGTGGATAACATTCGGAAAATAGCGACGGGTCACAACGGCTTTTTTCACCCACGGCAACATCTGCACATTATCACACACTTGTTGCAAATCAATTTCCAAGATATTATCGCCGCGTTTTAATCCGGTTGCCTCCAACACCGCCTGCGTTGACGTTCTGTTGCGTCCTTCGAGCGTCACATCTTCGAGTCCCCAGCCGATAGCGGCAGTTTTGGCGTATATATCCGAAAGCAGCGAATCAATCTGTTTGCCGACCAAATTATGCCGCACGGTAATCACACCGAGCGTCATAGCCCAAATACACCCGAGCAGCAACAAATTGCCGAGCAACCGATACGGCCATACAATTTTTTCGTATATTTTATTATCGCCAACCACGTTTCTCACTCCCGTCCGACCGTTTGCACTTCCGGCTCCAATTCAACACCGCATTTTTCGCGCACGGCTTTTTGCACCGCCGTGCATAATTTTTCGATATCGGCGGCACTTGTGCCTTCGTTATGCAAGAAATTACAATGTTGCGCCGAAAGCTTGGCTCCGCCAAACACCAAAGTATCGCCGCCGGCCTCTTTAATCAGCCGCCACGCCGCCATACCTTCCGGATTCTTAAAGGTTGAGCCGGCCGTTTTGATTCCCTGCGGTTGATGTGTGCGTCTGTATTCGTCATTTTGCGCAATAATTCGCGCCGTTTCCGTCGCATCCGCCTTTTCAAACCGCAACCCCGCTTCCAATACAATCCAATCCGCCGGAAATGCACTGTGACGATACCCGAAACCCAAATCGGCATTTGTTACTTCAAAAACATCGCCGGCACTGTCCATAACGCGTGCCGTTTGCAAAACGTTTGCCACTTCGGAGCCGAAGCAACCGGCATTACCACGCACCGCGCCACCGAGTGTGCCCGGAATCGAGCATAAAAATTCCAAGCCGCCCAAACCGTTTTCCGCCACGATTTTTTTAAGCGAAAAATTGAGCCGACCGGCACCGCAATACAGTATATTGCCGTCGATGTGCCACTTGGCAAAATCGTCACTTGCGAGCTTGACCACCACACCGGCCATGCCGCCGTCACGCACCAACAAATTTGAGCCGCCGCCCAGCACAAAAATCGACTCTTTCGGATTCTTTTGCCGCAAAAAATCACGCAAATCCGCCTCATCCGCCGGCAAAAACATCACATCGGCCGGACCGCCGACATTGAGCCATGTATAGCGGTTGAGCAACTCGTTGAACTTATAAATTCCGCGCACTTTCGGCAAATTATCCGTCATATCTACCCCATATCCTTATCTTCAGAAGCCACATTTTGCCGCGTTATTGCCAACAACATCCCGATTTCCATCGCGCTGGCCAAAAGCGACGAACCGCCGTAAGAAATAAACGGCAAAGTCATACCTTTGGTCGGAATAATATGCAATGACGACGCCATATTTACAAACGCCTGCAAACCGATGGAAGCCGCCAAACCGACTTCGGCATACATCACAAACAAATTGCTTTCCTTAATCGAGGCGCGCAGAGTCCGAATAATAATCACCGCAAACAACGCGATAATAATCAGACACAACCACAAGCCGTATTCTTCGCCCGCAACCGCAAACACAAAATCGGTATGCGCATCCGGAATATTGAGTTTGACCGTGCCTTCGCCCGGACCTTTACCGACTAAATTCCCGTTTTGAAATGCTTGCATCGCTTTGTTGATTTGATAGCTTGTTTCATCACTGCCGTATAAAAATTGGTCAACACGCGCGTGGAAGTGCGGATATATAAAGTAAAACAGCACCAAGCCGGCAATTCCGCCGACAATACCCAGCACCACGATAAACATCGGTAATCCGGCTAAAAACAGTTGCAATCCGAACACCGCCGTTACCAACAACGTCATACCGACATCCGGTTGCAACAAAAGCAGACCGGCAACAATTCCAAACAGCAAGATAGAAATCCACATTCCCGGAAAATAATCATATTTTTTACCGCAATCCAAAAGCCACGCCGTCACAATGATAAAAATCGGCTTCATAAATTCGGATGCCTGAACCGAAACCCCGAACACACTCATCCACCGCCGTGCGCCCTTAACTTCCGGCCCAAAGAACAAAGTCAGCACCAACAGGCCGCAAATCACGACAAAGCTGAATATCGAAATTTGCCGAATCGTTCGCAACTTCAACATTGAAAGCACCAAAATCACACCGAGCGATGCCACGGCATACACCACCTGTTTTTTCACAAACCAAAAATCCTCGACATGAATCGTGCGCGCCACCGCCGGACTTGCTGTCACATCGAGAATAATCCCGATGGTCAGCAACGCCAGCGACACAAACAAAATAACCTTATCGATTGTCCACATCCATTTTGAAAATGCCGAATGACTTCTGCGTGAAAAATTAACCATATCCGTTTCTCCGTCGGCTTAAATAAAAATCAAAGAACCGACCAGCGCCAACAAAAGCGCCGCCATCCAAAAGCTCAACACAACCTTTTTTTCGCTCCAACCGAGTTGCTCAAAGTGATGATGAATCGGAGCCATTCTAAAGAACCGTTTGCCTGTTTTTTTGAAATACGCCACTTGAATAATCACTGAAATCGTTTCCATCACAAACACCCCGCCGACAATCGCGAGCAATACTTCGCTCTTGGTCATCACCGCAATTGCGCCGAGAATCGCACCGAGTGACAGCGAGCCGGTATCGCCCATAAACACGCGTGCTTTCGGCTTATTAAAATACAGAAAGCCCAAACAAGAGCCGATAAGCGCGGCGCACACCACACCGATTTCGCTGCAACGCGGAATATACAACAAATGATGTTCAACCGCATTCGGAAATCCGCAGAAATAAGCCACCGCCATAAAAAAGGTAAAAGCAATAATCAACAAGCCGGAAGCCAAACCGTCCAAACCGTCGCTCAAATTCACACCATTGGACGCGCCGGACATCACAATTACCGCAAACGGCACATACAACCACGAAAGGTTAATAAACAAATCCTTAAAATACGGAAAACTCAGCACCGTATTGATACCGCGCGGAGTCGCTGCCGTAATAATGCTGGCCGCCACCGCCGCCGTCAAAAATTGGATAAACAATTTCATACCGGCAGTCATGGCATTTGCGCTCTGCCGTTTAACTTTCCAATAATCATCGACAAAGCCGGTCAAGCCGTAGATAATCAGCACCAAAACGCTGACCCACACAAAGTGATACGATATGTTTGCAAACAGCAGAATCGAAAAAATCGCCGTGCCTAAAATCAGGATTCCGCCCATTGTCGGCGTGCCTTTTTTGGTTTGCAAATGCGACTGCGGCCCGTCAGTCCGAATCGGTTGTCCTTGTTTTTGCTTGGTATGCAGATATTCTATCAGCGGCCCGCCGCAAGCCAAACTCAGCAACAACGCGGCGGCAAAAGCAAACAGCATCCGCATTTCAAGCGATAATCCGAAATTCATTAACACAAACATTTCTCGTGCCTCCCTAATATTTTGGGCAATTATAAATCGAATATCTAAAATAAATCTTAAAAACTCGTTTTTAGGGTTTAAATTTATGAGATTTTATTTATGATAACAAAAAAAGCATTCCAACAAAGGATATTAAATGATGAAAAAAATACTTTCGATAATGTTTTTAAGTCTTTTGATGCCGGTAGCGGCTCAATGCGCCGACACCGAAAACGACAATTTGTTTGACAGCGACGAAGAAGATGATTTTTTGGCAGCCATTCCGACGCAACAAACAAAAACGGAAGCGCCGATGACGACATTATCCGAATTTTTAATGCAAAACATTACCGCCGCCACCGCTTTGCCGGTAAACAAGGCGGAAAAAGTTTTTTGCTATATCGTGGATTATGCCGAAAAGGGTTACGAAGGTTACACCGCCAACGGTTTGGCCATCAAGTGCTATTGCGGCGAGCTTTCGGCCGAAGGTAAGGCATTGATTAAGGAAACTTTGTTCAACAGCTCTTCGCTTTATTCCAAGAGCAAAGCCGACTGCCGCATCAATCCGAAAATTATGTTACGTTATGTCTACGGCATTGATTATACCGATATTTTGTTGTCTTCACCGTGTCCGTCGCTGACATTTTTCCACGGCAGTAACATCGCCGCGCTGAATGCCGCACCGGGAGAAGCCGTTTTTGAAAAAGTTATCAACGCTTACACTTCGCTCGGCGAAGATTTTCATTCCCCTGCTCTGCTCGGGCAAATGGTCGGCAGCGGCGTTCCGCAGAATCAAGCGCAGAAAGATATTATCCGCCGCAACGCTCCGACCGAAGCGCCGCGCAAAAAGTGGAACACCGAAACTCCGGCCGAAACACAACCGGATGCAAACCCGACTGCGCCGAAACCGACAACCGGCTGGAATAAGCTGAAATAAAAATCCTGTTGATTACTTATGCGCGCTCTTGCCAATAGGGCGCGAATTGTATAAATTTACTGTATTCAACATAATAGCAGGTAGATAAAAGTGAAAAAAATTTCTGACATAAAAACGGCGATGATGTATGCTGAAGCAATGTATGGCAGCACACAAAGCTCAGGGCAGGAAGAAATATTGTATCGTGACGCAACCGCGCTTAAAACTGCGTTCGATAACAATGCCGATGATTTTCTGAAGCTCAATAATCCGTTGCTGAAGTTTGAGCAAAAAGCCGAGGTTCTGGAAGCCGTGGCACAAAATGCCGACCTTTCCGACTCGATGCTTAATACGCTAAAAATATTGGTGCAAAACAGCAATTTAAACATACTTCCTCAAGTTTTGGAACAATATATTTTATTGTATCAGAAAAAAAACAATATTACCGAAATTGAAGTCACGACCGTTATGCCGTTAAGCGCCGAACAGGAAAATTTGCTCAAAAGCAAACTGTCGGCAATTTTCAACAAAGAAATACTTTTGCATTACACCATCAACCCGCAGATTATCGGCGGTTTGGTCTTAAAATACGGCACGAATTTTATTGATAATTCCGTAAAGCATAAACTTGATGCTTTGGAACAGCTTATGAAAGGGACAAAGTAGATGTCTGTACAAGCAGATGAAATTTCATCAATTTTAAAAGAAAAAATCGCAGATTTTGACCTTTCGTCAGATATGACGGAAGTCGGTCGCGTTTTATCCGTCGGCGACGGAATTGCCCGCGTCTATGGTTTGGATAATGTTCAACTCAACGAAATGGTTGAGTTTTCAAACGGCACCAAAGGAATGGCGCTCAACTTGGAAGAAGACGGCGTCAGTGTCGTTTTATTCGGTTCCGATGCTGAAATTAAAGAAGGCGATATCGTCAAACGCACTGAACAAATCGTGAGCGTGCCGGTCGGCAAAGGGTTGCTCGGACGCGTGGTTGATGCTTTAGGTAACCCGATTGACGGCATGGGCGAAATCAAGGCCGAAAAATACAGCACCGCCGAAATTAAGGCGCCGGGTATCATCCCGAGGAAAGGCGTGCACGAGCCGGTGCAAACGGGCTTGAAGGTTATCGATTCTTTGATTCCTATCGGGCGTGGCCAACGTGAGTTGATTATCGGCGACCGTCAAACCGGTAAAACCTCAATCATTATCGATACAATCATCAATCAAAAGCGCACCAATGACGCCGCGAAAAGCGACAAAGAAAAACTGTTTTGCATTTATGTTGCGGTCGGACAAAAGCGCTCGTCGGTGGCGCAGGTGGTGAAAACTTTGCGTGATTACGGCGCGATGGACTACACGATTGTAGTTGCCGCCACAGCTTCCGAAGCGGCACCGTTGCAATTTTTGGCACCGTATGCCGGAACGGCTATGGGCGAATATTTCCGTGACAACGGTATGCACGCGGTAATTTTCTATGATGACTTGTCCAAACAAGCGGTTGCCTATCGTCAAATGTCGCTTTTGATTCGTCGTCCGCCGGGGCGCGAGGCCTATCCGGGCGATGTGTTTTATCTGCACTCTCGCTTGCTTGAACGCGCGGCTAAAATGAATCCGAACTACGGTTCCGGCTCTTTAACGGCTATGCCGGTGATTGAAACGCAGGCCGGCGACGTTTCCGCTTATATTCCGACCAACGTGATTTCGATTACCGACGGTCAGATTTTCTTGGAAACCGCCCTGTTCTATCAAGGTATTCGCCCGGCGGTAAATGTCGGCATTTCAGTTTCCCGTGTGGGTTCGGCGGCGCAAATCAAAGCGATGAAGCAGGTTTCCGGCTCGATGAAGTTGGATTTGGCACAATATCGTGAAATGGCGGCGTTTGCACAATTCTCGTCCGATTTGGATAAGTCAACCCGTGCTTTGCTCGACAAGGGTTCAAAACTGACCGAACTGCTGAAACAGCCGGTGCATCAGCCGATGGCAACCGAAGAAGAAGTCGTGTCGATTTTTGCCGGTGTCCGCGGCTATTTGAACAAAGTTAAAGTCGAAAACGTCCAAGACTGTGAAAAAGCGGCACTCGACTATATGCACGAAACACATCCGGAATACTTGGAAGAAATCGTTGAAAAACACGTTATTTCGCCGGAATTGGATGCAAAATTGGCAGAGTTCTATTCGCACTTTACCGAAAAATACTTAAAATCAACGGAGAAGGCAGCATAAATGGCCGGATTAAAAGAATTACGCACCAGAATTGAAGCCATTAAGTCGACGCAAAAAATTACGTCGGCAATGAAAATGGTGGCGGCATCGCGTTTGCGTCGCGTGCAGATTTTGGTTGACAAGAATCAGGGGTATTCGCAAAATCTACGCCATTCCGCCCTGCGCGTTATGACCGAGATTGAAAACGAAGAACGCGCCAAAGGCATCAAATATATGCGCCCACTGATGTTGCGTACAGCCCAAAACTCGAAACATTACAAGCTCTGCGTCATTTCGTCCGACCGCGGCTTGTGCGGTGCGTATAACAGCAACATCGCCAAAAAAGCAACTCAGCGCATTCGTCAGCTTTTGAAACAAGGCAAGAAAATCGATGTCGAGTGCATCGGTAAAAAGGCCTATGATACTTTACGTCGCACTTTTGCCAACGCCGATGTCCGTTTGACGCTTATCGGCGAAAAACTTAAAACAATGAGCTATGCCGAACAGGCAAAATATATGGTGGTTGAGATTTTAAGTCAGTTCCAAAACAAGGAATTTGATGTGTGTGAGTTTGTATTTGCGCGCTTCAATTCGGCTATCAGCCGTGATTTTGTGTGCGAGCAGGTTTGCCCGATGGATTTGAACACCGAGCACCTCAATGAAAAAGAATTGCAACTGATTAACCGCTCCGGCCAGGCGTTTTACGAATATCTGCCGGATAAATTGACGGTGCTGGAAAATATTTTGCCGATTTTGTTTGATGACGACTTATTTAAAATTATCGTCAATTCGGCAGCTTCCGAACACGGTGCGCGTATGACCTCAATGGATAGCGCGACCCGCAACGCCAAAAATATGATTAGCGAATTGACTTTAAAATATAACAGTTTACGACAATCGGCAATCACGACCGAGCTGATAGAAATTATCGCCGGTGCCGAAGCGATTTAAAAGATAGGAGAAAGTGATGAAAAAACAAACAATTAACAACGCATCCGGACACATCCATCAAGTATTGGGCGCCGTTGTTGACGTTAAATTTGAAGACGAAAACGATTTGCCGAATATTCTGACCGCACTTGAGTGCGATAATCACGGTCGTCGGCTGGTTTTAGAAGTCGAACAGCACTTGGGCGGCGGCGTTGTGCGCTGTATTGCGCTTGATTCGACCGACGGTTTGGTGCGCGGATTGGAAGTTATCAATACCGGCGAACCGATTAAAGTTCCGGTCGGTCCGGAGTTGCTCGGCCGTATCGTCAATGTTTTGGGCGAACCGGTTGATGAGCGCGGTCCGATTAAATCACAAAACTTTTCCCCTATTCACCGTGATGCGCCGGCCTTTACCGACCAATCAACCAAAGAAGAAATTTTGGTCACCGGCATTAAAGTTATCGACTTACTCGAGCCGTATTCCAAAGGCGGTAAAATCGGTCTGTTCGGCGGTGCCGGTGTGGGCAAAACCGTGCTGATTATGGAGCTGATTAACAACATCGCGAAAGGGCACGGCGGCTACTCGGTCTTTACCGGTGTGGGCGAAAGAACGCGTGAAGGCAATGACTTATATCACGAAATGATTGAATCCGGCGTTATCGACCTCGAGGGCGACAAATCCAAAACCGTGCTGGTCTACGGCCAAATGAACGAACCGCCGGGAGCACGTGCGCGTGTGGCCTTAACCGGTCTGACCGAAGCCGAATACTTCCGCGACCAAGAACATCAGGATGTGTTGCTATTTATCGATAACATCTTCCGCTTTACGCAAGCCGGCTCCGAAGTTTCCGCCTTGCTCGGTCGTATTCCGTCGGCCGTGGGCTATCAGCCGACTTTGGGCACGGATATGGGCGCGATGCAAGAGCGCATTACTTCAACCAAAGACGGTTCGATTACCTCTGTGCAAGCGGTCTATGTTCCGGCCGATGACTTAACCGATCCGGCGCCGGCAACAACCTTTGCACACTTGGAT
>JAFYFJ010000109.1 GCA_017543835.1 Alphaproteobacteria bacterium | reverse complement strand
TAATCATACAGCTCGTTGTCTTGCGGATGAATATACTCGCTCTTCGGGTTACGGAAGCGCCAGTATTGGTCCAAAAGTTGCGATGACATCACATGTTGCTTGCTGCTCTTATCCGAACTCGGATTAAGTGTATATACCATATTTTCGGCAAAGTTGAACTCCGGCACATACGCCTTGCTGTATATTTTGAAGTTATGTTTTTGATAAAATCCCTGAATAATATCCCGCGTTTTGATTGCTTCCGGCGTGCCCATAAACGAATAATACGCATAAGAAGACAAATTCGGCAACATCAGATAAATCCAACGTTTGCTTTCGCCGGCCATTTCTTTTTGTTTGTTGCGCACTTCCACAAATTCCTGGTCATAAGATTTGCCGTGATAAGTGGTATAAATATTCAAAAACAGCACGCCGATAGCCACCACAAACAATATTCTGTATAAAGGTTTGTCTTGTTCAAAAAAAGCAAAAGTAATGCAGCCCAAAATAAAGGCAACAAATACCGACAACGGAACCATATATGCACCGACAGCATATTGCTGATAATATTGGAAAAACTGCCGGAAAACCACATAAACCACCAGCGCGGTTACGAGCGCCGCCGAGATATGCTTGGCAATACGTTGCACCTTACACAGATGGAACGGAACAACAACCACAAGCGCAAATAAAGCAATCCACCCTAAAATAACCGAAACTTCGCCGACCGGAAAAATCGAGCCGTCAAACACCGGCAAATTACCCGAACCGGCAAACAGAATCAGCTCTGCGGCGCATATAAAGAACACATACAACGTCACCAAAAGCGTATCCAACCATTCCGGATCGAATTTTTCTTTTGTTACGGGTTTGCCGCTGCGCGAAAAGGCACCGGTCGTATCGTGACTGAGAGGCGCAATAACCTCTTCTTGACTCACTTTATTTGAACTATCCATCCACATGTTATTTATCCAGTTTTTCTCTTACAAGTTTATTGACAATAGCCGGATTTGCTTTTCCTTGCGACATTTTAATCGCTTGTCCGACAAACCAACCGGCCAAATTTGTTTTGCCGTTTTTATAAGCCGCAACATTATCCGGATTGGAGGCAATTACTTCATCGATAATTGCTTCGATTGCGCCGGTATCTGTCACTTGTTTGAGGCCCTTTTCCTCCACGATTTTTTCCGGATTTTCACCGGTTTCGCTCATAATTTCAAACACATCTTTGGCAATTTTGCCCGAGATGACGTCTTTTGAAATCAGTTCAACCAAACGCCCGAGATTTTCGGCCGAAACCGGACTTTGCGCAATATCCAACCGCTTTTTGTTGAGCATTGCGAAAAAGTCGCTCATCATCCAGTTCGCCACTTTTTTGGCATCATGCCCTTGTGCCGCTTTTTCAAAAAACTCGGCGTGTTCTTTGTTTTCGCACAACACCATTGCGTCATACGGCGTCAAGCCCAGTGTTTCGATAAATCGTTGCTTTTTGGCATCCGGCAACTCAATCATCTCCGCCTGAACACCGGCAATATATTCATCGCTTAATACCAACGGCGGTAAATCCGGCTCCGGAAAATAGCGATAATCGTGCGCAAACTCTTTTTTACGCATCAATTTGCTTTGTCCGGTTGTCGGGTCAAACTGGCGTGTTTCCTGTTCGATTGTGCCACCGTTTTCATAGGTCTCGATTTGTCTTTTTGCTTCGTTTTCAATGGCTTGCATAACAAACTTCACGCTATTAACGTTTTTCATTTCGCACCGCGAACGCAATTCCGACGAGCCGAACGGACGCACCGAAACATTGACATCGCAACGCATCGAACCTTCATCCATATTGCCGTCGCAAGTGCCGAGATAGCGCACAATCGAGCGCAATTTACGCAAAAAGGCGCCGGCTTCTTCCGGTGCTCTGAAATCCGGCTTGGTCACAATTTCCATCAGTCCGACACCGGCTCGGTTGAGGTCGATATAACTTTTGGTCGGGCTCAAATCGTGAATCGACTTGCCCGCGTCCTGCTCGATATGCATACGCTCAATGCCAATTTTTTTGTTGGTGCCGTCGCTCAAATCAACCGTAATCTCGCCCTCGCCCACAATCGGATAGCGGAATTGCGTAATCTGATAATCGGTCGGCATATCGGCATAGAAATAGTTTTTGCGTGAAAACTCCGAATATTTGTTGATTTTTGCATTGAGTCCCAAGCCGGTTTTAACGGCTTGATGCACGCATTCTTTGTTGAGTGTCGGCAACATCCCCGGCATACCGGCATCAACGAAAGATACGTTGACGTTCGGCTCATCGCCGAATTCGGTTGAGCCGCCGCTGAAGATTTTGGATTTGGAAATAATCTGGCAGTGGATTTCCAACCCGACGACAATTCCCCATTTGCCTTTTGCCGTTTCAATCACATACTCTGCCATTTTTACTTCCTTTCAAACTTTGCATCTGCTTCAAGTTTTGCCGCAGCATTAAACAATGTTCCTTCATCAAACGGTTTGCCGATAAGTTGCATACCGTAAGGTAATCCGTCTGCCGAAAGCCCGATTGGTAAGCTCAAGGCCGGCAATCCCGCCAAATTCACCGAAACCGTGAACACATCGTTGAGATACATGTTAATCGGATTTTGCAACATACTTTCATCACCAATCGGAAAAGCCGTAATCGGCGAAGTCGGCGTTAAAATCACATCACATTGCTTAAATGCGTTCATAAAATCGTTATAAATCAAGCGCCGCATTTTCTGCGCTTTTAAGAAATAGGCGTCATAATATCCGGCCGATAAAACATAGGTGCCTATCATAATCCGGCGACGAACTTCGGCGCCAAACCCTTGAGTGCGGGTGTTGATGTATAAATCGTCCAAATGCTGTCCTTCTTTGGCGCGGAAACCATAGCGGATACCGTCATAGCGCGCTAAATTGGAAGACGCTTCCGCCGGTGCCAAAACATAGTAGGTTGCCAACGCGTATTTGGTGTGCGGCAACGAGATTTCTTTAATATTTGCGCCGCGTGCTTTAAGGTATTCCGCCGCTTTGTCCCAATAAGCCGATACTTCCGGATTTAAGCCGTCCGGCCGATATTCTTTCGGCAAACCGAAAGTCAAACCGCGCACATCGCCGTCCAAAAACTTTTCATAATCCGGCACGGCCACATCGCACGAAGTTGAATCTTTATCATCAAAACCGGCCATACTTTTGAGCAAGAGCGCGCAGTCACGCACATCTTGCGCTATCGGTCCGGCTTGGTCGAGAGAAGATGCAAACGCCACAATGCCGTAACGCGAGCAACGTCCATAAGTCGGCTTAATACCGGTAATGCCGCAAAATGCCGCCGGCTCGCGAATAGAACCGCCGGTATCGGTGCCGGTCGCCGCCGCACATAAATGAGCCGCCACCGCTGCCGCCGAACCGCCCGAAGAACCGCCAGGAACAAGCGGCTTATCCTTACTCCACGGGTTGATAACCGGTCCGAAATAGCTAGTTTCGTTACTGCCGCCCATCGCAAATTCATCGAGGTTCAATTTACCCAAAAATACCGCACCGTCATCAAGCAAATGTTGTGTAACGGTTGATTCATACGGCGGCACAAAGTTATCCAAAATATGCGATGCTGCAGTTGTGCGAATATCTTTGGTGCAGAACAAGTCCTTAATTCCGAGCGGAATCCCCTCGAGCGCACGCGCGGTGCCGGCCGCATAACGTTTATCCGCTTCTTTGGCCTGTTGCAACGCCACATCGGCACTTTCGGTAATGTAGGCATTGTATTTTTTGCCGCTTTCCATATTACGCAAATACGCTTCGGTCAGTTCCAAAGCGGTAAAATCTTTCTTTTTCAAGCCGTTGAGTGCTTCATAAACGGTTAATTTCGTAATCTCAGTCATTGGCTTACTCCACAACCTTTGGCACGGCAAAATAGTCGTATTCCGCCGCCGGTGCGTTTTTCAAAATTGCGTCACGGCAATTTCCTGCCGTAACTTCATCTTCGCGCATTCTGAGCGTTGTATCATTAACCGAAATCAGCGGTTCAACATCATCGGTATTCACTTCGTTTAATTCTTCTATCCAATTCAGAATCTTACTGAATTCTTCTTTGGTTGCCTCAATTTTTTCTTCTTCGACTTTCAACCGCGACAGAAAGGCAATTCTTCTCACGGTTTGCGTATCTATGGCCATTTCTTTTTCCTCTTTTTTTATTACATATTCAGCACAAACGGTAACAATACCATATCATATTGCATCCGTTTGAAAAGTTTTAAATAACGGATATCAACACCGCTTTTAGCGATAATCTCTTTGGCGCGGATGTTGCCGGATAAAATCAGCTCTTTGATTTTTTCGCTAAAACTCTTTTCTTGCGGATAAGTCACAAGCTTGATTTTGGTGCGCGGCGCAATATTCCCGTGTTTTTGTGCGAGTGCCAATGCTTCTTCCAAACCGCCCATTTCATCAACCAAACCGAGCTTGAGGGCTTGTCGTCCGCTCCAAACGCGACCGCGGGCGATTTTATCGATATCCAATTTCAGTTGTCGGTTTTCTGTTACTTTTGCCGTAAAGTCGGCGTAAACTTCATCAAGCGACTGTTCAAATACGGTGCGCTCGCGGTCGGAAAACGGCTTGTTTAAGCTTAAAATATCGGCATTTTGCCCGAATTTTATGTCGGTCCACGTCACGCCGAGTTTCTGCCATAATTTAGCTAACTCGAATTTGCCGCCCAACACGCCGATAGAGCCGGTAATCGTTGTCGGTTCGGCCACAATCACATCGCCGGCAAGCGATATAAAATAGCCGCCCGATGCCGCATATCCGCCTTGTGATATAATAATCGGAATTTTTTTGTTTTTCTTCAATTCTTTAAGCGCAAAATAGATTTCGTCGGCCGCATTGTAGCTTCCGCCCGGACTGTCGATACGCACCACCAACGCTTTGAGATTATCCAAATCCTCGATTTCGCCCAAATCCGCCAGCACGCTTTG
>JAFYFJ010000108.1 GCA_017543835.1 Alphaproteobacteria bacterium | reverse complement strand
TGTGCCGTGCCGACGATTTTAAGTTGCGGCACTTCATTGAGGCGTGCGGTGGCATACGCCGTCAATTCTTCTTCATGACGGATAATGTCGTCAAAACCGAGCGAACGCATATATTTCAGCGCCGCAGCCATACCGACGGCTTGCACCGACGCCGGTGTTCCCGCTTCAAACCGCGCCGGAATATCGGCAAAAGTCGTGCGCTCAAAAGTCACATCATCAACCATATCGCCGCCAAATTGATACGGTGTCATTGTTTCTAAAATTTCTGCCTTGCCGTAAAGCACGCCGATACCGGTCGGACCATAAGTCTTATGGCCGGAAAACGCCGCAAAATCACAATCGATAGCTTGCACATCGAGCGGATAATGCACGGCGTATTGGCAAGCATCTATCAGCACTTTGGCGCCGACCGAATGTGCGGCGGCGGTAATTTCTTTAATTGGGAAAATCGTGCCCAAAACATTAGACATACCGGTAACGGCAACCAATTTTGTTTTGCCGCTGAGTCGTTTCAAAAACTCTTCTTGGATAAAATCGCCGTTGTCAGTAACCGGAAATACGACGAGTTTGGCGCCTTTTTCAAGGCAAATTTGCTGCCACGGCACCAAATCGGCGTGATGTTCGGCCTCGGAAATCAGAATCTCATCGCCGGCTTTGAGGTTTTGACGTGCCCAAGTTGCCGCTACAAGGTTAATCGACTCGGTGGCGTTGCGGGTGAATACGATTTCACGCGCCGAACGGGCGTTAAGGAATTGTCGCACGGTTTCGCGCGCCGACTCATACGCTTCCGTAATGGCATCAGCAAAGTAATATGTGCCGCGGTGCGGATTGGCATAGGCGGTTTCATAAATGTTGTTCATTGCCGCCATAACGCAATGCGGTTTTTGTGCCGATGCGGCAGAATCCAAAAACGCGACCGGCTTGCCGTTAACAAGCTCTGAAAGAATCGGAAAATCTTTTCTTATTTTATATACATCAAACATCGCGAATCCTCTTATTTGCTCATATTTAAACCGCAAAAAAATATTTTTCAAGTTTTATATTGCGGTATGCGGTATTTTTATTCCCGATGATACGGGTGATGATTGATAATGGTTTGAATACGATAGATTTGCTCACAAAGCACGGCGCGCATTAAAATATGGGGCAGGGTGAGTTTGCCGAAAGAGAGAATAAGGTCGGCTTTATCGCGCGTGGATTGCAGATGACCGTCGGCACCGCCGATTAAAAAGCAAATCTCGGAACAGCCGTTGTTGAGCCAGTTCTCGACTTTTGCCGCCAATTCAGAACTCGAAATATTGACGCCGCGCTCGTCTAAAACAATAACCTTTGCACCTTGCGGAATCGAGTTTTGCAAAAATTTTGCTTCATCTGTTTGGTTGGAGTTGTCTTGTTCTTTAATCACGACTTCCCAGCCGGAACGCTTGATGTATTCGGCAATAATCGCCGCTTCCGGCGCATTTTTTTTGCATTTTCCGATGGCGAGAATCGTAGCTTTCATTTTTTAATCCTCATAATGCAAAGATTTCCATTCGGTGCTGTCATCTTCGTTATTTGTATCGCGACGACCGAAGAGTTTGTTTTTGATACGTGATAAGAAACTTTCTCCAGACTCCTCCGTATCTTCCGGCATTGTGCCATCATCTTTGAAATCAGTTCCTTCCGGATTGGTAAATGCGCCGATAAACAAGCCGTTGTTAATCATAAATAAAAACGGTCGGTCGGCTTTGAATACATATTGTTCGGCAGGTGAAAATTCTATCTCAAGCATTTCCGTTACCGTTGCGGCGGAGGCAACCGTGCCTTCTTCATCTATTTTGATATTGGCGGAGTGGATAATGCGGCGCACATAGTGCGGTTTCGAGCTCATGTGCGGCAACGGATTTCCAAACGGTTGAAAAATTTTATGCACTCCCATCTTTTGAAATAATTCCTGCATATTATCAATTTTATACGATATATTCAATTTCGGCAGATAAATTTCAACATCTTCTTTGTGGGTATATTCAGGGTTCAAATCTTCGGCATGCAGATTTTTTACAAACGAAACAAAATCGATGTTTTCGCGCGGCAGAAAGAACTGAATCGTATCACCGTTCTTATAAATCAAACGCAAGGCCTGCATTTTATCATCTTCATAATAGGAGGCAGCTTCTTGCTGATACATCATCATAACGTTATCCGGCTCGGACCGATTCAATGAGTAAAACGGCATTTCCTTAGTATTCTCGTTATCAAACGGAGAAAGCCATTTATCTTTGAAATAGATGGTGTTGACCAGATACAAATCGGTTGGTTGCGTTTTATCGGAAGCCAATAACGAAGGAATTCTGCCTTTGGTTTTTTTATTAATCCAATTGTTGATTTTATCGGTGGTTGACGGCAACGAAAAAACTTCGGCCAGCAGGGTATTTTTTATAATCGATTTATAATTTCGGTTGAAGTCGTCCCCCCAAACTGAACTATATATTTCAACCGCTTTTGACTGATGAATTGTATTCTCCGAATCGGTTATGTTCGGTGTTTGTGTGCCGTCGGGAGCCAAAATGTTTTGCTGAAGCTCTTCTTGCGCCTGACCTTCCGCACCAACGGCGAGCATTGCCGCAATCGTATAGACAGAGGTGGCCGAAACAACAAAGTTATCGGTGTTTTCCGCTATTTGTGTTTGCAACAATTTCAAACCCAAATTCAGATTTGCCCGATTTACGGAGGTTTGCGCGGATGCATTGGCGGATATCAGTATTATCCAGAATAAAGAACAAAAGAATTTCGCAGATTTGAACATATTATTTTTCTCTCAGATTAGCTGTCGACAAACATTTGGGACTGGAACAATCAGGCGAAAAAACGGATTTTAAATTTAAGAAAACATTATTTAATACTTCTGTCGGTGTTTGGTATGAAGAGTATGCAACAACATAAACACTTCCGGCAAAGAATATACCTGCGATTACCAACAACAGTGTGATAAATAATATTTTTTTATGTAATTTTTTCATACTTTCAATCTAAACTTATTTTTCTCTCAAATTGGCGGCGGATTGCCACATTTTTTCGAGATTATAAAACTCGCGCACTTCCGGGCGGAAAATATGCACAATCACATCAAACGCGTCAATCAGCACCCAGTCGGCTTTGACTTCGCCTTCAACGGTGGTTTTGTGACCGGCGGCTTTGAGGTTCTCTTCGATTTTTTGCGCAATTGAAGCAACGTGGCGGTTGGAATTACCGCTTGCCACAACCATATAGCTGGCAATAGAAGTTTTACCTTCCAAGTCAATGACAACAATGTCTTCGGCTTTCATATCGTCGAGCGAATCGGTGATGATTTTCAAAATTTCATTATTTTCTTGTTTGTCTGTCACTTTTTTATTCTCCTAAATTATCCCAACGGGGACCATGGCTTTTTCTCGATAACGACTTCGGTTTCGGCTTCTTTGTTTTTGGCACGGTTGCCACGTGTTATCAACGCATCAACGGCTTGCAGACACGGCTCTAAATTGCTGTGCGCCACGGCCGAAATTGTGAAGATTTTATTTTTGCATACTTTTTTCAGTGCTTTCAGTTTGTCGGTAATTTCATCTTCGCTCAGGGCGTCGCATTTGTTGAGAGCCACAACGACCGGCGTGTTTTTGAGCTTGTCGTTATAGAGTTCGAGCTCTTTGCGAATCGTCTTATAGTCGGCGGCAACATCTTCCGCGGTGGCGTCCAAAAGGTGCAAAAACACCGAGCAACGTTCAACGTGTTTCAAGAATCGGTCACCCAAGCCGATACCGTCATGTGCGCCTTCAATCAACCCCGGAATATCGGCAAGCACCATTTCTTTGCCGGATACCCAAGCCACACCCAAATGCGGGTGCAAGGTTGTGAACGGGTAGGAGGCAATTTTCGGACGTGCCGCCGTTACCGCCGACAAAAATGTTGATTTACCGGCGTTCGGCAAGCCGATTAAGCCGACATCGGCAATGATTTTGAGGCGTAACCATACCCAGATTTCTTCGCCCGGTGTGCCCGGACCGGCATAGCGCGGTGCTTGATTGGTCGAGGTTTTGAAGCGCGTGTTGCCCAAGCCGCCTTTGCCGCCTTTGGCGATTAAAAAGCGCTCGCCGGCAACAACCATATCTTTCAATACGGTTTCGCCGTCTTCAGCCACGATTTCGGTGCCGACCGGAACTTTAATAATCAGGTCTTCGCCTTTGTAGCCGGTCATCTCCGAGCCCATGCCCTGTTGACCTTTTTGCGCTTTAAAGTGTTGTTGATAGCGAAAATCAATCAAGGTGTTGAGGTTTTCGACTGCCTCAAAATATACGCTGCCGCCGTCGCCGCCGTCGCCGCCGTTCGGTCCGCCGAATTCAATAAACTTTTCGCGGCGAAAGGCCACACAGCCCTTGCCGCCGTCGCCGGCTTTGATGTATATTTTTGCTTGGTCTAAAAACTTCATTTTCTTCCTCTTGACGCTACGCTTCTTTATATAAATAAAGGGGCATTACGCCCCTTATATTCAACAGAATCAAAGATTATTCGGCAACGACGGAAACGTAAACCTTATCGTTGGCCTTAGTCTTGAATTCAACTTTACCTTCAGAAGTAGCAAAAATCGTGTGATCTTTACCCAAGCCGACATTCTGTCCCGGATGATATTTTGTTCCGCGTTGACGAATGATGATGTTGCCCGGAATGACCGCTTCGCCGCCGAACTTTTTAACACCTAAGCGACGACCTTCGGAATCACGACCGTTGTTAGAACTACCACCGGATTTCTTATGTGCCATGACGTTTTCTCCTTTTCATTAACCTAAAATATCCGTGATTTTTACAATCGTGATATTTTGTCTGTGACCGTTTTTACGACGATAGTTTTGTCTTCTTTTCTTTTTGAAAACAATAACTTTCTTGTCTTTTGCCTGTTTTACAACCAAGGCCTTAACGCTTGCACCCTTAACGAGCGGAGTGCCGATTGTCGAATCGAGCGCCAAAACTTCGTTGAAAACAACTTCTTTACCTTCTTCACCGGCGATTTTTTCAATCTTTACAACGTCACCGGTCGTGACATTGTATTGTTTACCGCCTGTCTTAATTACTGCATACATATTCTTTTCCTTTAATTTTAAACATAAAGCAATGGCTTGTAATATACATAAGTTTTTGCCGCTGTCAACCTAAAAATAACGATTTTTTAATTTTTTTGCGGTTTGGCGAAATATTGAATAAAAAAACGCCCCCTTTCAAGAGCGTTTTTCGGTGTATTATCAAATTTAAATAATACTTCAATCCTCTCAATAATATTTCCAGCTGACCGCACAAGTATTTTTGTTGGCGCAGCCGCAAGCCGTGCGGGCTTGGTCAATACGCATCGGAACACTGATGGTTGCATCGCCCGGAACCGCAACACCGGTATCTTCAGAACCGGCATCTGCCGTGGTAATGGCATTTAATACGGTGTCTGTCGCTGCAGCTTCTGCCGGTGCATCCATCGTGCCGCCGGTATCAACCGTTGTCAGACCATCTTCGCTGTATACGTGCATAGCCAGCAAGCCCGAAGATGAACCCGCACCCCAGTCGGATGTTGCAATTGCAATGCATGCATCACGCGACATATTGAAGAACGAAAGAATAAATGCGCTCTTATCAGCTTCATCGTTCACATAAGACGGGGCAATTTGAACCGGTCCGCCGAACACATTGCGGAGGGCACCGGTCGGATTTCCATCCGTGCCGACTACAATCAAATCATCCGGCACAATACCCATATCGATAGCCATCGTATTTCCTAAGTTCATATATGTTTGCTGCTGCGCATACATTGTGCGCGTGTTGGTCACAAACATGGAAATTTGTTCCATTACCTTGTTTGAACGATATTTGGCCATTGCCTTTGAATAACCTGCGATACCGCCTACGGACAATACGCCGATAATCGCCAGCACGCCCAGCATTTCGATCATGGAACGACCCGATTGATTGTTTCTCATTTTGATTCTCCTATCTAATATATTAAGAATTGATACCCATTTGGTATTCTAACTCTTATTATGCCTGATTTTTTAATCAAAGTCTATTCCGTAAATAGATATATTACTTTCGTTATATCATACAAATAAAACGGCTCCCGTATGACGCACTCGGCAATCATAGGGGAGCCATTTTTAAAATAATTTCTTTTTTTCTTCTCGGCGGACGATGTGCCGGAGAATCATTGCCTCAGGATGAAATCTGTTCTTGTCCCAAGGGTCCGGTTCAAACACCAACAATTTGCCATCTTCAAATCTCTTGGACAGCAAAAGTTCATAACCGTCGGGATAGCGGAAGAAAGTTCCACTGAGATTCTTCCACTCTAGCATATTGCTTTTTTTCTTTACCTCTGTGTTGGAACGGAGATCATAATATTTGCCGTTTCGCTTTTCACAGGGTAGGGTTTGCAGAATGAATAGATTATCGTAATCTCCAATCTGCGGCCGCTGTAATACCGGTAAAAACTCCGGTATCGTCACAAGCGTGACGCAATTTTCCATAACTTTTACTTGTTTCATAAGCTTGAGTATTTGGTAATAAATATATATCCATAATTCTAATCGGACTTACCTTTTAACATTTTTTTTATATTTTGTCAAGTCGTTTTTTATGAAAAAATGCACAATGCCACACTTATTATATATAAATCGGTTATTCTATGCATTTTTTGACAACTGAAACAATGTTGTCGACCGTTATGCCGAAGTGTGCATATACCTCATCGCCTTTGCCCGAAGCGCCGAATCCGTCGATTCCGATAATGGCACCGTGTTCGCCGACATAGCGTTCCCAACCGTAACGAGAAGCTGCCTCAACGGCTATCCGCGGCTTGTTGCCCAAAACCGCACGTTTGTATTCTTCCGGTTGCGCGTCAAACAGCTCTTGACAAGGCATAGATACGACATTGACGCCGATATTTTCCGCCGCCAGTTTTTTCTGTGCCTCAAAGGCGAGTGCAACTTCGGTGCCGGTGGCGATAATTGTGGCGCGCACTTTATTGTCTTTGGCCGGCGAAATGATGTAGCCGCCTTTGGCCGTTAAGTTTTCGCCGGTCGTAAAGCGCAGAGTCGGCACACTCTGGCGCGATAAGGCCAAGATACTCGGCGTATGTGCGCTTTCAATTGCAATTTGCCAAGCTTCCGCCGTTTCAACCACATCGCACGGGCGGAAAGTGTTGATGTTCGGCATGGCACGATAGGCCGCCAAATGCTCGACCGGTTGGTGCGTCGGTCCGTCTTCGCCGACACCGATGGAATCGTGCGTCAAAACATAAATCGCGCGCACACCCATCAACGCCGCCAAACGCATTGACGGACGCATATAGTCGGAGAATACGAAAAATGTGCCGCCGTAAGGAATAACGCCGCCGTGCAAACTTAAGCCGTTCATAATCGCGCCCATCGCGTGTTCTCTGATGCCATACATAATATTGTTGCCGTTATAATCGGCGGCGGTAATGGTTTTCATACCCTCAACAAAGGTTAGGTTCGAGGCTGCCAAATCCGCCGAGCCGCCGATGGTTTGCGGCACATTC
>JAFYFJ010000107.1 GCA_017543835.1 Alphaproteobacteria bacterium | reverse complement strand
TGTGTGCCATGACGGCGCCTCAACCGCAAGGATTTTGACCGGCTTATCCGCACTGTTGAGGTTTTGAACATCCACGCGCGCCGTTTTGTTGTCGTATCGGCTTTTCCACCATCCGAACACCGCATTATCCGAATAAATCGGGGCGCAGAACAATATCAGCAAAACCGTGCATAACATCACCAAAATAAAGTGTTTGCGAATATGAATCCGATGCATAATCATTGCCTTTATAAAATATTAAAACACTGCTTAAGCGACTTATAAGCTGAAAAGCAATTTAGAGTCAAGTTTATTATACCGTTATTCCCTTATTATCGTGTTTTGAGGTCTAAAAGTTTGGCAACACCGACCGGCTCCGCTTCAATCCACGGCTTGTCGAATTTATAAAGCGCCGCCTTCAATATGGCCGGATTTTCGAGCGGGCTGATTTTGGCGCGTTGAGTTTTGCGCCCGACGGCAAATGCTTTTTCGAGCGCCGCTTGTAATTCGGCATCATTTTCGGCACCGCGCCAGATAACCTCTTGCGCACTCGGCACCGCCCGCGTGTTTTTAAGCCAATATTGCCCGATGTTTTGCATCAGCCGCGCCTGCCGCTTTCCGACTTCGGTCAGCATATAATGCTCCGGCGTAAAAAATCCGGCATTATGCTCGTTACCGTAGCGCATAACCTTGTCGAAAATCATCAGCGCCTCATTTTTGCGCAAATTAATTATCCCCGCCGCACGCCCCTTAAATTGATGAAACGGCGGATATTTTTCCAAAAACACACCGTAATCGTCTGAACACTCGGCGTTATAATTTGCAGAATTTTGCCCGTCAAGCACCGAATAACGATGCAACACCGTCATCTCCGACTTGTCTTTTGTGAATTCGCGCTGATTATTGTTGGTCACGCAAAGCATTTGCCGCAACACATATTTTTGCACCGCCGCACCATAACCCAGCTCCGTCATCGTGCGCTTCAACGTCTTTTCGATAATCGGCACATCATCAGCCCCGGCACAATGCGTAAACAGCATAATGTTGCGAAACCGCTTAAACAACTCTTTATCCGCCAGCCGCATATATTTTTTGCCGTGTTTTTGCGCCATAAACGGCATAAAAGCGCGCCGAATTTCTTTTTGATAATCTTCGGCCGCCAATTTTGCGCGGTTGATTTGCGCCTTACGCAATGCCAATTCGAGCGATGATGTTGTGCGCGGTCGATAGCACGACGCAAGCTGAATATCCTCACACTCCGCGCTCGAAAAACCGAGTGCATCAAGCGCCGCGTTAATGTTGCCGTTTGCCGCTTGCGCACTTACCGATGCATCGCCGCCCAAACAAATTAGCGTTTTTTTATGCGGCTCAAGTTGCCTGTTTTCCGCCCAATGCTCGGTTGTTATATCCGTTTTGATACCGATTTTGTAATACGAAAAATATTCGGGGTTGATATAAACTTCTTTGTCTTTGATTTCAAAATCAATTCCGCCGCCTTTGGCATAGCCGACGGTGTGCTTGGTTGCCGGATTTTCCATACGCGACACATTGCCGTTTTCGTAATAGAGCCGTTCGATGCCTTGTTTTGTGACTTCGCCGCAAAGTTTGCCGTCATCATAAAACCACCGTTCCGTGCCGTCGGGCAACCGCTCGGATTTTACGCTGCCGTCGCGATAAAATTGCCGCACGGTGCCGTCAGCCAAAGTTTCAACCGATTTTATGCCCTCAAAATTATATTCTTCGCTTGAGCCGTCCGGATGTGTGACTTTGCGGTTGCGCACCACCTGTTTGCGCTTGCCCCAATCAAATTCTTCCAAACGCTTTTCAACATCGCCGTTGTCATAACGGCGCGTAATTTCGCTCATGCCGAACTTTTCGCGTTTGGTTTCGGTATAATTTGACTTTTCTGCCGACATTTTTCCTCTCAATGCCGCGAGTTTAGCGCACTTTTCCGCCGTTTGCAACCGAAAAAGTCAAATTTCCGTCCATAAAATGATTTTCGGCTCACACCCTTACTTAAAAAACTTGTTGGTTTTCGGGAAACCGAACGGCACGAGTTTGCCGACTTGCGCCCGATGGCCGAGCCATGTGAGCAATTCTTTTTCGGTGCTGACGCCGCCGGCGCGGTTATAACTGAAGCCCTCCTCGCCCTTAAAGAACTGCACGTCGGAAATATTGCCGTCTTTATATCTTTGCAACAACACACCGTGACCACGCGCCATTGTCGGAATCTCCTCCGCCTTAAACACCAAAAGTTTGCGATTTTCGCCGACTATCGCCACATAATCACCGGTTACTTTGATGCAGAACTTAATCAACTCGCCGTCGGCCACATTCATAATCTTGCGCCCGTTACGCGTTTGCGCCAAAATGTGATTTTCATCAACAATAAAGCCATACGCTTTGTCGGAAGCGATTAAATACTTTGCATCCGGCTCATACACAAACATCGCGACAATATCGTCATTTTGCGCCAAATCTATCATCAACCGCACCGGCTGACCGAAACCGCGCCCGCTCGGAATATCGTTGGCGGCAATATTGAAGAACTTGCCCTTATTATCCAAAAGCACGATTTTATCGGTCGTTTGCGCATGGATGGCAAACGCCAGCGCATCGTCGTCTTTGAACTTAAAGCCCTCGTTCAAATCGGCATAACCCTTGAGGCAACGTATCCACCCTTTTTGCGACAAAATCACGGTTATCGGCTCTTTTTCAATCCACGCTTCAACCGGCACTTCTATATCGGCCGGCGGTTCGGCAAATTCGGTGCGACGTCTGCCGAGAGCCGTTTTTTTGCTGTATTTTTCTTTGATGCGTCTGATTTCCTCGGCAATCGCTGCCCAACGTTTACCGTCATCCTTTTCCAGCACCTCAAGCCCGGCCTTTTCTTCCAGCAATTCGCTGTGTTCGGTGCGGATTTCTTCTTCATCGAGCTTGCGTAAGTTACGCAATTTCATATTCAAAATCGCCTCGGCCTGATTATCGGTCAAATTAAAGGTTTTCATCAACATTTCTTTCGGCTCGTCTTCCTGCCGAATAATTCGAATAACTTCATCGAGGTTCAGATAGGCAATTAAATAGCCGTCCAAAATTTCAAGTCTTGCATTAATTTTGCTTAATCTGAAATTGATTTTGCGTAATAAAACATTATTTCTGTGGACCAGATAATCGTGCAAAACCTGCTTCAAACTCATCACACGCGGCACACCGTCCAAATCAAGCACATTCATATTCATATTGAACTTGATTTCCATATCGGTCTGTCGATAAAGCTGCTCCATCAGCATTGTCGGGTCAACCGTGCGATTTTTCGGCTCTAACACTATCCGCACATCTTGTGCCGATTCATCACGCACATCGCTCAGCATCGGCAATTTTTTATTCAAAAGAAGCTCGGCAATCTTTTCTATCAGCTTAGACTTGATAACCTGATACGGAATTTCCGTCACCACAATCTGATATTGCCCGTGTCCCAAATCTTCAACCGTCCACTTGGCGCGAATTCTAAAATTGCCCTTGCCTTGCTTATAATTGTTCACAATCGTTTCAAACGAATCAACAATGACACCGCCGGTCGGAAAATCCGGCCCTTTGACTTTGCGCACCACGGCTTCTTCGTCGCAGTCGGGATTTTCTATCATCAACAGCAACGCATCGCTCAATTCGCTCAAATTATGCGGCGGAATATTGGTCGCCATACCGACGGCAATTCCCATCGAGCCGTTGCACAGTAAATTCGGCACCATCGCCGGCATCACCACCGGTTCACTGTCCTCGCCGTCGTATGTGTCCGTAAAATCGACCGCATCGGCATTTAAGCCGTCCATCAAATCCATTGCAAATTCGGTCAAACGCGCTTCCGTATAACGCATCGCCGCCGCGCCGTCTCCGTCGATATTACCGAAGTTACCCTGCCCGTCCACCAGCGGATAACGCACCGAAAAATCTTGTGCCAAACGCACCATGGCGCCATAAACCGCGCTATCGCCGTGCGGATGATATTTACCGATAACATCGCCGACCACGCGCGCACATTTCTTAAAGCCGTTTTTCGGGTCGAGATGCAACTGCCGCATGGCATACATCAACCGCCGATGCACCGGCTTCAAACCGTCGCGCACATCCGGCAACGAACGCGAAACAATCGTTGACATTGCATACGACAAATAGCGTTTGCTTAATTCTTCGCTAAATTGCACATCTTTGATTTTTTGCACTTCTTCAACCATTGTTTCACCTTAAAGCTTATACGTTTTAACCAGTCCGAGCAGATTAGCACGATTTTCCGGTAATTTCAAGTTATGTTGTGTTAAAAAATTTTTCTCCAAGAAGCTGCCTGTCATCGTCAAAACATTGGCAATTTCAGCATTTTGCGGTGCATAGTTATGTTCGACAATATACTGTGGATAAGCAAACAATCTGTCTTTATACGGTGCACCGGCTTCGGCGCAAACCGCCCGACCGGTTTTCGGCGACACATAGCGCAAATCTGTGTGTTTGCCGGTTACGGCGCATTCGCTGATATCCAAACCGATACCCAAAAAATCCAAGAGATAAAACTCAAAAAACGAATAATACACCAGCCAATTTTCGTTATTGATATGCTTAAAGAAATCGTCAACCACTTCAAAAAATCCGCCCAAATCATCATTTTCGGCCACACATTCATCAAGCAAACGGCACATTGATACAAGCGCCCCGATTTTATCGTTATTCAGCACAAAATCCGCCGTATGTGAGCGCAACAATTCCACCCCGCGCAAATTCAGCATATTTTCTTCGAGCCGCGCGTATGCATTAAACGAAATATAATTCCCGACCTGATAAATGCCTAAGCCGCGTTTATTAAGCGCACCTTTGACATAGCCGACGATTTTCCCTTTTTGCGGGCAAATAAGCGTCACAATCGCCGATTGCTCGCCGTGTTTGCGCACTTTTATGATATATCCTTCGCCGCTGAACTGCATTTTATCCGTCTGAATCCTTTGTTTTTCCAAGAATATAGCATAAATTGGTTAATATTCTTTTATCATAGTTTTGTTGACTTTATCAAACGCCATAAGTTCGGTCAAAACGCGTTCCATATCGCTGAGTTTAATCGAGTTCGGACCGTCGGAAAGCGCCTTATCCGGATTATCGTGCGTTTCAATAAACACACCGGCCACACCCACGGCAACCGCCGCCCGTGCCAACACCGGCGCAAATTCGCGCTGACCGCCGGTCGTGCCGCCCAAACCGCCCGGTTGTTGCACCGAATGCGTTGCATCAAAAATCAGCGGATAGCCGGTATCTTTTGCCATTTGCGGAAACGCGCGCATATCCGTCACCAGCGTATTGTAGCCGAAACTCGTGCCGCGTTCGGTAATGCAAATGTTATGATTACCGGAATCCTCAACCTTTTTCACAATGTTTTTCACATCCCACGGCGCCAAAAACTGTCCTTTCTTCACATTGACGACTTTGCCGGTTTTCGCCGCCGCCACCACCAAATCGGTCTGCCGACACAAAAACGCCGGAATTTGCAGCACATCAACATATTTTGCGACTTCGGCACATTGCCAAACTTCGTGAATATCGGTCAAAATCGGCAAATCCGGATACAGTTTGCGAATTTGTTCAAACGTTTTCATACCTTCTTCGAGTCCGACCCCGCGTGCGCTGTTAATCGAGGTGCGATTTGCTTTATCAAACGAGGCCTTAAAGATATACGGCAAGCCGAGTTTTTGTGTAATTTCCACCATTGCACCGGCAATAAAAATCGCGTGTTCGCGGCTTTCTATTTGGCACGGACCGCAAATCAGCGCCATCGGCAATTTGTTACCGAGCGCCACCTTACCGACCTGAATGACTTTTTGTTCCATCTTTTACCTCCCGCTAAAAATGAATGCGCGCAAACATAAAGAACACATTTCCGTCGTTTGAAACACCCGGAATATACGCACCGTGCACTTCTACATTTTTATAGCCCGCACCGACGAGCGGTAACGGCAACGGCACCGGAATATAGGCATATTCGTGACGTTGCGTCAAACCGAGCGTATAACCGACACCGGCGTGCCACTGATTATGTTCACCGGCAAACCAATTCCATTGACGCGCATAACCGAAATAAGTTTCAAAATACGAGTTTGAATCCTTAAAGCCCAAAGCATACAAACCCGACCAGGTTCCCTCGCGGTTGATGTGCGAAATACCAAAACCGGCACCCCACGGATATTCATTATATTTATCGATGTGTTCTTGGTCATACGTCAAGCGATTGTGCCACGCATAAAACGGCACATACAAATCATAATCGTGGATACAATACATATCCAAAATATCTTCTTTTAAGAAATTATATTTGTCTGCCCACCAACCTGCTTCGGCATTAGCCGCCGCAAGACAAAGAGCCGAACTTAACAGTAGTGCTTTGATTTTCATTGTTTTTTCCTTATATTACTCGTCTTCTTCGTTATTTTTCATCCCCGGTGTTACGATACCGCACGATATCACATACTTTATACCGTCTTCAACACTCATATCGAGTTTAATCACATCATTTTCCGGCACAAAAATCAAAAAGCCGGAAGTCGGGTTCGGGGTTGTCGGCACAAAAATACTCAAAATTCTCTGCCCCGATTTTTCGGCAATTTCGCCGCCGGTATTGTTGTTGCTGACAAAGGCGATGGACCACAAGCCCTTACGCGGATATTCCACCAACACCACTTCATTAAACGAACGCGATTTCTGCGATAAAAACGTTTCGAAAATCTGCTTTAACAGCGAATAAATGCTGGATATAACCGGCATTTTGCGAATAATTTTTTCCCACAGGCGCACGAAAAACTTACCGATATATCCGGTTGTGAGCATACCGATAAACAACAACGCCACCACCAATAAAAACAGTCCGAGCCCCGGCACCGCATACGGCACAAAATCGCCGATGCGCCATTGTTGCGGAATCAGCTTTTTGGTAACTTCGTTAATCCAAATCACCAAATGATACGACATATAAATCGTAATCGCCACCGGCGCCGCCACGATTACACCGGTAAAGAAATAATTTTTCAACCGGTGACCGAAAGAATTATCATTTTGTTTTTTTTCTTCACTCATGTTTTCCTCATCAAATCGTTAATCATAAATTGAACCCGTTTTTTGCCTTGCCAACTGTCGCAACGCACATAACCGACCGCATCAAACAATTCGCCTCTGTTGTTGAGCATGGCATATCCGATTTCGCTGTCCGCCACCCGAAACGCAATTGCCGAAACCTTATCGCCGAGCGTTGACTGCAATGTGCAACGAATATGTCCGCCGGTGCCGACGGCTTGCGGATACATCACACGCACATTCTGCAACATAATCAGCGGCTCCGCATTACCGGTCCCGTATGGTTCGAGCAAGCTCAAATCATCGGCCAGTTTTTCGTTGACGGCGCTGAGATTCAGCACACTGTCGACATCCAACACCGGAACAACTTTTTCATCGCCCAAATGCTGCAAAATATATTCGCCGACAAACTTTTGAAACGCCGGTATTTGCTCTTTGCTCAGCGAAAATCCCGCAGCCATGATATGCCCGCCGCCGCCGGTAATCACACCCTTTTCTTTGGCAGTCATAATCAGCGCCCCCAAGTCAATACCGTCTATCGAACGCGCCGAGCCCTTAACCTCGTCCGGCTCAATCGACATCACAAACGCCGGCATATTATACCGCTCTCTGAGTTTACCCGCCACAATACCTATAACGCCTTGATGCCAGTCTTCGCCGTAAACAAACGCCATCGGATATTCCTGCGGCTGACCTTCGACTTGTTCTATTGCCGAAAGCAACACAAAGTTTTCGATTTCTTTGCGTTCCATATTGAACTGATTAAATTGCTCGGCCAGCATTTGCGCTTCCAAATCATTATCCGAACAAAGCAACTTACTGCCCAAACGCGCATCGCCGACACGGCCGCAGGCATTGATACGCGGACCGATGGTATACCCCAAATGATACGCCGTCGGCGCTTCCTGCATATTCAGCACCTGCATCAAATGCTTTAAGCCGATGTTTTGTTGCTTAGCCATAATCTTCAGGCCCTGCTTAACATAAGCGCGGTTCAAATACAACAGCGGCACAACATCGCATACCGTGCCGAGCGCCACCAAATCCAGCAGTTGCATCAAATCCGGTTCGGTGCGGTCTTGATAAAAGCCGCGTTGCCTTAGCACCCGATTAACCGCCACCAGCACCATAAATCCGACACCGACTGCCGACATATATTGCAAATAAGTATACGGATTATCATCGTCCAAACGTTTCGGATTAACAACCGCAAACACTTGCGGCAGTTTTATTTCGGCTTCGTGATGGTCGATTACGATAATGTCAAAATTTGCGGCCGCTTTGTTCAAAACATCAAATGCCGTCGTGCCGCAGTCGATTGTCAGCACCAACGTTGCCCCGCCGGCCTTAAATTCCTCAAATGCCAAATCACTCGGTCCGTAACCTTCTTCGCGGCTCGGAATATGAATAAGCGGCTCAATCCCGACTTGTCTGAAAAAACGCGTCAAAACCGAGGTTGAAGTCGCACCGTCCACATCATAATCGCCGATAATCGCGATTTGTTCGTGCTTTTCAACCGCATCGGCAATTCGCTCGGCCGCTTTGGCGGCATCTTTCATCACATTCGGGTCGGGCATCAGTTTCTGAATTTTCGGATTCAGAAAGTCCTCTGCCTCCGCCACGCCGACACCGCGCAGAGCCAAAATTTTTGCCACGGACGGCGAAAGATGATACGTCTCGGCAATCCGAGCGCATAAACCTTCATCAACCTGCGGAAGTTTCCAAATATTACCGCCGAGTGAAACGTTTGAATCCATTATTCAAACCAATATAAATAAATTTCGGACCGACGATTTGCCGCTTGGTCGGCACGTGTAATTTCTTTTCTGACCGGACGGCTGTCAAACAGCGCCATACTGTTGATTTTTTCGGCCGGCACGCCTGCATCCATCAACGCTTTTGCCGTATTGACGGCGCGGTCGTTCGAAACTTCGATATTGACAATCATGCGTTGAATCGGGTCATTGGTGCGTGTATGGTGCGATGCATGACCGTAAACGAGCACGTTGGCATCGGTTTCGATGGCTTTTTGCGCCACATTTTTAATCACTTGCAAATCACCTTTGCTCAAATTTGCTTTACCGTCGGCAAAGTGCAAAACCGCCGCCAATCTGCTGTCCGTAATTTTGAAACCGATTTCGGCCGATTCATCCGAACAAATCGGTCCGTTCAGCACCGAACAGCCGCAAAACAAAGCCATTGCGCCCAGAATCAAAAGTTTTTTCATTATAGTTCTCCCATAAAATATTTTTTTTGCAGTTTAAAAAATATTCGCGGCAATGACAAACATAAAAGCCGTTTTTCCCCAAAAAAAATTAACTTTTTTTTTGTAAATAACTGTTACATTTGTATTGAATTAAAATATGTCTGCAATTACACTTGGCATTATGATGATTATTAAAAGGAGTAGTTATGTTAAAGTTTTGTAATATATTGGCTTTATCGCTGTTAATTTTGGTTTCTGCGTGTTCGGACAAGAAAAAATCCGAGCAGATTTCTTCTAACGAGATAGTTATTGTTGCACCGGATTCTTCCGAAGTTCGTAATACCTACAAAATTGATGTTGCCGATACACAAGAAAAGATGTATCACGGCTTGATGGGACGCACTTCGATTGATGAAAATTACGGCCTTCTGTTTGATATCAGCTTAGCGCCGAAAGATGCCGAAATTGCTTTTTGGATGAAAGATACGTTAATCCCGCTTGACTTTGTGTTTGTTGACGATAACGGTATTGTTTTCTACATTTATGAAGATGCGCAACCAAACGATTTAAGCACGATTCGCTCACCGAAAAGACCGCGTATTGTTTTGGAAATCAACTCCGGACAAGTTCAGAAGCACAACATTCAAGTCGGCGATGTTTTCAAAACGGATATTTTGGGCAACAAATAAATATAAAAAAATATTCTTTTTAGCAGAGTCTCTTTCATAAGGGACTCTTTTTTTATTGAGCTCTGAACATAAATTTATCTTGACTTAAAGTATTCTCGAAGTATTAAAATAGAACACAAGCAAGGAGAATTATCATGAATAAAAAAATCTATTACTACAACTTTAAGCCGCTAAACGCTTGGTTAGTGTTTAATGTCATCATAACATTGTTAATCGGCTCTTGTTTGTTTTGCGGTTCAAATATATGGTATTATCCGCAAGTTCCGGTATTAATCGGCGTTGTTATTTTTTCGTGGATAATGTGGTGGTACAAATACATTCATCCGCAAATTATGGCGGTCATAACCGACGAAAGTATCAAAATCGACCACAACAACCCGCTCAAATGGAAGGATATTGCTTATGCCGAAGAATGCGAAGTTTATTGTTTTTTCAAGCCGCATAAGGTGATTGCGCTGGTGCCGCACGACGGTATTGATTACAAATATAACTGGATGCAAAAAAACAATCCGTTTCCGGCCTTTTCGATTCCGCTCTATAATTTGCTGTCGCCGCAAGATGAAGCGGAATTAACCGCGCTTATCGATAAAAAAATCGGCTTAAAGAAACTGAAACAATAAATCTTTTCGAAAAGCGACCGAAAATAACCTGTGTAAAAGTCTTACTTAAGCTATACATTTTATGCCGGTGTGTTAAAGTATCTTCGTTATATGAACTAATATAAGGAGAACTTATAATGAAAAAGATTTTTGGCGCTGCGATTCTTTGCGCAGGTATGGTTTTAACAGCTCCGGCACATGCCGTTGACTCGACCGGCGGTTGCGGTTTGGGCTCTATGGCTTGGCGCGGTCAATCGGGTATTATTCCGCAATCTTTGGCAATTACGACCAACAACACATTTGCCAACAACACTTTCGGCATCACATTCGGCACTTCCGGTTGTGACCCGAACGGCCGTATTACCGGCGGCACCGGCAGAATGGTTTTGGCTTTCTTGGAAGACAATATGGAGCAATTTGCGATGGATGCGGCCGCAGGTAACGGCGAAACCATCGAAACCCTTGCCGGCATTATGAATGTTGACAGCGCAACATTGGGTAAAGAAGTTCAACAAAACTTTGCTTACATCTTCCCGAGCGATAATACCGAAGCGGTTGATGTAACCTTGCGCGTGATGGAAATCGCTCACGCTTAATAAATACTGAATGTCATCCCTGTTCTCTGCTAAATACAGAAGAGGGATGACTTTCTCTTTTAAATACATTTATTTTTAATACAATGCGCCGGCTGTTTATATATCTGTTTGCCCTGCTCTTTCCGCTTTCCGCCGTTGCCGCGCCGGATGTTTCCGAGTTTGCGCAAAGCGCTGATTGGCTGAAATTGTTGCATTATAACAAAACGCTCGGCGGGGATAAGGGCTTAATCAAAAACGAAAAGTTTTATCTGGCCGCCGACGGCCGCGTTAATCCCGAGTCCGAACTCAAAACGGAAATCGCGGCGTTTCAGAGCGGTGATGAAAAATGTGCATTTCCGGCGCGTTTTAATTTGCTCAAAGAAAACGGTTTTGTTTCCGGCGATTTATCCGATTGCACCGAATACCAAAAGTTTTTGCAAGATGTGCAACCGAACGGCGTAACCTTTTTATTTACCGACGCTTATATGAATAATCCGGCCTCGATGTTCGGGCATACCTTGGTGCGTATTGATACGGCGCGCAAAGGCACACAGATGTTGGCACACGGCTCAAACTTCGGCGTGCTTTCCGGCGCCGATACGGGTATTGCCTTTGTGCTTAAGGGCTTGTTCGGCGGCTACGACGGCGAATATTCGCTCAGCCCGTATTGGACGGTCATCAACACCTACAACAACATCGAAAACCGCGATATTTGGGAATATAAGCTTAACTTGACCGAGGCCGAGCAAATCAAATTCGTTAATCATCTTTACGAGATGCAAGACGCGGAGATTCAGTATTTTTTCTTAACCAAAAACTGCTCGTATATGATTTTAGAATTGCTTGAGGCGGTGCGGCCGAGCTTGGAATTGAGCAAAAATTACAATGTTTATGCTATTCCGCTCGACACGCTCAAAACCGTGCGCGAAGTTCCGGGCTTGGTCGGCGAAATCAACTATCGACCGGCGCGCTATACCAAAATCAAGCATCAACTTAAGCAGATGACGCCGGAGCAATATGCCGCTTTTCGCAAGGGAATCAAAGACCACGACTACGATATGCCGAATTTAAGCGAAACGGAACAGCGGCAGGTGCTTGAGAGCGAATACCAGTATTATCAATACAAATATACCAAGCACGATATGGAACTCAAGGAATACCGCAAAAACAGCTTTGCCGTGTTGCGTCGGCGCAGTCAGCTTCCGGCGGCAGAAGAAAGTAAGCCGACCGGCACCGACCCGAGTTTGTCGC
>JAFYFJ010000012.1 GCA_017543835.1 Alphaproteobacteria bacterium | reverse complement strand
CATTTATTTCCCTTTTTTCCCTTGTTTTTTCTTCTTCTCTTTTTCTTCCTGCGCGATTTGTTTGCGGCTTTTTTTCGGCACTTTGCCCTTTTCGATGTGCGGCAAGCCCATTTTCGCATCAAGTTTCCAAGTCAAATCATTGAGTTTATTTTCCACTTTTTGCCGATATTCTTCCAACTGTTCCGGCGTTGCGTCCTGCGGAATAAAAATCGGCTCGGTAATCGCATACATCCCTTTATGAAACGGAAGCGGAATCAGCATATTATCCCAGCTTTTGCTGACAATCACCGAACCGGCGATACTGTAAGTAATGCCCAAAATCGGCTTGCCGGACTTTTGCGCATAAAAAATCGGGCTCATCGTCAACTCCATACTCGGACCGCGCGGACCGTCCGGAATAATCGCAATACTGTTGCCGTCTTTTAAGTTTTGCATCAATTCAAGCGCCGCCTCTTTGGCATTTTTATCGCTTGAGCCGCTGATGTGGCCGATACCGAATTTTTCCAAGATATACATAATCATCCGTCCGTCACGGTGCGGCGAAACAAGCGCATTGAGTTTGCTGGTTTTGTTCCAAAAATACGGCATAATCAACGTGCGCCCGTGCCAGCCGATGACGATAATACTGCCGTTTTGCTTGATGGCCTCATAGGTTTCTTTAACGCCGGTAACCGACTGCCAACGTGTCGTCAACCCGACGAATTTCAGGTAATAATAGGCAAAGCTGCCGATAAACTTTTCGGCGGCGGGAGATTTGATTATGTTTTTCAGCCATTGCGCTTTCATTATACCGATAATTTTGCCTATTTTACTGAAAATATAGCTTCATCATACAGTATTTTTTTACAATTACAATCTCAAAAGCGGAAATATTAGGTGTTTTTTTGCAATTTTTATGATTAAATGACTGCAGAAACAGTAAGGAGCAAAATATGAAACCGCGTTATTTAAGCAAACCGCAGTTTGCCGCCGAACTCGAAAAATGCCTGAAATGTCCGGCAAAACCGTGCGCACAGGCATGTCCGGTCAAATGTTCGCCGCACGATTTTATCGCCGCCGCGCAAAAAGGCGACATCAAACAAGCGGCCGCCTTGATTGTCGCGCAAAATCCGCTCGGCGAAGTGTGCGGTTTGATTTGTCCCGATAAGTTTTGCACGCGTGCCTGCTTGCGCCAACATATTGATGCGCCGATAAAAATACCGCAAGTGCAGGCCGAAATTATGCGCCGCGCACGTGAGGATAATCTGTTGCCGCCGATGCAAAATGTTGCGCCGAACGGCAAAAGAATCGCGATTATCGGTGCCGGACCGAGCGGTATCGGTGCGGCTGCGGAGCTGATTCAACACGGCTTTCAAGTCACGATTTTCGAAAAAAATGAAACCATCGGCGGCGCGCTGAATCTTATTCCGCAAATGCGTTTGCCGCGCGAAATTATTGAGGCGGAGTGGCAGTATTTAGCGCAGAATCCGCTGGTTGAGGCATATTTCAAAACAACGGTTGCGGATTATCCGACTTTGTTGCAACAGGGTTTTGCCGCCGTAATCGTCGCGGTCGGTGCGCAAAAAAGCCGCACACTCGGTATTGAAGGTGAAAATTTGCTGCTTGATTATACCGAATATTTGCAAAATCCGGCGCATTATGCCACGGCCGGCAATGTTGCGATTGTCGGCGGCGGAGCAGCGGCGGTCGATTGCGTTTTGACGGCAAAGGCACAGGGCGCGGCAAATGTCGAAATGTTTGTGCGCCGGCGTTTGAGCGATATGCGTATTACCGCAACGGAGCGGCAAGCGCTGCTCGAAAATCAGGTTGACATTACCACCATGACGCGCGTGACGAGGGTTGTAAAATCGGGTAATACACTAACGGCGTATACTTGCAAGACGCGCTTTAATACCGACGGACGCCTCGAAGATGTGCCGCAAACCGAAATTGTGCGCAGCGATTTTGCGCTGATTATTTTGGCGCTCGGCGCAACGCGGGCACAAGAGCCGACGGAAGCCGAAAACATTTTCTACGTCGGCGATTTTGTCGGCGGCGGCTCAACCGCAGTTGAAGCACTCGCCTCCGGTAAACAAATTGCGCAAGAAGTTGCCAAAAAGCTGAAGATTTAATCGACCGGTGAATTTTCACGCAAGTATTGTCTGACTTCGCCCATTTTCCATACAAACGGGTTACTTTTGCTGAATTTATGAATATAATACAAATAGCCGCATAGCACCAATATTCCGGCAGCAAACCACGCCAACGGGCCGGCATACATAATGCCGCGATAGCCGATGACTCTGGCCAAATAAATTGCCCCGAATGCCCGCACGCACAATTCCGTAATGCTCGACATCAGCGGCAACACCGGTTTGCCCATACCCTGTATGGTGTTGCGGAACACAAAAATCAGCCCCAAAAAGAAATAAAACATCGTGCTGATAATCAAGTATTGTTGCCCGATATCAATAATCAGCGCAATATCATTTTCGCCCGAATTATTGCCGGTATCGACAAACATTGCAATCATATCCGCACTGATGGCACGAATCACAAAAAAGCCGCAAACGCTCACGGTTGTCGAAATCCAAAAGGCATATTTGACACCTTTGCGAATCCGCGAAAGCAAATGTGCACCCCAATTTTGCGCCGTATAAGTCGCCATCGAAAGTCCGAGCGCCAAGAGCGGCTGTGTCGCAAACTGCTCGATGCGCACCGCAGCGGCAATTGCGGCAATCACATCCGGCCCAAAGGAATTACACACACTCTGAATAATCATAATGCTGAACGACAATATCGAAAATTGCAGTGCCATCGGCACCGCCAAACGCAAATGCGCTTTCATGACTTTTGTATCATACGCAATATATTCTTTGCTCAGCCGCAACAACGGATAGCGATACCACATATACACAAAACAAATCGCCACCGCAAGCGAATTGGAAACAAGCGTGCCCATGGCCGAACTGACCACGCCCCAACCGCAATAATTGATAAACATAAAATTCAGTGCAATATTAATCAGCGAGCAGAAAATCAAAAAATACAGCGGTGTTTTGCTGTCACCGAGCGCGCGAATAAAACCCGAAAGCAAGTTAAACAAAACAATCATTACCGTGCTTAAACACATCACATACATAAAGTCGTAAGCGTCTTCAAACAGCTCCGGCGGAATATTGGTCAGGTGCAACAACGGCTCCAAAAACACTATCAAGCCGGTTGTCAGTATTACGCTCAACGCCAACGCCGCCAACAAACAATGGAACACCGACGAACGCACGCCGTCATCATCGTGCGCACCGAATCGCTGTGCCGTAATCACGGTCAGCCCGCCGGTAAAACCGAATGCAATCATCAAAAACACCATATAAATCGGCGCCGACGCACCGATTGCCGCCAACGCATTGACGCTGATGAGGTGCCCGACAATAATCATATCGGAGATTTGATAAAGTTGCAAAAACAGGTTGCCAAGCAGTATCGGAATCGCAAATTTGATGATGAGTTTGAGCGGATGGCCGACGGTTAAATCATTTATCATTTTCCCTGCCCGCCGTTTTTAGCCAGTTTCATACCGAGCTGATTGGAAAATTCGGCAATTCCTTTTTCAAGCAAAAGCGGCAACATATCCGCAGCCAAGTCAATGTTTGCTTCAACATTTTCCTTATCTTGCTTAGAAAATCCGGATAAAACATGATTCACGACATTTTCTTCGCTTTTGCCCGCCGGATGTCCGACACCGATACGAATGCGGTTGTAGTTCGGCGTAATGCACGAATCGATACTTTTAATACCGTTATGTCCGCCCGAACCGCCGCCGATTTTGGCCTTCATCTTGTCGGTCGGCAAGTCCATATCGTCGTGGATAACCACAATATTTTGCGGCAGAATCTTATAAAAATTCGCCGCTTGCACCACACTGTTGCCGGAAAGATTCATATAAGTTTGCGGTTTTAAGAGATATACCTTTTCGCCGTTGATATTTCCTTCGGCGATTAAACCGCTGAATTTGGCACGAAATGCCGAAAAATTATAGCGGCGATGAATTTCATCTGCCGCCATAAATCCGACGTTATGGCGGGTGTTTGCGTATTCCGCGCCCGGATTACCCAAGCCAACCACCAAAAACATATTTTCCTCTTATTTACGCATAAAATCGACGTGAATCGGTTGGTCGGAAACAGGATGGAATTGAACATCCTGACAAACAACCTTAATTTTTTTGCCGTCAACATCAATGGTAATTTCGGACTGATACAAATCAGATAAATCCAAGGCCTTTGCAACCTCAACCGGATCCAAGCTGATTAACACAACGTCTTTTTTACCACCGTAAATCACTGCAGGAATACGGCCCTCACGACGACAAGCACGAGCTGCCCCCTTACCTGCTTTTTCACGCTTTTTAGCATTAAAAGTAATATCTGTCATTTTTTTCTTCCTTATTGAAATTAACATCCTCCCGGCCTCCAGGGGTGCCGAAAGTAAATGCGTTTTACAACAAAAATATTTGATATGCAAGCATTTTTTGTAAAAAGTTCGGATAATTTCTTGCGCTCGGCAAAATATCGGTTAAAATAAGACGCAGTTGAAGCTAAACAAGTATAAAAAGATGAATAACGACGCGTGCAAAAATTTTTTAAGCTCAAAATGGTGGCAAACCGCAACCGTCAAAAGTGTAAATGCCGAAATTGCCGCCGGTGCTCAAATCAATGCCTGTGATGATGCCGGCGTAACGCCGTTGATGCTCGCCGTTTTAAACAACAAAAATCCGCGCGTTATCGCTAAATTGGTTGAGCTCGGCGCCAAAATCGACGCGCGCGACAGCGAGGGTTGGACTCCGCTGATGTTCGCCGTTTTGAATCAGGAAAGCCCGAAAATGATTAAGGCGCTGACCACACTCGGTGCCAATATCAATGCCGAAAACGACGATGCGCAAACGCCGCTGATGTTTGCCTCACGCTATCGGAACAATCCGCGCGTTATCCGGATGCTTGCCGATTACGGTGCCGATGTCAACGCCAAAGACGAAAACGGCTTTACCCCGTTGATGTATGCCGCTTATTTTAACGAAGACCCGGAAGTGATACAGACATTGGTCAAGCTCGGCGCTGATGTTCATGCCAAAACAAACAAGGATATGACTTCGTTTTTGTTTGCGGTAACCGGCAACAAAAATCCGGAAATCGTGCGAGCTTTCGTTACCGCCGGAATCAATATCGACACGCGGATTAACGACGAAGCGACACCTGCCATGCTCGCCGCAAAATACAACGAAAATTCATCAATGTTGCGCAAATTGGCGGAGTTCGGTGCAAATCTTGCGGCCACAGACAAATACGGCTGGACTTTGCTGATGTATGCCGCGTGGAGCAACCAAAATCCGCAGGTGGCGACTATGTTGGCTCTGCTGGGTGTCGATGTAAACGCAGTCGATATTTACGGTTGCACGGCGCTGATGTATGCGGTGTGGCAAAATCCGAATCCGGCCGTGAGCAAAGCGTTGCTCGAGTCCGGCGCTTCATTACAGATGCGCGACAACGAAGGTCGGACCGTTCTCGATTATGCCTTGGCGCGCGGTAATGCGGAAATTCTTGCGCTGTTGCGGCAAAATTCGCTTGCACAACCGGCAACAAACCTCTAAACTGTCAACAAACAAAACAGGGAGAAGCAAATGAACGAAAATTTTTTATCGGAAGAATGGTGGCAAAACGCAACGGTTGCCGATGTTAAGCAAGAGCTTGCCAAAGGTGCCGATGTTGACGCCGAAGATGATGTCAGCCGCAAACCGATTATGTATGCTGTGGTGCACAGCGGCAAGCCCGATGTTATCGCAGCGTTGCTCGCCGCCGATGCCGATGTGAACGACACTTGCACCGAAGACGGTATGAGTGTTTTGATGTATGCGGCAATGTTTAATCTGCCAGAAATGATTACGTTTTTAATTGCGCACGGTGCAAATATCAATGCCCGCGATTATGAAGGCGCAACGGCGCTTAATTATGCGCAAGCGGAAGGACACGAAGAAGCCGTGCAAAAGCTGATTGAGCTGGGAGCGCTCAAATCCTTGGTCTTTTTTGATGAAGACTGGTGGCCTAAAGCGACGGTCGGCGATGTTACCATGGCCATCAACGACGGGGCTGATGTCAACGCAACCGACGATGTCACGCGCTATCCGCTGATGTATGCGGCCGTTTTCAGCGGGAATCCGGATGTTCTCAGAGCATTGGCGAAGGCCGGTGCCGATGTGAATGCCGCTTGTATGTCCGACGGGATGACGGCGCTGATGTATGCGGCGTGGCAAAATCCGAATCCGCAAATGTTCCTGACCTTAATCGACCTCGGTGCCGACCTTAATGCTCAAGATGACGAAGGCAATACGGTTTTGAATTACGCACAGGATTCCGATAATCAGGCCGTGCTCAAATTGTTGACGCGCGTCTGAAGCAAATGCACAAAACGAAACCGGCGGAGTCCGAAAACCCCGCCGGTTTTTATGGTTTATCCGCCTCAAATTACGGATTAAGGTTGTTCACGCCGCGATAGATGAACATGGCATCACGAATATGTTCAATGCCCAAAAGTTTCATAATAAAGCGGGCGCCGCCCAAGCCCCAACCACCATGCGGCGGCATACCGTAACGGAAGAAATCGAGATACCATTGAATATCTTTGGTGCCCAATCCCTTTGCTTTAAGCTGTTCGACCAAAACATCATAACGTTCCTCACGCTGAGCCAAAGTCGTAATTTCCAGTCCGCGATAAATCAAATCCGCCGACTTGGTGCACGGCTTATCGGTGTAGTATTTATGATAGAACGGGCGCACCGAAATCGGAAAATCGGTCAAGAACACAAAATCCTGCCCCTGCTTTTCAAAATAATCGCCGAGCGCTTTTTCTTCTTCCGAGGTTAAATCGGATTCAAAATCTTTAGAACCGAGCAACTTTTTGGCTTCCGCCATCGTAATACGCGGGAACGGCAAACTCGGAACATTAACATCAAGTCCGTAAATCGCCTTAATTTCGTCGCCGTAATTTTCTTTGATTTTGGTTAAAATATAAACAATCAGATTTTCTTCGAGTTCCATAATGTCGTTATGGTCTTTAATAAACGCCATCTCCACATCGTAAGAGGTGCATTCGGTAGCGTGGCGACTGGTGAACGACTTTTCGGCACGGAAAATCGGGCCGACTTCAAGAACTTTTTCCAAACCGGCGGCAATAGCCATCTGTTTATAAAGTTGCGGCGACTGTGCCAAATATGCCGGGCGGTCAAAATACTTTACTTCAAACAAATCGGACGAACTTTCCGACGGTGTCGGCATCGTCTTCGGCGTATGCACTTCCACAAAGCCCTGATTAAACAAATATTCGCGATAATAGCGGTCAAACGCACTCGAAAGCTTCATAATCAACATATTTTTCGGTTTGCGCAAATCGAGAAAACGATATTGGTGGCGAATATCGGTTGCCGCCTCAACTTCGTTCTTTTCATTTACCGCAATCGGCAATTCCGGCTCACTCATCGCCAGCGCCTTAATCGTTTCAACCTCGACTTCATAGCGTCCTTCGCGCGTCGGGTCTTTTTTCGCCATACCGACGATTTCCACCGTTGACTCAAGTGACAACGTTTTTACATAGGCAAACGCGTCGGCATTTGATTTAACGATAACATTTTGAATCGTGCCGGTCACATCGCGCAAAATCAAAAACGACACGCTGCCCTGAATACGCAACGCATGCACAAAACCTTTGAGCAGAACCTGCTCGCCGACATGTTCCGGAACTTCTTTAATATAGATTCTTGATAACATTATAACACCTTTTAGTTTTATGATTTTTACCGTAAGGGCGATTTGAAAGTCGCGGTGCCACCTTACTTTGTTCTTTGTTATAGCTGTAACGGGCATACCCGAAAGGTTCTAATAAAAATCCGCCGACAAACAAGCGAGCGCCGCCCGCCGCCGAATTTCGTTCTTCCTTTGGCTCCCCTGTGTCGCAGGATTATCGCCTTTAGTCGCGAAGTTACAACCGTTATGCCTGAAAATCAAGCATTTTTTTTATTACTTCGCGTCATTGATGATTTTGATAAGTTTCGCGGTTTGCGTATCGATTTTTTGCGCCGTTTCCGCATCAAACTGTTGCACTGTTTGTGCTGTTACGGCACTCAAATTGCCGGATTTCATATCAGACAACTCATCCGCCAAAAACAGCCCGAGCATCGCCAATTTCATATTCTCGTTAATCGAGCTCGAATTGCCGAAAAACTGTCTGGCTTTTGCGTCCAAAAAGCGTCCCAATTCCATAATATGCGCTTCCTGACCGTCGCCGCAGGTAATCGCATATTCGCGCTTATCAATTATTACCGTCACTTGCCCCATTTTCTTTCAACACCTTTTCCAATCTGGCGACAACATCGTCAATATTTTCGGTTGTTTGCGAAATTGTCTGTTGCATATCGTTAAGTTTCTGCGCCGAATCCGCATATTTTTGCTCGAGTTCGGCATTTTTTGCCAACGCCGCATCCAAACGCGCTTGCAAGTCCGCCGTTGCGTTACTGTCGGCGGCCGCCGAATTTTCATACTCGGCAATTTTTGCTTCGGCCGCATTTAATTTTTGCGTCAGCTCGTTGTTTTGGTTGTTCAACGCATTGTTTTGGCTGTGCAATTCGTTATTTTGATTATTCAGCTCGTTGTTCTTATTATTTAATTCTTCGTTTTTGCCGTTCAATTCTTCAATTTGCGTTTTGCGATTTGCAAGCGCCGTATTCAAGTTCTGAATTTCGGTTTGCAAGCCGTTGATTTTGTTGTTACGGCCGGCCGCTTCGGCTTCCAACTCTTTGATTTTGTCGGCCGATTCCGTATTGCTTTGTGCGGCGATTAACTCGATTTTCAGCTTTTCTTTTTCATCGCCGAGTTCACGAATCTGTGTTTCCAACGCGGTGATTTTCTCCTGTGCGCCGGCGACTGCGGCCTTTTGCGCGGCAAGTTCTTGGGCAAATTTTTCTTTTTGCCGTTGCATAACATTCATCAACTCATCAATCGCGCCGGCCAAACGGCTGATTGATTTTCCGCTTTGTTCCATATTTTGCATATCCATAATAAAAACACTTCCTTTTGCTAAAAATTGTTGTATAATCAAACTCGGTTTTAATATTCGTAACACAAAGATTTTTAAAATGCAAAACTTTATCATCAGAATTACGCAAGAAAATAACAATTTGTTAAATCGTGCCGAAATCGGCTGTTTTATTCTGCCGGATACAACCACGCCCGAATTTGCCGCAAAATTCATCGAAAGCGCGCAAAAGGCAGACAAATTGGTGCTGGCGGAAGGCGTAAATGCGTTGGCATTTTACCAAAAATATGGCACCGACGGCTTGATTTTGGATACATCAAAAGAAGCGAATCCGGCAAAAGTCATTAAAGCCGTGCAAAAGCAGGCGCCGAAAGCCGTGCTCGGTGTTGTCAGCCGCAACCGCCGCCACGAAGCGATGCTTGTCAGCGAATGCGAGCCGGATTTTGTGATTTTTAAGTTTTGGAAGGACGGACTTGACGCCAACAAAGAACTTCTCGACTGGTATGCTGAGTTGTTTTTGATTCAAAATGCCATGCAAATCGAGGAAGATTTTGACTTTTCTGCCCTCCCCGCCGATTTTGTGATTTTAGACGACGTGAAATACGGGGAAATTTAGCGATATTTATTAAATAATCAGTTTAGATGGTTTACAATTTTTTATATATTTGTAAAATAAACTAATAATGCTTTTTATTGATTTAAATTTACGGATTAAATAAAATGTTGCAAAATCAAATAGTTACTACCCCCCCCGCACAACTTCAAAGCAATATCTTTATATTGTGCAATCTTCACTAGAACCTGCTAAATGTAAAATCGGCATTACTGACAATCTTGAACGCCGCTTAAAAGAATACAACGCTACAACCGGACAATCCAAAGACAATATCTATACTTATCTATTTACTTGCGAAGTTAAGAATATGCGGCAAATAGAAAATGATATAAAAAACAATTTTCCGCATTTACGCGAACAATCCAGCCGCGAGATTTATTTTTATAATGCGGCTTTGTTTGATATGTATGTGAGCTTTATTAAGGCGCATCCGCTGTTTGTCTGCGAAACATTTATCAAACCAGATGAAAAGAAAACGGTTGTTAAAATCGTCAAAAAAACAACGCCGAGCTTGCAAGAACGAGGCATGTCTAAACGTGATGTAATGCAACGTGCCAAAAAGGTTAAAAATGATGAATTTTACACACGCTATGAAGATATTGAAAAAGAAATATCTATGTATCCGCTGGAAATATGGCACGATAAGTGCGTGTTTTGTAATTGTGATGACGCGGTTGGCGAGACCCGCACAGAGAAGGATTCTTCGGCCTTTGCTTTATATTTTATTAAAAACTTTATCCGTTTGAATTTGAAAAAGCTGATATGCACGCATTATAGTGGTCAAATGGATTTATTTCAAGCTGGCGCTAAGGGTTATATTTTTACCAAAGAAGGTGTTAAGGAAATGACGAAAATGCCAAAGGGCTATACCGGCTGTTTTGAAGATCCATTATCTCTTAAAATCTTAAATGAAGAAGCTGATATTGTCTGCACGAACCCACCTTTCTCACGAGCAACAGATTATTGGCGCACCATCATTAATAGCGGTAAAAAGTTTTTAATAATTTCAAATTTCACAAATTGCAAAAATGATAAATATATTCCGTATTTTCAAAAGGGTCAGGTGTGGGCCGGATATAACCGTGTTGATTGGTATTTAAATCCAAAACGTCAAGTTGTTAATGCGAGTGGGCATTGGTATACAAATTTGCCTGTTATCAATCGACCAAAATATAAAAACATAAAGTTCATGACATTAAAAGAAATACCAGAACGCTTTAAAAAATATGATGATGCAGAAACACTGATTGTTGATAATAATTTCATACCAACCGATTACAAAAAACCTTTTGCAGTATCAGTATACCCAATATTAAGCGGGGTTCTTGAAAAAGGCTATAAAATTGTTCAAGCAAAGCAGTATCGCCCTTATATTAATGGTCGAGAAGTTTTTGCCCGTGTATTGATACAAAAAGAAAATATGGATTAAAATAATTTTCAAAATCCGTATACGATTTTTGTTGCGAAATGATTTTTTTTCGTTTATGTTGCGGTCATCAAAGCGAATCGAATCGCTTGAAAATCAATCATTTTTAAATTGTGAATAGGAGATACAACATGAAACAACT
>JAFYFJ010000106.1 GCA_017543835.1 Alphaproteobacteria bacterium | reverse complement strand
CTGTGCCGACCATCAAAACTTTGATGAATAAAGGCGCTAAAGTTGTGGTGATTTCGCACTTCGGACGTCCGGACGGCAAGGGCGATGTTAAAAATTCGCTGCGCTATGTGGCACCGGAACTCGAAAAAGCACTCGGCTCAAAGGTTGTGTTTGTGGATGATTGTATCGGCGATGCCGTTGCATCGGCAGTTAAAAATATGAAGGCCGATGAAGTGTTGCTTTTGGAAAATCTGCGTTATTATGACGAAGAGAAAAAAGGTAATGCCGAGTGGGCAAAAGAGTTGGTTAAGCCGGCAGATGCGTATGTTTCCGATGCATTTTCAACCGCACACCGCGCGCACGCTTCTATGGTTGCGGCGGCCGAATTGTTGCCGTCGGCGATGGGTTTGCTGATGGCTGAAGAAGTCGCGGCTTTGTCGGCCGGTTTAAATAATCCGGAGCGTCCGTTAATGGCGATTGTCGGCGGTTCCAAAGTTTCGACCAAGCTCGATTTGTTGAACAACCTTGTGAAAAAAGTTGATAAATTGGTGATTTCCGGCGGTATGGCGCACACATTCCTCAAAGTTTTGGGCGCTGATACCATCAACGAAGAAAATTCGCTTGTTCAGATGGATATGCTCGATACGGCTAAAGAAATTTTAGCAACGGCTAAGGCGCATAACTGCGAAGTGATTTTGCCGGCCGATTTGGTAATTGCCGAAGAATTTGCCGCTAATGCACCGCATAAAACGGTTGATGTTAACAATATTCCGGCTACCGGAACGTTGCTTGATGTCGGGGCAAAAACAATCGCAAAAATCAATGCTAAATTAGATGAATGCAAGACACTTGTTTGGAACGGTCCGCTCGGTGCGTTTGAGCTCAAACCGTTTGATACGGCAACCAATATTGTGGCTCAGCACGCGGCCGAATTAACGCAAGCCGGTAAATTGACTTCGGTTGCCGGTGGCGGTGATACGGTTTCGGCTTTAGCCAATGCCGGTGTGGCCGATAAATTCACCTACATTTCGACAGCCGGCGGCGCATTCCTTGAATGGATGGAGGGTAAAGAACTCCCTGGCGTCGCAATCATGAAAAAATCCGTATAATGGGTAACTAATCGGGAGATTTTTCCTCGTGTAGTAATTTTCTACACGTCGTCAAAATCTCCCTTCTTATTTACCGCATTATCCGGATTTTTTTGTGCTACATTCTAAAGGGACGGGTCGGCTTATGTACCTTTTGTCGTACACTGCGCCGCCCCGCTTACTGCGTATTTACCTCATTATCCGAATTTTTTTGTATGTGTTCATTGAGAGCAGTGTTCGCTGATGTATCTTTTGTTGTGCATTATGCGAAAAGGGTAACTGCGTATCAGACTCATTCTTCAGATTTTTTACGGGTGTATTATTTTCTAGCTTCTTATTTACCTCATTATCCGGATTTTTTTTTGTATGTGTTCATTGAGAGCGTTTTCCTTATGTACCTTTTATTGTACACCGCGGAAAACGCTCTTTTTCTATCAGACTCATTCTCCAGATTTTTTGTTTTTCCGGATTATCTTTTCGCCGACCCGCTTACTGCGTATTTACCTCATTTTTCGGATTTTTTAGCCAAATGTTCCAAGAACTTAATCTGAATATCGGCGATTTGCTGGACGCTTTCGATAACGACGTATTCGCCGGACGCGTGCATGCCGTCGCCGGTTCCCGAGTGCATGATGACGGTCGAGCCCTTAACCGCAAACGAGCGCGAATCGGTAGCACCGCCGATGTGTTCAAACTCTATCGGCTTACCCATAATGTTTTCGGCAAAGCGTTTGTAATCCAAAATGTCGGGATTGTTCTCATCCATCACGACCGGCGTGCTGGCGGAAACGATTTTATATTCGACGCCTTTAACCATACATTTTTGCAAATTCTTCTCCAAGTTTTCGACGCTTGAGTTTTCGGTTAAGCGAAAATCAAGCAACGCTTCGGCATAGTTTGAAATAATGTTTGAAACTTGTCCGCCCTCGATTTTTGCAAAATGCACCGTATCAAACCAAGTATCGCTCGGCTTCGGTAAATCTGCGGAAAAATACGGATAAATCTGCCGAATGTTCTGCCATGTTTGCATCAATATTTCGTTGGCATCGATACCTTCCCACGGGGTAGAACCGTGCGCTTCTTTGCCATGTGCGATGAGTTTGACGAATACCGGATTTTTACACTTGCTGACAATCTTGGTAACATCGCCGCCGACATCGTTATCGAGCACAATACGCGCGCTGATTTGCGGATATGCCTCCATAAACGATTCGGTTGATTTGCTGCCTTTTTCTTCGTCGGTCGAGAGAATAACGCCGAACTTTATCGGCAGATTATGGGCGCATACATACTCCATAGAGTTAAGTGCGACGGCGGCAAACGACTTCATATCAAGTGTGCCGCGTCCGAACATTTTGCCGTCTTTGATGACCGGCTCAAACATTTCGTCGGCGGCAGGAACAACATCGATATGACCTAAAACGACCACATCAAAATCGAGCGAATCGCAGTTGCGCAAAAATACGACCGGTGAAGCGGTTGTTTGAAAAATTTCAACTTTGGCTGACGAACCGACAAATTTGTTTTTAATATATTCCGCCGCTTTGGCGATTTCTGCGGCGTTGCCGGTTTCGGTGCGAAAACGAATTAAGTCCTGAATTGTTTGCAATAAATCCATTTTTTCTATCCTTTTATCAATAATTTTTACCATTTTTTTATATCTATAAGTCATAATCATTTAAAATAGGTAAAAAGGAATTTTGAAATGAAGTCATTGTTTGTTACATTATTGGCGACGCTTTTGTCGTGGAGCTCCGTTTGTTATGCGCAAGTCGAGGAAGAAGGCGATGAAACCGGATTGACGTTGCCGCGTATGGTGTCTTTGCGTTCGAGTCGCATTAACGCGCGTTCCGGTCCGGGAAGCCGCTATCCGATAGAGTGGGTGTATCAGCAAAAGGGCGCGCCGGTCGAGATTATCTCCGAGTTTGAACTTTGGCGCAAAATCAAGGATTGGGAAGGCACGGAAACTTGGGTGCATAAAGCGATGCTTTCCGGCAGACGTTTTGTGCGCGTGGTAAATCCGGGCGTGAACAATATTTATGCCAAGCCGGAAAAAGACGCTAAGGTTATTGCCAAAGTTGAAGACGGCGTGGTCGGTGAAGTCGAAAAATGTCCGGCAGAAAGCAAAATGTGCCTAATCAGATTTGATAATATTCAAGGTTGGGTGCGACGCAGTGCTTTGTTCGGAATTTATGATGATGAGGTAATAAAATAAGTCGTGAAGCAGGAAATAACGTTTAATGCCGATACCGAGCTGACGGAATTGATTCATCGTTGGCAGGATTGGCTGTTGAAAGAACGTTTGTATTCGGCACACACTTTGGCGGCGTATTCGCGCGATTTATCGATTTTTATGAAAAAGGTCAGCCCCGAAAAAGATTTATCTTTGACAGATTTGTCGGGGTTGGAAGTTTATGACTTTCGGCGCTTTTTGAGTGAACGGGCGGCGCAGTCTATCAATAAATCGTCGATGGGACGAGAACTTTCGAGTATTAAAAACTTTTTTAAATGGCTTGATGTCAACGAGTATGCCAAGAATCCGGCCATCAGCGTTATTGCAACGCCGCGCAAACCGAAAGTTCTGCCTAAAGCGCTTGATGAAACCGATGCGTTTAATTTGCTTGACGAAGCGGTCGATGTTGCAAGTTGCGCGTGGCAAGGACTTCGCGATAAAGCGATTTTGATTTTGCTTTACGGTTGTGGCTTGCGCATATCCGAAGCCCTTGCGTTAAATGTCGGCGATATTACTGCCGAGAGCGAGTTCCTTCGCGTCAAAGGTAAGGGGAATAAAGAACGTGTTGTCCCCTTGTTGCCGATAATTTGGCAGCATATCGACGCTTACCTTGCAAACAGCCCATACACAGTCAACGTAGGAGAACCGTTGTTTGTAGGGGCGCGAGGCGAGCGATTAAGTCCGCGCGTGGTGCAACGTCAGGTGCAAAAGTTGCGTGGCAGATTAGGCCTTGCCGATACGTTGACGCCCCATGCCTTACGCCATTCTTTTGCCACCCAGTTGCTGAAAGAGGGAGTTGACTTGCGCTCCATACAGGAATTATTGGGTCATTCATCCTTAATCACAACCCAGCGCTATACCGATGTTCAAACCGAAACGCTGCAAAGAGAATACCATAAAGCGCATCCGCTCGCAAAGCAGAAATAAAATATGTTGTATGCAACAAAAAAGAGGTCTGCATTTGTCGCGACCTCTCTTTCTAATTCTTTAGGGCAGAAATTACTTTAATTTCTTTTCAACGAATTCTTCATGCTTACGAGATTTTTTATCAAACTTTTTAACTGTAAGCTTTTCCGGATGCGTTCTCGGATTTTTTTCTGCCAAATAGAAAGAGCCGGTTCCGGCGGTGCTTTCCAACTTAATTTTAATTTTTACTGCTTTTGCCATTTTCTTTACTCTTTTTCAGGTTAAAAGTTAAAACATTTAGGCGCATTATACATATTTCTGAGTGCTTGTCAATAGGTTTTTTGCATAAAATGCGGATTTTTCTCAAACAAAAGTTATTAAATCTCATTGCGGAGTAATTTGATGGCCATATCGACATCGTCGTCTTGTTTGAGGCGGCTTTCACGAATGCACATATCATTTTCCGTGCCGGAGAGGCATATATCCGGCTCAATGCCGTTTTTGTGAATAACCTTGCCCGACGGGGTGAAGAATTGTTCGGTGGTCAGCACCAATTTGCCGCCGTTTGACATTTCGGTTACGTTTTGAATCGTGCCTTTGCCGAAGGTGTGGGCGCCGATGAGTTTGGCGCGCGATTGCTCTTGCATACCGCCTGCCAAAACTTCTGCCGCCGAGGCCGTTCCGCCATCTACCATAATCACCATCGGTCCGGTGAACAGCGCCTTGTCGCCGGCGGTATAATAATGCTTGTTGCGCTCGTTGCGGCCGGCGGTGTAGGTAATGATTTCGTTTTCACAGAACATATTGGCGATTTTTAGGGCCTCGTTGAGCATACCGCCGCTGTTGCCGCGTAAATCTAAAATTACGCCGACGGCACGCGGATTTTCACGCAAAGATTGTTCCACCATTTTAGCCGATTGCTTGTTAAAAACGCGCATTTTAATATAAAGCACGTTTTTAATCATACGGTCGGAATAAAGTGTGTAAATCACATTGTCGCGCTCGTGGTCAACATATTCAAACTGCGAATAATAGCCGGAGTATTTATCCATTTTGGAAGTCATGCCCTTCATCATACGGTCAACCAGCTGATAATCCTTGAGTTCGGCCGTTTCGGAAACTTTGGTGATGTCGGTTAAGAGTTTATGCACGGCATCTACCCAGCCGAGAACATCGCCGTTGTCTTTCGGAAATGGCACAACACTCTTAATGCGATAGTTATAATAGACATAGAAACGGTCGCGACCTTTGGTGATTTTAAGTGCTTTATCCATTTCCGGCAGGGTTTTCAACCCCGTATAAATCAATTCGGCATTATCCACCGGCTCCAGATATTGATTGTTGACGGTGGTCAGCATTTCGTTGATGACGCGCTTGTCGATTGTGCCTTCGGCAAACGCGGCGGTTGTCCATAGCAAGCAAAAAATAAAAAACAATTTCTTCATTTTTAATCCTTAAATTCTGCAATTAAAACAGTATGGTCGCTGGCTTTTTCGAGCGCACGAAAATCGCGGTCGATACGGCTTGAAATGAGGCGGTCGGTCAGCGCCGGCGAACTCAAAATATAATCAATGCGTAACCCTAAATCGTTTTGAAACGAGCCGGCATTGTAGTCCCAAAAGGTATAGCCGGTCGTCTGCGGAAAAAGAGCGCGATAAGTGTCGCACCAGCCGGCGCGCAGCATACGGCGCAAGCGGGTTTGCACTTCCGGCCGATAGAGCGCGTCGCCCTTAAACAATTCGGGATTATAAACATCTTGCGGTGTCATAATCACATTGAAATCGCCGCCGAGAATAACATTTTTTTTATTGCGCAACAGATTGTCGGCGTGTGATAACAGAGCGTCCATCCATTTGAGTTTGTATTCAAACTTTGAGGTGTCTGACGGCGTGTTGGCCGGAGGATTACCGTTTGGTAAATACAGCGAGGCGATGACATAATTTTGTGCGCCGATTTTGACGCGGCATTCCAAATAGCGTGCATTCTCGTCAGGAAAGTTCGGTAAATTTTCCGTTGCTGTCTCAAGCGGATGACGGCTTAAAATTGCCACGCCGTTATAGCTTTTTTGCCCGAGTATTTTGGCTTCATATCCCTGCATTTGCAAATCAAAGAACGGAAAATTGTTAAATTCGGTTTTTATTTCTTGCAACAGCATAATATCGGGATTGTTTTTCCCGAGCCAAGCGCATAAATTATTGAGGCGCGCGTTAACGGAATTTATGTTTAAGGTTGCAACTTTCATCTCATATCCTTTTTACTCACTATAATCGTTTTTTTGAGAATGAAAAGATTTTTTTTATTGTGTTAAATGATTTTAAATAGTAGAAGGATAATAATTATTGCAAATTTAAAAAATAAAGAGAGGTAATATGTATCAGAATTTTGATAACGGAAAAAATGAGGAATATCTCGACGCCTTCAAGCAAAAAGTGGCAAAGCAAAAAATCGCCACAATGGAAGAACGTCGGCACGAAATGGTGCGTTCCCGCAATAATTTTTTGGGGACATTGGCCGGTGCGGTGTTGGCGCTTGCGGTCGGTTGGTTTATTTTGATGCCGCAATATCAGCAGACAAACAAAGATGTGCCGACAATTCGTCGCTCGCAAACGGCAGTTAAAGTAAAGCCGGATAATCCGGGCGGTATGGAAATTCCGAATCAGGATAAAGATGTGTATAATCTGGTCGAAAAGAAAGAAGTCGATAATACAGTTGTCGAAAATCTGTTGCCGACTCCGGAACAGCCGAAATTGCCGGATATTGTGCCGGAAACGGTTGACGTTAATGCCGATAATATTGATGAGTTGGTGGAAGAAGTTGCCGACAATACCGATGTTGAAGTGCCGAACAAACCGGAAGATTTGCTTTCGGATACGGCGGCCGGTGAGGTAAAGGCGGTTGAAGAAAAGGCAAAAGATGAAGCCAAAGCCGCTGAAGAAAAAGCAAAAGCCGAAGCCGTAGCCGCTGAAGAAAAAGCCAAAGCCGAAAAAGCTGCGGCTGAAGCAAAAGCGGCTGAAGAAAAAGCAAAAGCCGAAGCCAAAGCCGCCGAAGAAAAGGCAAAAGCAGAAGCTAAAGCGGCCGAAACCGCTGTGGTAAAATCGGTTGCGGGCGGAAAATGGCAGGTGCAATTTGTGGCTTCCAAAAATAAAGATGCGGTTGAAAAAACGTGGACGAGCTTAACCCAAAAATACAGTATGCTCAAGGCCTATTCGCATGAGGTTCAAACCTCCGATTTGGGCGCTCAGGGTATGGTTTACAGATTGCGCGCCGGAAGTTTTGCCACCAGAGAAGATGCCGCAAAAGTTTGCAGTGCCTTAAAAGCAAAAGGTATGAACGATTGCATCGTTAAAGAGCGTTAAGATGAAAAAAGTTTTTCCGGCTTTTTTATCTTGTCAGGGCGCGCGCCTGAGTGATGATGAAAAGCGTTTGTTTGAACGTTATAATCCGCTCGGTGTGTGCCTTTTTTCTAAGTTTTGCGCCAATATCGAATCTCGCGAGCAGGTGCAGAATTTGGTGCATGATATTAAAGAGGCAACGGGACGCGACGATGTTTTAATTGCGGTCGATCAAGAAGGCGGACGCGTGCGGCGCTTGGTCGAGCCGGAGTTTATGCCGGTGGCGGCGCAACAGAGCTTGACAACCGCGGAATTGGCTGAACAGCACGCGTATTTAATCAGCAAAGATTTGCACGATTGCGGTATCAATGTTAATTTTGCGCCGGTTTTGGATAAAATGACGCCGCAAACATCTAATGTTTTGCAAGGTCGGTGTTTTGAAAGCAATATTGCCGAACTCGGACGAGCGATGGTCGAGGCCTATATGCAACAGGGAATCTGCCCGTGCATCAAGCATTTGCCCGGACACGGTCGTGCCGCGGTAGACCCGCATTTGGAATTGCCGGTCATCAATGAGGATTTGGCAACTTTACAAGAAGATTTTGCACCGTTTAAGGCGCTTAAAGATGCACCGATGGGGATGGTGGCGCATATTGTGCTGCCGGCGGTCGATGCACAAAATGCCGCAACTTTGTCGCAAAAAGTTATTCGCGAGATTATACGCGGTCAAATCGGCTTTGCGGGCTTGTTGGTTTCGGATGCGATTGTGATGCAGGCGCTCAAGGGGACAATCGCCGAGCGGGCCGAACGTGCGGTTGCCGCCGGTTGCGATGTGATTTGTTTGGGAAATACCGGTTTTGAGGTCAACGAAGAACTTTGTCAAAGCAAAATCGAAATGACCGATGAGGCATCAGAGCGCTTGAATAAAGTTTTTCAAGTTATTGAAAATAAGCCGGATTTTTCAAATTATGAATATATGAAAAATAAATATTGTGCCGCGCTGAAAAATATTATATCCTACAACTATGATTATGATGCGACCGAAGTTTTGAACAGGTTGCGGCAAGCATAAAAACAAGGAGGAAAATTATGGGTGGATTTATGGGCTGGTTTCTGACGTTTTTGTTGGTGTTGGCAATATTCAATGCCGAAAAACTGCCGGAATTACGCGAAAAATTGGAAGAAAAGATTAAAGACAGCGTTGACGCGGCCAAAGAGGGCTCTAAATTGGCGTCCGATAAAATTAAACAGGTAAAAACCGAAATCGAAAACAAGAAAAACGCTGCGGCCGAGCCGGAAGAAGCCGAAGAAAATACGCCGGAAGAAATTGCCGAATCGTTGCAATTTATGGGCAATTACTTAAAGCAAGACGAAAGCGAACAACCGGCCGAAAATACCGAGCCGGCACCGGCGGAAGAAAGCACGCCGAAAGTCGAGGAAGAGCCGGAAGCAACAAAAGAAAATACCGAATCTGAGGACGAAGATAAACCGATTGATTTGGAAAATCGCTATTAATTTACTCAAAAAAAATCGAAAATTAAGGCAATGTTAAACATATTGCCTTATTTTTTATATATTAAGTTTAACCTAACGGAAAGTTCTTAACATGAAAAAGATATTGTTACTTGCCGGTGTTGCCTGTTTTATTGCATGTGATGCCAATGCTTTTGTCGCTCGCCCTTATGTTTCGCTCAAGGGAAAAGTTGCTTTGACCAATAACAGTATGCGCGTGATTCAACGTGATGAGGTCGTCGATTATGACCACGATATTAAAGTCAATAAGGTTATTATGGGCGGAAGTGCCGCGTTTGGTATGATGTTTCCGTTTAATTATCAGTCGGTGCGTATGGAAGTGGAATATACCCACAACAATAAGGCCAAAAAAGATGTGGCGGCCAAAAAGAGTGCGCCGACAATAGATGCTTCGGTGCAAACCAAGGCCGTTTTCGGAAACATTTATTATGACTTTCAGTCGACTTCGGCATGGGTGCCTTATATCGGCGGCGGTCTCGGTGCGGCCAAGCTGAAAACGGTGGTGATGGAAGAAAGCGATGACAAATCGACGCTCGCTTGGAATGTCGGTTTCGGTATGCAATATCGGATGTCGCGTAACGGCTCGTTTGATTTAGGGTATCGTTATGTTGATTACGGAAGCTTCAAGCGGCACTTTAACGACACATACAGATATAAAGAAAACGACAAGGTCGAAGCCGCCGCGCATGAGGTGTATTTGGGGCTTCGTCTCACCTGGTAATAAAAAAAATTCGTATAATGGTCTGCTACTTGTAAGCGGGTTGGCTTATGTACCTTTTTCGTACACTGCGCCAACCCGTTTTCTGCGTATCAGCCGCATTATCCGAATTTTTTGCGTGCCGTATGGCGCAAGAAAACCTTTTTCTATCTGACTCGTTAGCCGCGTTTTTGTGTGCCTATGCTTAATGCTGCGCCAACCCGCTTACTGCGTATTTACGCACGTTCTCCGAATTTTTTTGCGTGTGTATGACGAGGAAACCTTTTTCTATCTGCCTCGTTAGCCGCGTTTTTTGCGCGTCATATAAGATATGTTTCGGCTTATTTTTTTATTATTTTCGGGGTGTCGATAAAATAAGCGTATAAAACATAGCAGGCGGCGAGGGCAATAATAATTTCAACAATAGAAATCAAAATCGGCGCAAACGATAAAATATCCAACACATTGAGGTCAAATGCGCCGACCAATCCCCAGTTGATGCCACCGATAATCGTTAATAACAGTGCCGTTTTTTCTAACATTATTTTTCTCCTTGTATAAGTTTGTGTAAAAACCGCAATAATATTTGCCAATAATTCACGGTTCTTATAACATAATCTCAATATTGAACAAATCAAGCGGATGAAAGGATATAAAATGTCGGAAAAACTTGCGTTGATTATTGCGACATATTTCGGGTTTGGATTGTCGCCGAAAGCACCGGGAACGGTCGGCTCCATCGGCACCATACCGTTGGCATTTGTGTTGGCATATTTCTTCGGAATCTACGGGATTATCGTGGCGGCGATTCCGATTGCGATTATCGGCATTTATGCCACCGATGTTTTAATTCGCGACCAAGAAGAAAAAGACCCGGGTAAAGTGGTGGTGGATGAAGTTGTCGGGCAGTTGCTGGCGTTTGTGTTTGTGGCGGATATGCTCAAGGGAAATACGGATTATTGGTGGCTCTACTTGGTGGGCTTGGCGGCATTTCGCTTTTTTGATATTTGCAAAATGGGGCCGGTTAAGTGGTTTGATTCCAAAATGAAAAACGCGGTCGGCGTGATGATGGATGATGTGTGTGCCGGATTAATGGCGGCTATTGTCGTGTGGGCTGTTAATGTCTATTTCTGTTAAATGATTTAAACAAGGAAAAGAACGATGAATAACAATTTGAATAAATATATAATTCGAAATTTTTCTAATCGTCTGAATACGAATAACTGGTTGATTGGAAAGCTGAATCCCGATACCAATGAATTCACCTCTTCTTTATTTTTGAAAAACTCAGTAGGCGAAAAAATTGAGGAAATTAAGGTAAAAGTAAGAATTTGGAATGATGAAAAATATTTTGATGAGAAAAAGTTTCTTAAAGCTCAGATATATAAAGGTGCAGAAAGATATTTGAATACTAATAACGGGGAAGTTCCTGAATTATTGTATAGCACAAAAAAAGCTACTAACGAAGGTGAAGGCTCTAAATGGCAATTCTATATTGCAAATTTATATGAAAAAGACGGGGTTTTACAAATTATAAAAACAGATGAAAGTTTTGAGGAAATAAGAGAGAAACATGAAATTTTTTATACATCTCCGATTTCTGCTCCTTTGATTCTACTGCATTGTCCTGATGAATCAGAAGAAGATAATGTTTATTACGGACCTTTTCATTATAAAGTTTCACAAAACGGAAATGTAAAATTACAGCCGATGATGGCTGATGATGATTATAATGATTATCATGAATCTGATGCGGTCGGTAAATATGAAATAAATAATAAAAATATATATGTTATTCCCGATGAATATTTCGGAGACCAATGTTTTGTTTCTGAATT
>JAFYFJ010000105.1 GCA_017543835.1 Alphaproteobacteria bacterium | reverse complement strand
GCCGTCTAAAATACCGGCCTCTGTCATCGAGTTACCCTCGATTTTGAGCGCATAATACTGGCCGTAAGAAACCATATTGAACGGCACCGCTATTGTTTCCGTTTCGTCGGCAATTGCTTCTATCGGTGTGCCGGCGGCGATTTTGCCGTATAACGGAATTTGCACCGAGCCGTTTTGCAGCGCTTCTTCGCGCTTTTTCTCTTCATCGATAATGGCTTGCGGTTTGAATCGCGGCAGGCGGATAACTTCCATCGCGCGCGCTTTGTGCGGCAATCGGCGGATAAAATTGCGTTCTTCCAACGATGTAATCAGCGCATGAATACCTGATTTAGACTTCAGGCCGATGGCATCTTTCATTTCATCAAACGAAGGGCATTGACCGGTTTCGCGATTCACTTTGTTGATAAACATGAGCAAATTATATTGTTTTACCGTAAGCATAAGCGTTTCTCCTTAAAATTTGTTCTATTTTAGTTCTGTAAAATCAAAAATGTCAAGCAAATTTAAGATAAAACTGAAAATCTGCCGGAAAATACGCAAAACACGGCAAAATATGGCGCTTTTCGAATAAAACGCGGCTATTCGGAGTATGATTTCGTAAAGTATCAGTTGTCTTTAGATTGCACCGAGAGATTTTGCATCAAATTCTCGAGGTTCTGGTCTTTGAGCCAAATCAGCGGATTATCAACGCCATCACCGTCGATTTTTTTCTGAATGGCTTCTTTGTTAATCGAATCGGCATCTTCTTTTAAGACCAGCGCGTGTTTCCATTGGAAAACGGCTTCGTTTTTGCGGCCGCCGAGCCAATAAGCATCGCCGAGGTGGTCGCTTATCACGGCATTTCCGGAATTAAGCGAGGAAGCATACTCCAAAAACTCAATGGCTTTTGTATAATTGCCGAGTTTGAAGAAGGCCCAGCCCAAACTGTCGATGATATGGCTTTCAAACGGCGACTGCTGATAGGCCGTATAAATCATTTGCACGGCATCATCAACATTTTTGTTTTGCATCAGCCAAGTGTAGCCGAGGTAGTTCAAAACATTCGGGTTGTTGCTGCTGAGTTCTTTGGCTTTGAGCAAAAACTCTTCGGTTTTGCTTTTTTGATTTAAGCGGTCGTATGAAATCGCGGCCGCATAATAAATCGGCCAAGTTTCGATTTTGCTGTCTTTGACGCTGGCAAGCGCTTGATTATAAATCCGCACGGCTTCTTCGTCTTGTTTCATATTGGCATAAATACTGCCTAAATCGGTCAAAAGCTGGGTGTTGTCCGGATAATCTTTCAAAAGGTTTTGCAACTCTTCTTTGGCGGCATCAAACTCTTTGAGCGAATTAAAGTTTTCAATCATTTTAATGCGGGCAATAAAGTAAGACCCAGAGTTTTTGTTGATTTGTTCGTAATATCTGTTTGCCTCGTGCAACAAACCGATTTCTTCCAACACGTTTGCCAGCGCGATTTTTGAAATTTCGTAATCCGGATTCAGATAAGACGAAGCGGCAATATAAAATTGTGCAATTTCAAGGCCGTTCGGGGTAGCACGGAAAATCGCCCCCAAGCTGAAAAATGCTTCTGCCAAGCCCTTTTGCGGCGTATCAATAACGGCAGGCGAGGCCGGCGTTGTGTTTTCTATTTTATTATCAATATCTTTGAGCAACAAGGAGAGCAGGCCGTTGTCGTTGTAATGATTCGAAAGTTTGATGGCCATATCTTTGTTGCCGGTGCGCACATAAAAATCCGTGATGATTTCGAGCAGACGATATGTTACTTCTTTCGGATAGTTTTGAATAATGGCATTATAATATTCGGCCGCTTTTTGTTTGTTGCCGAGATAATCGTAAATCATCGCGGCGTGGAAGATTTTGATTATATTGAGTTGCGGGTCACGCGGAAGCTTGTTCAGTTCGGTAATAGCCATTTTTTCGTTATATTCGCCGGCATAACTCCAAGCGCTGAAAAACGGCAAAATAAACTTTGTATAAACGGTATCATCGGCGTTCAAAAGAATGTCGCGCGCGGCGGCAAATTCGCCGGATTTGAATTTTTGGGTGGCGGTTACGAGTGGTGCAAGCAATTCTTTTTTGCCGCCTTTTTCTTCGTTTTGCAATTCTTTCTGTGCATAAGGTGCGGCCGCATCGATTTGTCCGAGAGAAGTCAGAATAATATAAATCGTGCGGTTAAGCTTGGCATTTTCAGGGTCTTTTTCAAGTGCAAGTCTGTAATATTCGGTGGCGGTGATAAAATCTTGCCGCATATGTGCAATACGACCGGCCAAATAATTGCCGTAAAGTGATTTTGTGCCGAAATACGAAACGGTGTCGTCGTCATTTTTCTTAACCAAGAAGTTTTTAGTGCGCCAATAGCCGTTTTCATCAAACTCCGGTGTGATTTGCGCGGTTTGTTCAAGCATATCCGGCAGATTAATTTTATTGGTGCAGGCCAAAAAAACACTCGCGCCGGCAAGCGCAACAACAAACAATTTTATCATAATATTCTTCATAACCTTTTATCCTAAACCCGAATATTCAATGTTATATAATATATAAAAAATATTATCAATGGGTAAAGATAAAAAAATGAATTTGTTTATTATTTTCGCACATCAAAAATTTTGAATTTAGAG
>JAFYFJ010000011.1 GCA_017543835.1 Alphaproteobacteria bacterium | reverse complement strand
GTCCGAACTCTTCGATTACCAAACCCAGAGAAGAAAAAGTATCGGCATATTCCAACAAATTTTCCTTTTCCATCAGGCTCAAATCCACAACTTCGGGTATCAGCAACATTTGCGAAGCAACCCGCTCATGCGCCGCCAGACTCTGTTTCATCCGCTCCATGGTAATCCGCTCGTGTGCGGCATGCTGGTCGATGATTATTATACTGTCCGCGGTTTGTGAAATTATGTAGGTATTATGAAATTGCGCCTTTGCCAAGCCCAATTCTCCGACTTGTTCCAACGTTTGCGTCGAAGGTTCCTCCGCCACCCGCACCGAATATTGATTTTGCAACTCCGGCAATTCCAACGACGGTGTTCCCCGCGAAGTACCATGCTTAAGCGGCATCCGAAAATCGTGCGTCGGCGGAGTATAATCATGCACCGAAAACTCGGTTGTGTGCCGGTGCAAAGCTTGTAAATGCGCCGTTTCATCCTGAATCTGCTTAGTCAAAAGACGTTCCAAATCTCCGGTTTCGGCACTATGTTGTCCGCCCGCGCTTAAAGCGTTGCGAATTGCCCCCACCAAAAGCCCGCGCACCGCGCCGTTATCATAAAACCGCACTTCGGCTTTGGTCGGATGCACATTAACATCTACATAACGCGAATTTATACGGATAAAAATCGCACAAACCGGATAACGCCCCGACATTATCATATCCTGATAAGCTCCTTTGATGGCGCCTAAAATCAGCTTATCACGCACCGGTCGATTATTCACAAACAAAAATTCGGAAAGCGAATTGGCCTTATTATAGGTCGGAACCCCGACAAAACCGCTGATATCGCAAAACTCGTTTTGTGCGGTTATCGGCACGGAATTATCCTTAAATTCCGCCCCCAAAACATCGACAATTCTCTGCCGCCGTGCCATCGGTAAGTCGCCCTCACAAGCATTCAGCGCCATTTTCTTTTTACCGTCGCTGTAAAGATAAAAGGCCACCGCCGGATTAGCCAACGCAATGTGCTGCAACATATCTGCGCACTGCGCCGCCTCGGAAGAATCCGCCTTCAAAAATTTGAGCCGCGCCGGTGTCGTATAGAACAAATCGCGCACCTCAATTCGGGTACCGGCACTTATGGCCGCAGGCTCCACCTTGCTCTTAACTCCGCCTTCCACGCATATCTTTGCCCCTTCGGCGCTTCCTTTTTTGCGCGACGTAATAGTCAAACGTGCCACCGATCCGATGGAAGGCAATGCCTCACCGCGAAACCCTAAAAAGTTTATCTGAAATAAGTCATCATCCGGCAATTTGGAAGTCGCATGCCTTTCCACCGCCAAAGACAACTCTTCCGATGTCATACCTTCACCGTCATCGGTTACCGTCAAAACATTTTTACCGCCGCCAACCAGAGATATTTCTATTTTGTGAGCACCGGCATCAATAGCGTTTTCCACCAATTCTTTCAATACCGAAGCCGGACGCTCGATAACTTCACCGGCCGCTATTTGGTTAACAAGATTTGAAGGTAATACACGAATATTCATC
>JAFYFJ010000104.1 GCA_017543835.1 Alphaproteobacteria bacterium | reverse complement strand
TCTTCCATTTGTTCCGGTGTGCAGAAAATGTGTGCATCATCTTGCGTAAATTCGCGCACACGCATCAAGCCCATCAAAGCGCCTGACGCTTCGTAGCGATTCACTTTACCGAATTCTGCCATTCTGAGCGGCAAATCGCGATACGACTTAATGCCTTGTTTATAAACAAGCAATCCGCCCGGGCAGTTCATCGGCTTAACGCAGAACATACTGCCGTCTTCCATTTGTCCGGAATAGTTATGCGCACCGTATTTATCCCAGTGTCCCGAAGTTTCCCACAAAACGCGGTTCATAATGCGCGGCGTTTCGATTTCTTCATAGCCGTTATGTTCTTGGCGGTTGCGCATATATTCAATCAGCTTGCGATATACGCGGAAGCCCTTATCGTGCCAGAACACCGCACCCGGCGCATATTCCGGCTCAAAGTGGAACAAATCCATTTCTTTGCCGAGCTTGCGATGGTCGCGTTTGGCGGCTTCTTCCATCATGGTGATGTAAGCGTCCAAATCTTTTTTGTTGCCCCAAGCGGTTGCATACAAACGTTGCAACATTTCGTTGTTGGAATCGCCGCGCCAATAAGCACCGGCCACCTTCATCAGCTTGAACGCATCGCCGACCTTAGAGGTTGACGGAACGTGCGGGCCGCGGCACAAATCGGTGTAATTGCCTTGACGATAAAGCGTAATCGTTTCATCTTCCGGCAAATCTTCAATGATTTCAACCTTGTAGTGTTCGCCTTTATCCTTAAAGAACTTAATCGCCTCGTTGCGCGGCATTACGATTCGCTCGATTTTCTCGTCACGCTTGACAATTTCGTGCATTTTTGCTTCGATTTTTGCAAAATCGTCGGTCGTGAACGGTTCTTTGCGGGCAAAGTCATAATAGAATCCGTTGTCGATAGCCGGACCGATGGTTACTTGCGTATCCGGCCAAATTTCTTGCACGGCTTCTGCCATAATGTGTGCGCAAGAGTGTCTTAAAATGTGCAAACCGTCTTTATCTTTGACGGTGATAATAGTGAGTGTAGAATCGGTAGTTATCGGGGTTGTGAGGTCTTGTAATTTATCGTCTATTTTAACCGCTAAGGCCGCTTTGGCCAAGTTTGGACTGATTTTTTGAGCGATTTCCAAGCCGGAAATGCCGTCTTTTTCTTCTAAAATACTGCCATCAGGCAATTTGATTTTTACCATTGTTTTTCTACCTTTTCACTATTTGTTTTCTACTTTTGGTTCATGAGTTCTTCATAAACCTTGATTGTTTTATCACACATAATTTGTTTTGTAAAATGTTCTTTTACATTTTTTATTGCCGCCGCGCCGATTTTTTCTCTCTCGGCAGTCGAAAGCGACAATGCCCATTTGATTGCGGCCGCCAAACTGTCGGCATTTCCGCTTTCAAAAAGCTTGCCGGTCACGCCGTCTATGACGGTTTCGCACGAACCGCCGATGTTTGATGCAACCACAACGCGCCCCATTGCCTGTCCTTCAATCGCAATACGTCCGAACGCTTCCGGCTCGATGGAGGTGGAAAGTACGATATCCGACACCATCATCGCCGCCGGCACATCAAGCGTGTGACGGATAAAAGCGAATCGGCCGTCCATATCATACTTGTCTATCATCTCGCGCAATTCGTCGGTATATTTGACGCGTCCTTGGTCATCACCGATTAACAGGCAATAAAAATCCGTATCATCTTTGATTTTGCTCAACGCCTCGATTAAGAGCTTTTGCCCTTTCCAGTTGGTCAAGCGCCCGATAAGCGTAATCAGCGGCTTATCTTCCGGCAGATGATTGTCTTCCAAAAACTTCACAATCCGCTCGGCAGTCATATTTTCGACATTAAAATTATCCATATTGACGCAACGCGATATCAGGCGAATTTTGCTCTCGTCGGTGCCGTAATTTTTGATGATATGCTCTTTGATATGGTTTGAAATGGCTATCACGCGCTCGCCGTAAGTCATAATGCGGTTGTAGAACTTTTTAATGCCGCGCGGACCCAAGCCGTAAGTGCCGTGAAAAGTGGTCATAAAATGCACACCGCATTTTTTGGCCGCCCAATATGCGCTCCATGCCGGTGCCCGTGAACGCGCATGCACAATCGTAATCCCGTTTTCTTTAATGATTTTCTCTAACCTCTTGGCGTTTATCAGCATTTTGAAAATATTTTTGGTCTTGAGCGGCAACGTAAAATGCTTAACTTTCATACGGTCAAGCTGATATTGCATCCGCCCGCCTTCCGATGCCACATAATTTTCGATGCCGCGTTTTTGCAACTCGGACGCAATTTCGATTGTTCCGAGTTCTACGCCGCCCTGATTAAGTTCCGGAAGAACCTGCAACACCACCGGTTTTTTGTTTTCTTGTGCCATTTTTCCCTCTGTTTACATTTTAATCTGATGTATTTTATACAACACAAGCGCCGTTTTCAAAGAATTACGGCGTGTTATGCACAAGCGACAAATTGCTCAAAGTTGTTCCAATTTTTCAATCAATTGGCGGCGGATATTTTCTTTGGTGTAGAAAAACGAATCGTAAATTTTTTGCGTGTTTTCATCAATTTCGAAGTTATTTTCGCAATATTCAATCAGCCGCTCGACCGCCTTTTCTTCATCAAAAAAGACATCCGGCAGAATATATTGCTTATAGTCGAATTTTTGCAAATCTTCCCTGTCGTATTCGCCGAGGGCAACATCATCGCGGTCGAGCATATAAAACACCACCGGCTTATGCTGAAACATAAAGTCAAACGCCACCGACGAAAAATCGGTCATCATCGCCGAACATTGACGGATATAGTGCGAAACTTTACCGCCTTCGATAATTTGAATATTGCCCTCTTTCGATAAATCGAAATTGATGTGCGAATTGCCGGCAAGCGCGTGATGCGGCGCAAAATATAAGTTGATATCGTGTTGTTTGAGGTATTTCTGCAACTTTTTGTTATGCAGCAAACTCAACAAGCGTTTTTTATAAAGCGAATCGTCGAAACTGACGGCATTGAGCTGTCGCCACGTCAACATAAGCAAAATACTTTTTTCTTGCGGTTGCGGCAGATTTTTCAGCAAGTCCCAGCGCGGCAACCCGACTTTAAGCAATTTATCTTCCGTAAAGCCGTATTTTTTCCAAATGCTTTCCTCGCGGTCAGAACACACCAAAAACTTATCGAATTTTTTCGGGAACAGGTAGCCGTTATAAAGCACGCTTTCTTTCATAAAAATCGTGCCGTGCTGAATAAAAATATACTTCCACGCCGGACAGCGCCGAAAGAACATCTCGACACTCCCCGAATTTTCGCCGAATGAAGTTAAAATACATTTGGTGCGGAGCAGAACATCTTTTATTTTTTGCATAAATTCATTCGGATGCGTGCGACTTGAAAAGGTCAGCGCAATAATGTTCTCCAGCTTGTTTTCTACCTCTAATCTGCGATAAAGCGCGGTTTGTTTGCGCACAACATAATATGCCGGAATCCCCTGCGCGCGCATTTCTTCAAACAAGCAATACGCGTCAATTGCCTCCACATTTTCATCGTGCAGACAATCAAACAGCAAATAAGTATCTTTCGGATATTTTTTGCAATTTTCGCGCACTTGGCGGATATAATGTTGCTCGGCACCCAGCCGTCCGCAACGACGTTTCAGCTTAAACGACAGCCCTAAAACTTTGACCACTTTGTGCCGTGGCTTTTTTTTAACGGAAACAAAAACGCCCAAGATTTTTTTCAATTTATCGCGCAAACGAATTTGCAAATATTTTTTCATCGCGACATATTCTTTGGCAGTTAAAAACTTACGCGCCTGCCGCAACAGCGATTTTTTTTCTTCCGGCGTCGTCTGCATATAGCTCCAAGCCATATTCATCGTGCGGAAATAATGTAAATTGAGCGCCATTTTTTCAGACAGATTCCGCTCGGCAATAATTTGCTCCAACAATTTAACAACTTCGCAAAAGTCCATATATTTTTTGGCATAGCCGCGCACCAAAGAATCTTGGCGCAACCGATAAATATAGCCGGCATAATCCGCAAACGAAACCCGCTGCGCCGCAAGATGAGATTGCAAAACAAACGGGCAGTCTTCATAGCAATAATGTTCGGAGTAGACAATTTTATTTTGTTGCAAAAACGCACGGCGATAAATGCGATTTACCGAATAGCAAGGCGAAATCAAAAGAGTTTCCAATAGCGTTTCGCGGTCGATATTTTCACCGCTCGGGACATCGACCGGCTCGCTTGTGTTGTATTTAACGGCCCGCTGAAAGAAACAATGCGGCACGATTTCTCCGCTCCAATCTTCATAACGCACATAGTCGCAAATCACGATATCCGAATCCAACCTTTTGGCTTGCGCATACATATTTTCATACATATCTTCGCGCACCCAGTCGTCCGGGTCAACAAAGCCGATGTATTCGCCTTTTGCGGTTTTGATACCGAGGTTGCGCGCCACGCCCGGACCGCCGTTTTCCTTATCTATCAGCTTTATCCGCTTATCTTTCGCGGCAAAGTTTTGCAAAACTGTCAAAGAATCGTCGGTTGAACCGTCGTTAATGCAGATAATTTCAATATCTTTCAATGTTTGTGCCGTCAAGCTTTCCAAACATTTGCCGAGATATTTTTCAACATTGTAGACCGGAACGATAATGCTGACTTTAACCATTATTTTCCCCTGTTTCTGAACCATATTTTAGCAAGGCGCATAAGCACTTTGAAGCGCAGTTCGCGATAATAAAAACATTGTTCTTCATGCAACGCTTTAAGCGTCGCAAACAAGCATTTATCGAGTTCCGAGCGCTCTTTTTTGTTGTGATACACCGCGTTAATCAGGTGTCTGAGCGATGCGCCGATACGAATTTTGCGCACCGTCGGCCATAAATTCTGCAAGCGCGGTTGTTCAAAATATTCCCGCACCGCGCGAATGCCCGTGGCGTAATTATCGATTTTGCGAAGCGTAAATGTGCTACGCATGGTCGAGGTGTTTTCGGTATTGTAACCGTAGAGCGCAAACGGCACCGTCGCGTATGTTTCAATGTCGGCAAAAAGGCAGGTAATCCAGCACCAGTCCTCAAAATATATGCCCTCGATAAACGGGCGGTTTTGCACGATTTCGCGCTTGTAGAGTTTGTTCCAAATCACCGAGCCGGATGCCTCGTTGCGCAAAATATGCAACAGCGGATTTTTATGAACTTCAAATGTTGAAAATTCCACATTTACCAGTGTTTTATCATAATTTTTGGCTTCAACGGTTGCCGCCACCGGTGCGCCCGATTTTTGCAACGCGTTGAGCAAAATTTCAAAAGTTTGCGGATGGATAAAATCATCGGAATCTACAAAAAACACATAGTCACCGCCGGCAATTTTCAACGCCGCATTGCGTGCCGCCGACTGTCCCTTGTTTTCTTGCGTCAAAACCTTAATACGTTCGTCTTCAAATGCATAACGCGCCAAAATGGCCGCACTGTTGTCGGTTGAGCCGTCGTTGACGCAAATAACCTCCATATTGCCGTAAGTTTGTCGCAAAATGCTTTGCAAACACCGTTCCAAATACTTTTCCGTGTTATAAACCGGAATAATGACCGAAATTGTGCCGCTTTGCATATTTTTGCCTCAAATTGTTATCGTTGCCTTAACTATAAAGAAGTTCGGCAAATTGTCAACAGCAAAGATATTTATACGGCATCAAAAAACCGCTCGGTTTGAGCGGCTTTTGAAGATTATTCGTATTTCTTGGCGAATAAATCAAACTGCTTCGGTGCATCTGCGCCCCAGCCCATTATGTGATTTTTGCCAAAGCAAATCAGCGGGGTGCCGGCTCCCAAAGTTTCTTTATAAGTCCGCGCCGCCGCCTGAAACATGCGTTTGTTGCCCGGCATTTTGATATCCAAACTCTTAATCTTTATGTCAGGATGTTTTTCTTTGATATAGGCCGCCGCATCGTGACAATGCGGGCAATTTTCCTGATAGAAGAAATACACCTCGTTTTGTGACAAGGTTTCAATATTTGCCGCATCTTTTTTATTGCACGCCGCAAGCATCAACGCACCGGCACAGCACAAACATACAAATATTTTACGCAACATGGCTTTACTCAATACAACAATTTAC
>JAFYFJ010000103.1 GCA_017543835.1 Alphaproteobacteria bacterium | reverse complement strand
TATAGGACAAAGATATCCTGAAACTATAAAACGAATTGAGGAATTTACAGGTAAAAAGGTAGAACAGCTAGCTCCAAAAAGTTGTAAATTACCGGATTTAGAATTTATCTATATAGGAAAAGAAAAACCAAGTGCTGAAAAGTTTAAAGAGATATATACGCAGAATGGTATATGGGCAAAATTTAGGGGCGGGTTATGGACTTCTCCGAAAACAGCAAACGGACATTCGGAGTGGTATAATTTTAACAAATATGAAGGAGATTCAGAATATCTTGATACACGAACTGCTTATTATATAGAACCGACTAAAGATAGTCGTTGTTTGGTTGTAGAATCTTTACAAGATTTGGAACCTTATATGCTAAGAGATGAATATTGTGTTACTCTTGATGTTAATGCATTAAAAAATGATTATGATTGTGTTTATGTGGAAGACCCTCATGACGACAAGTTTAATATGCATTTAGATGGTTGGGATGTATCTACTTTGGTAATGATAAAAGCCGATAAATTTAAGGCATTTACAGAAGAAGAATGGGAAAATCATAAACTAATTACTGGTAAAATTAAGCATAATAATACTAACTCTTCACTTCCTGACAGAAAAAATAAAAATATATCAGATGATATTGCATCTATTAAGGGCTTGATAAGCTTGCAAGAAGTCTATAAAAGATAATTATTACAAAATTCAAGGAGAGCAAATTAATCTTAAAGCGTAGCAATATATACTACTCTGGTCGTAGGTTCGAGCCACAGCATACCACCAAACAAAAAACCTCCCCGAAGGGAGGTTCTGTTTGGTGGGCGCTGTAGGACTCGAACCTACGACCAGACCGTTATGAGCGGCCGGCTCTAACCAACTGAGCTAAGCGCCCGACGCTTCGCCTACATTATGCTAACTCATTTTGTTAGTCAAGAGATTTTTTTTGCAATTTTCATATTTTTTCCGCCAGACAACTCAAAATGTGTTTTTATGTAGATATATCTTATTTCCGGCTTGACTTTGAGATTACTCTAAAAAATAAAATTAAGCAAACAAAACCCTAAAGGAACAAAGCAAATGATGATGTGGTATGTGATTATGTGGACGACGCTGGTGCTGACGGGAATTGCGCTCGTATATGTCAGCAATCGGGTGTGCCGGTTTGAATGCGTCAAAAAACAGACCAAAGACGACGAAAAAATCAAAGCGATGATTGGCGGCGGCACGGTCTTCGGCACATTTGCGCTCATCAGTATTTGGCTGAACTTTATGAACGCGATTGTTTGTATCATTTATTTTGCGTTGGCGTGGCTGATTTGCGACGCGGTGTTTTATGTTATTGAAAAAATTCGCAAGCAACCGTTTAAGCGCTATTATGCCGGTGCCGCGGCGATTATGCTGAGTTTGGCGGCGCTTTTGGGTGGCTGGTATGCGGCGCATCACGTTTGGGCAACGCATTATACTTTAACCACCGCAAAATTGGCGCGGCCGCTGAAAATTGCGCTGTTTGCCGATTCGCATCTCGGAACGACTTTTGATGCCGCCGGATTAGCCGAACATCTCGATGCAATTCAGGCCGAAAAACCGGATATTCTCTTTATTGTCGGCGATTTCGTCGATGACGATACAACGCGCGAAAATATGGTGGCGGCGGCGCATAAATTCGGAGAGCTCGACATTCCGCTCGGAACATATTTTGTGTTCGGTAATCACGATAAAGGATATTACGGCGCGAACAGGCGCGGTTTCAGCAGTGCGGAGTTGGTGGAAGAATTGCGCAAAAACGGCGTCGATACCGTTCGCGATGAGGCGATTTTAATCGAAAACGCGTTTTATATCATCGGTCGGCGCGATGCGTCGGTAAAGCGCGAACAAAACGGGCAACGACGCTCTATGCAAGAATTGACGCAGGGTCTGGATAAGCGCAAATATATCATTGTGGCCGACCATCAGCCGGCGGATTATGCCGCTCAGGCGGAAAGCGGCGTTGATTTGGTGCTGTCGGGGCATACGCACGGCGGGCAGTTGTTTCCGTTTAACAATGTCGGCAAATGGATTGGCGCCAACGACGCGATTTACGGACACGAAAAGCGCAACAATACCGATTTTATCATAACTTCCGGCATTTCTGCTTGGGCCATAAAGTTCAAAACCGGCACCAAGTCCGAGTTTGTGATTATCGACGTTATGCCGAAAGAATAGGGGATACAAAAATCCTCCGCCGAAACTCAATTCGGGGGAGGATTAAACAAAAGGCATCAGCCGAGTTTTTTTGCACCTCAAGACGCGACGGAATTTTTGCGCTTTTGCCGCTCGTCTTCAACAAAACAGGCAATAATCATACCCAAAACGCAAAAGAATATACCGCCGAGTGCCAGCACCATAAACGTGTAGTTGCGATGGAAGGCCGCTTCGATTTGCGCTTCGTTCCATTCGCCGAGCATAAATATTATGCCCTGATAGTTGTTGTTTGAGCCCGTCATCTCGACAACCGTAACCTGCATACCGGCAACCGGCTCAACAGCAACATCGCCACCGACGCGCGGATGCGTTTCGCCGGTAAATACTTCCGTAACCGGATAGCGCATCGAATCAATTTCGACATACGTCAGACCGCGCTCTTGCACAATGTGCGTCACACCCAAAATCTTCGGCCCGAGCGGCGCACTGTCAAACCACGAACAGCCGCTGAAAAGCAGAACCGCAGACGCACACAACAGAGTCGTCAAAACTTTTCTCATAAGCAAAATAATATTTTAAAATGGTAAAATCGGCTTATTATCCGCTTCTAATTTTTGCGTATCGGTATTGATAACCATACCGCCGCAGTCAACATGAGAGTCGGGCAGAGATTTTCTGTCCTTATTGAGTTCACACAAATTACAGAAACTTTGCACCGTTAAACGCAACGTATAGCACGCCGCAACAACCAATAGCGGTATCAAAAGAATTTCTAAAACCGTTGTCATACACATTTATTATTTAAGTTAAAAATATTCATCATAATAGGATTTTTAGACGCAATTTAATATAATATATTCGATAAGTCAATGATTTTATTGCGGATTATCGATTTTATTTGAAAATCAAACAATTAAATATAAGGTATTATTATACCATAGTTATAAAATATTGAAAAAATATGAATTTTTTAGTTGACAAGTGCAAAACTTTATGTATATTAACACCGAATTAACATTAACTTTTGAAAGAGATTAAAATGATTTCTACACATACAACAAAACCGTCGGACATCGAGAGAAAATGGTATGTTGTCGATGCCGAAGGTGTTATTTTGGGTCGTCTTTCTGCCGAAATCGCCAAGATTTTGCGCGGTAAGAACAAACCGTATTTTACACCGAATTTGGACTGCGGCGACTATGTCGTTGTTATCAATGCCGACAAAGTTAAGCTGACGGGCAAAAAGCTCGCTAACAAGCACTATTATAAGCACACCGGTTATATCGGCAGCGTAAAAGATACGACAGCCGGTAAAATCTTGAGCGGTCGTTTTCCGGAACGCGTCATTCAAAAAGCCGTTGAACGTATGATTTCGCGTAATCCGCTCGGTCGTCAAATGATGACAAAGCTCAAAGTTTATGCCGGTTCGGAACATCCGCATACGGCGCAAAATCCGGTTGTTTGGGATTTTGCTTCTCAAAACTCTAAGAATAAAAGGAGTGCATTATAATGGTTGCTAAGAAGAAAATCGAATCTTTGCAGGATATTAAATCTGCAACAACCGCTACGGAAGAACCGAAAGCGACACGCAAGGCCGTCAAAGATAAAAAAGGCCGTTCGTATGCCACCGGCAAACGTAAAGATGCCGTTGCGCGCGTATGGATTATGCCGGGTAAGGGCAACATCACCATCAACGATAAGTCGATTGATGAATACTTTGCTCGTCCGGTTTTGAAAATGGTTATCAATCAACCGTTTGCCATCACCAATCGTGAAAACGAATTTGATGTTATCTGCACGGTTAAGGGCGGCGGTTTGTCCGGTCAGGCCGGTGCGATTAAGCACGGTATCTCAAAGGCGTTGAACGAATATGAGCCGGAATTGCGCACAACATTAAAGAGCGCCGGTTTCTTGACTCGTGATGACCGTGTTGTTGAACGTAAGAAATACGGTAAAGCAAAAGCTCGTCGTTCTTACCAATTCTCCAAGCGTTAATCCTGTTTGGAAGAACAAATACAAAAGGTCGCCTTTCCGGCGGCCTTTTTTGTGCGGTCGTTATTTATCATTGTTGTATAGACGAATAAAAACAACTTGACAAAATATTATCCGTATGCTATATTACAGCTATAATTAACTTAAAATCGGAGTGCGCCATGATTGAATTATACGAGGATGTAAATAAGTTTTTATCTCAACAGATTACGGAAGAAGAATTTATTTCTGTTTTTAAGCAACATTGCGGAACGAGTGATAAAGATTGTTCTTATGATTTTAAGACAACTTTGCGAACAGTATATTCTTGTGATTATCGTAAAAAATGTGGTTATGAAGATTACAAAAAACTGGTATCCGCATTTGATAAAGTTGTATATAAGCAAATAGATTCTACCGCTCCAAAAGATTACAACAGATTTAATTCTCTGATATTTGAAGGATACTGTGCGTATTCGAATCGTGCATCGGTTATCGCGGCTAATGCATTGGTGGGTCTCGCAGATAATCATATAAACGCAGTTGTTGACTTTTATAATGAACAAAACAGAAAAGTCAAGGAAAGCGCCATTGAACGTTATGGCTGGTATGATGGGCATTTCAATTATGAATATGGTTTTGTTCGTGATTTTCAAATGTTAGCAAGACAAAATGAACGTAATGAAGAGAATGAAACCAAACTTGATGTAATGCAAAGAGTTTCAAATAAAATACAAGAACTTAAAGAAAAAAATAAAACTTCGGATATTGATAATATTCCTCACACCAAAACACAGATTTTGAGAGAAGTGGCAAAAGATAATATAGGTAAGCCCAAACGTTCTAAAGACGCTAAAAGGGTTATTGATATTGCCATAAAATGTGCAATAAGAGATGTAAATAATTAATAGTCGGTTAGCAACAGGGTAAAAAATAAGATATTCTTCTTATGGCTGTTAAACGCAAAGCAAATCCTATAGATTTGCTTTGCGTTTCTTTTACGCTTTCGTTAAATAGTTTCCCATGATTTTTTTGCGGCCGATGTCGTCAAACTCGACTTCGCACATTTGTCCCGATACCGCGACGACGGTGCCGTAGCCGAAGCTTTCGTGATAGACACGCACGCCGATGTATTTTGAAGCGGCTTTCGGCGAGGTATAAGAGGTGTAAGCATCATCCGCCGGCTCATACGCGTAATCGTGCTCTTCTTCCGATTCGGTATAGCTTTGGTAACTCGGCTTAGTCGAAAACGCCGGCTTATACGATTTTTTCTTGCCATAGCCGTATTTGCCGTAACTGCCGCGTTTATAATATCCGCCATTGTCAGAGGAGCCATAGTCGTCATTATAGCCGCCGTAGCGGTTTCCGCTGCCGTTAAAACAGTTGTTGATTTGGTTGCTGAGTTGCAGGCACGAAGTCGGAATTTCGTTCAAAAAACGTGACGGTTCGTTGTTGCGCCATTCGCCGTAAATTCGGCGGTTAATCGTGGTTGTGATATAGAGTTTGCGCTTGGCGCGGGTGAGGGCAACATAAGCCAATCGTCGCTCTTCTTCCAACGAATTGGCACCGCCTTCGTCCAACGATTTTTTATGCGGAAACAATTCTTCTTCCCACCCCGGCAGAAACACCGTATCGAACTCCAAACCCTTGGCAGAGTGCAACGTTATCAGCATAACCTTGTTGGTGTCGAGGTTGCTGTCGTTATCCATCACCAAACTGACGTGTTCCAAAAACTCCGCCATTGTCGGATAATGCTCGGTATCGGTCATCACGTTGATAAGTTCGCGCAGGTTTTCGATACGACCTTCCGATTCGGCTGATGAATCGTTTTTAAGCATATCCATATAACCGGAATCATTGATAACATCTTCCGCCAAATCTGCAGGGTCTACCAAACTGACAATGCGTCGCCACTCGTCAAACTTTTGCATTAAATCTTCTAAATTGGCTTTTGCTTTACCGCTCAGACCGCCGGCAGCGATAAGCGTTTGCACGGCCGCAAACATTGATGTTTGTTCTTTGCGTGCCGTTTGCTGTAATTTTTCTATCGTTTTGGCACCGATACCGCGCGCCGGCTTGTTGATAATGCGCTCAAACGCCAAATCGTCATTTGGTTGCACAATCACGCGAAAATACGCCAAAATGTCGCGAATTTCGGCGCGTTCATAGAATTTTGGCCCGCCGATAACCTGATACGGTATGGCCTCGGAAATAAACTTTTCTTCAAACTCACGGGTTTGAAACGCCGTGCGCACCAACACCGCCATATCGGAATACGCCGTGCCGCCGCGGTGTAATACTTCGATTTCGTCGGCAATCCATTTGGCTTCTTCTTCACCGTTGTATAAGCTCAACACTTTGATTTTTTCGTTGTTGCATTTGTTGGCCGGACTGTTTTCCGCCACTTTGAGTGTTTTGCCGAGCCGCGTTTCGTTATGCGCAATAAGGGCAGATGCAGCGTTCAAAATGTTGGCGGTCGAGCGATAGTTGCGCTCAAGTCGGATAATCCGCGCGTCCGGAAAATCCTTTTGAAAACGCATAATATTCTCGATTTCGGCACCGCGCCACGAATAAATCGATTGGTCATCATCACCGACGCAACACAGATTGTGCGATTGTTGCGACAACAGCCGCAAAAACAGATATTGCGTGACATTGGTATCTTGATACTCGTCCACCATAATGTATTTGAATTTATCCTGATATATTTGCAAAATATCGGGGTTACTCATCAACAAAGTCAGCGTATAAAGCAAAATATCGCCGAAATCGACGCAATTCAGCTCCAATAGCCGTGCCTGATATTTTTGATATATCGTCAGCAATACGGTCGAACGAAAGCTTTGCACCGCTTTTTCAACCGTTATACCTTTGTCTTTGAGGCGCGAGATGCTTTCCACAAAACTCTGCGGCGTATATTTTTTCTCGTCCAACCCTTCGTTTTCGAGAATATGCTTAACCAGCCGCTTTTGGTCATCTTCGCCCAAAATGGTAAAGTTGGCGTGCAAACCGACCAATTCGGCATGAGCGCGCAAAATCTTGACGCAAATCCGGTGAAATGTGCCGAGCCAAACCGAATTAGCCATATCGCCGATAAGATTCTGCACACGCTCTTTCATCTCGTTAGCGGCGCGGTTGGTAAAGGTCACGACCAAACAATTCCACGGTTGCACCGGCAGAGTTGATAAAATATAGGCAAGCCGCGTTGTCAGCACTTTTGTTTTGCCGGTTCCGGCACCCGAAAGCACCAGAAGCGGTCCTTCGGTTGTTTCAACCGCTTGCCGTTGTTCCGGATTAAGTTCATCAAGCCACGGCAACGAACGTTTCAAGGCGCTGATGTTGTCATAAAGTTGCGGCGCGGCGGTATCGTCATCCAAATCAAAGATATTATCGGACATAGTGCTTCTTCTTCAAAAAAATTTTGCTTGTTTTTGTATTTTTAATAAATTATATATACATTTATAATATTATCAATTCAAAGCAAAGCGTTTTCGCGTTTTACAAACAAGTTTTTGAAAGGAACGATATGTCTGAAATCAGAGAAAAATTTATGTTTTTGAAAGAATATATGCAAAGAAATATTCTGGGACAGGAAGATTTGGTTAATAAGCTGATTATTACTTTGCTGGCCGATGGCCACGCCTTGTTGGAAGGTGCACCGGGATTGGCTAAAACAAAGGCAATTAAAAAGCTGTCGGAATGTATCGATGCTACTTTCAGCCGTATTCAATTTACGCCGGACTTGTTGCCGTCGGATATTACCGGAAGTGAAATCTTTGTGGCGGCAACCGGACACTTTGAGTTCCGTGCCGGTCCGATTTTTGCCAATTTGGTGCTGACCGATGAAATTAACCGTGCGCCGGCAAAAGTGCAATCCGCTTTGTTGGAGGCAATGGCCGAACGTCAAATCAGTATCGGCGGTAAAGAATATAAATTGCCGCGTTTGTTTATGGTGCTTGCCACGCAAAACCCGATTGAACAGGAAGGAACTTATAATTTGCCGGAGGCACAGCTCGACCGTTTCCTGATGTTTTTGAAAATCGGCTATCCGTCGGTTGATGTCGAACGTAAGATTCTGCGCCTTATCCGCGGTGAAGAATTGCAAAACCTCGAAAACAAAGAATCCGAACGCGAGTGCGCTTTGTCGATTAAGGATGTGATGACCGCGCGTGCCGAAGCATTTAACGTGCATGTCAGCGACGCGGTTGAAGAATATTTGGTGCAACTGATTATGGCAACGCGTAATCCGGAAAAATACGATGAAAAACTCAAAAACGTCATTGCCTTCGGCGCCAGCCCGCGTGCGACGATTGCGCTTGATAAGTGCGCCAAAATCAATGCTTGGCTGTGCGGTCACGATTATGTGACGCCGGAAGATATTCACGCCGTGGTGTATGATGTGTTGCGTCACCGTATTATCTTGACCTTTGAAGCACAAGCCAACGGTATGACCACCGATGATGTCATCAGACGCTTGCTGAAACTGGTTCCGTTACCATAAGTTTGGGAGAATTAAATGTTCGGACAGCCGAAAAAAGCCGATACGGAAACCATTAACGAAAACAAAGGTCTTGCCGTAACAATGAACGAGCTGATTGAACAGCAACGTTATCTGCCGTATTTGTCTTTTAATCGCAAAATGCCGACCACGCATTTTGCCGGCAATATGCAATCTGCATTCAAAGGGCGCGGTATGGAGTTTGAGGAAGTTCGCGCTTATACTTTCGGTGACGATATTCGCGATATTGATTGGCGCGTATCGGCACGGCGCGGTGTTCCGTTTACCAAGATTTTTGTGGAAGAAAAAGACCGTGAAATTATCGTTGTTTTGGATTTGTCTTCATCAATGATATTCGGCACGCGTAACGAGCTGAAATCGGTGACGGCGGCTAAAATTGCGGCCTTAATCGGTTGGAAAACAATCAAAAATCGCGACAGATTCGGTTTTTTAATGTTTGACGGCAAAAATACCGTGTATATGCGACCGCAAAATAATATGGCGCACCTGATAAACATTTTTCATAAAATCGCGAAAAAAACGCACGATGTGCTGATTGAACAGCACGACGGTGATATCGGTATTGCTTTGGATATGCTCGAACAGCATCAAAAAGGGAAGGGAACGGTCTTTATTTTGAGCGATTTTCATAATTTCAGTGCTGACCAATTCAAAAAAATCGGTATCTTAACCAAAAAGCACAGCGTTTGTTGCATCAATATCTTTGATGTGTTGGAAGAAGTTGCGCCGCAAGACGGTGTTTATGCCGCACAATATAACTCTCAAAAAGCGGTTTTTGATACCGGTGCACAAGGATTTACGGCAAAATATCAGCAATATTTTCACGCTCAGCGCGAAATGTTGCGCACAAATTGTCAAAAATTTATGTGCGGATATATTGAAGTTCGGACAGATGTCCCTATTTTCAAACAGTTACTGAAGTTATAAAAAACTTGACATAATCAATAATATGTGATATTTCTTATTCAATTATTCTGTTAAAGAAAGAGGTAAAAATGGTTAAATTAAATGAAAATACATCATACAAACGCGGACAAGAACTTTTAGATTCCGGTCAGTATGAAGAAGCAGTCGAAAGATTTTCGGAAGTTATTGCGGAAAATCCGCGCGCTTGGAAAGCATTGAACAGTCAGGGCTTTGCTTATCAGAAGATGAGCAAATATACCGATGCCGTAAATTGTTTCGACAAAGCGCTTGAAATCAATCCAAAATCGGTCGAAGTGCTGAACAATAAGGGCGTGACTTTGAGTATGCGCGGTTTGTATAAAGAAGCCATCGCTTGCTTTGATGAAGCCTTTAACAATGACAGAACATCATTGGAAGCTCTGAACGGTAAAGCAATTGCTTTGCAGCATATGTTTTCGTATAAAGAGGCACTCGATGTTCTTGAAGAAGCGATGAAGATTGATAATAAACACCCGCAAACTCTGCTCAGTATTGCCGTAACTTTGCAAAAACTCAAGCAGTATGACCGCTCAATCTCTTTCTTTAAGAAGGTTTTAGCCGGAGATAAATACAATACCAAAGCGTGGAACGGTATCGGAGTAACCTATCAGTTGATGGGCGATAACGATTCGGCGCTCAAGTGCTTTACCAAAATCTTGAACATCAACAGTTCGGATTTGCAAGCGTGGATTAGTATCGGCTATGTATATCAAAAAATGTTCAAGTTCAAAGATGCGTTGAAGTGCTACAAAAAAGCACAGGGCGTTGTGAACGGCCGCTATACGCACAAGCTTTATGACGGTTTGGCGTCTTGCTTGACCAAGCTTTCGGAATTTGACCAAGCTATCGAAGTTTATAAAGTGATTTATCAAAGCGAGGAGGGCAAACGCAAATGGGATGCCCAGCGCTCGATTAAGTTTGTGAACAAGCTCAAGCGCAAACAGGCCATCGGTGCATTGCCGGATATTATTCCGCACGATGATGACGATGACAGTGAATAATGCGTTGCTTTGACGAAGAATTGGCAAGGTGTCGAAAAGTTCGGCACCTTTTTTATTTTATCGTTGACATTTCTGCCGATTTGCTTATTGTTGAACAGATTTAAGAAGAAAGGATAGTATAATGAAAATTGCATATCAGGGCGTGCCGGGGGCATATTCGCATATTGCGTGCAACACACTTTTTCCGAATCACGAATATGTGCCTTGCGATACTTTTGAAATCGCGATGGAGCTTGTTAAAAACGGCGATGTCGATAAGGCGGTAATACCGGTTGAAAATTCTAATGCCGGACGTGTCAGTGATGTGCATTTTTTGTTGCCGGAAGCAGGGCTTCACATTATCGGCGAGCATTTTATGCGCATAGAGCATCAGCTTTTGGCGGTCAAAGGTGCAAAGTTGGAGGATATTCAGAGCGCGGCGTCCCATCCGCAAGCGTTGGCACAATGTTCGGAGTTTTTGAAGGCGCACAGCATTAAGGCGGTGTCGCGTATCGATACGGCAAAATCGTGCGAAAAAATTGCGCTGGAACAAGATAAAACCAAAGCGGCGATTGCTTCAAAATTGGCGGCGGAAATTTACGGCTTGGATATTTTGGCAGCCAACATCGAAAATGCCAACAACAATACGACACGCTTTTTGATTATGCAAAAAGACGAGGAGTTTCCGGTCAATGACGGCGGGCGCTTTATTACCTCTATTGTGTTTGTCACCAAGCATATTCCGGCGGCGCTCTACAAGGTTTTGGGCGGTTTTGCCACCAACGGCATCAACATTTCAAAACTTGAAAGCTACCTGCGTAATGGCAAGTTTTTCTCGGCGCAGTTCTATATTGAGGTCGAACAACACGTCCATTCGCGCGCGTTGCAATATGCACTTGCCGAGTTGAAGTTCTTTTCGGAAGAATATCAGATTTTGGGTTGCTATCCGGCGCACGAATATCGTCGTTAAAAGCCGTCAGTTTTCAATTTGCTTGCCGTAAAGGAGCCAGTCGTAAATTTTATTGGATTTACGCACTTCGGTATCCATTTCGTTGACCGACATTTTACCTTCGGTCAGCGTCGGCATATCGGCAAACAGCGATGTGCCGAGCCCTAAACGGTGTCCGTAG
>JAFYFJ010000102.1 GCA_017543835.1 Alphaproteobacteria bacterium | reverse complement strand
GTATCGCTATTTGGGCGGCACAATGGCACGCACTTTGCCGGTTCCGATGATGAATATTTTGAACGGCGGTAAGCATGCTGATAACCCGATTGATATTCAAGAATTTATGATTATGCCGGTTTCGGCAACTTCGATTCGTGAAGCGATTCGTATGGGTGCGGAAATCTTCCAAACCTTGAAGAAAAACCTCAAGAAAGCCGGTCAAAACACCAACGTCGGTGATGAAGGCGGTTTTGCACCGAATTTGCAGTCGGCTGATGAGGCCTTAACCTTTATTGTCAGCGCTATTAAAGATGCCGGTTATAAGCCGGGTGACGATGTTGTTTTGGCACTCGATGCCGCTTCTTCCGAATTCTACAAGAACGGCAAATACGAAATGGAAGGCGAGGGCAAATCTTATACCAACGCGCAAATGGTGGAATATTACAAAGGTTTGTGCGATAAGTTCCCGATTTTCTCGATTGAAGACGGTATGGCCGAAGATGATTTCGAAGGTTGGAAACTTTTGACCGACGCTTTGGGCGGCAAAATCCAACTCGTCGGCGATGACTTGTTCGTAACCAATCCGGCGCGTTTGCAAATGGGCTTTGACAAAGGTATTGCCAACTCGATTTTGATTAAGGTAAACCAAATCGGCACCCTGACCGAAACGATGAAGGCGGTTGATATGGCTCAACGTCACGGTTATACGGCTGTGTTGTCGCACCGCTCGGGCGAAACCGAAGATACGACGATTGCCGATATCGCGGTGGCGACCAACTGCGGCCAAATCAAAACCGGTTCAATGTCCAGAACCGACCGTATGGCAAAATATAATCAGCTGATTCGCATTGAGGAAGAACTCGGCGATATGGCTGTTTATGCCGGTAAGTCGATTTTGAAGAACAAATAATCGATTCGCAGATTTAATAAGGGCGCTCGGGGAAACTCGGGCGCTTTTTATTTTTGCCGTTTTTCTAAAGGCGGGCAAAAAAAATCACCCGCAACTTTGCGGCTGCGGGTGTGTAAGAATTTATGGAATGTATTAATAGAACTTCCAATATACCGTATTAAGCCCAGGTCCGGATTGTTTGCTTCTGTTGGTGCAAGCCGATGAAGCTTCCAACACAGTCATCGGTTTGCCGAGAGAACAACCGGAAACGCTGTTTCCGCCTATGAGCGTTTCGGAAATATCGGTATTGATGCACAAGGCAACCATACCCGAAGATGCGCCGCCGCCCCAATCTTGTGTGGCGAGTTCGATACAAGAATCTTCCGGAACGTTTTTATAGATAATGACGAAAGCTTTTTTATCGCCGCTGGCTCTCTTATCGCCGCAAGACAAAATAACATCGCTGGCGTATAAGCTTTCGAGTGTCGACTTTGATGCATCATCTGGGTCTAACACCACCATTTCATCCGGCACCAAGTGACCGGTAACAATCAAGTTGGCATTGATGTCGGTTGTCGAACAGGATTTTGCACCGCTTGAGCCCGTGCCGAGCGAGGAATAATCTTTGTGTCCGGCAAACAAATTGCGTGTGCTGGCAACGGTTTGTGTGACCTGTTCAATGGTTTTGTTGGTTTTGTATTTGCTCATGGCCTTGGCATAGCCGGCAATACCGCCGATGGAAAGAACGCCGATAATAGCCAATACGCCAAGCATTTCAATCATTGAACGACCTGATTCATTTATTTTCATATTGCTTCTCCTCATAATATTTTTTTTGCACTATAACGCAAAATTCAAAACGCGTCAATTATGAAGAATGATATATGCGCGGAGTTAAAATCAGATTAAGAAAAAAGGAGGAACGCTTAAATTCCTCCTTTTAACTTACGGGTATTCTTCGATAGATTTGCTTTTTCACCAGTTTCAAAAAATCGGCAATAATCTGCGATTTTTCGAATGTCTGCAAATCAGCTTCCAAATCAAGCAACTTGCTCAAGCTGAACTTGCTGAGATAAAACTCGACTCGCGCCGGATTCTCTTGCATCAGCTGGAAAAAGTTGACCGGTTCCAAATGGCGTCTTCTCAATTCGGTTTCGAGGCGCTTGACGGCATCGGTAACGGCTTTCTGTTCTTCGCTGTCCAAGCTTGCAAAGAACTCATTGTCGTTATAGCATACGGTCAAGGCAGACCAAAATTCCGAAAGTTCTTCTAAGGTAAATTCGTTGAGTTCGCCCACCTCCACAACGGCTACCAAGAACATAACTTCGAGTTTATTCATAATTATAGAAAATTAAATATTCGACTTATGAATGAAGTATAGCGGATTCGTTTGCAAATAACAAGTTTAAAATAGCTTGCCGTCTTCGAGGCGGAAGAATTGCGCATCGCGGCGCAGAATTGCAAAGTTTTGCGGCTCGGTTGAGGTAATCCACGCCTGCAAACGCAAATCGCGGATTTTATTGAGAAGCGCGTCGCGTTTTTGATTATCCAAATGGGTGGCAACCTCATCCAAAAGCAGAATCGGGGCAAACCCCTTGCTCAAAATCTGGCACTTGGTTTGCGCCAAAATAATGCTGACCAACAACGCTTTTTGCTCGCCGGTCGAGCATAATTCCGCCGGCATACCTTTCTTTTGGAAAAAAACTTTGAAGTCGGTGCGGTTCACGCCGTCAACCGAATCGTTATAGAGCACATTTTTGCGCTGTTTTGCCAAGTTTGCCGCATAAAAATCTTCAACCCGCAACGCCGATTCGGCATCGAGCATATGCTCAATCGTGCCGTCGAGCGCAAGTCGCACATTCGGGAAAATATCGTCCGGCTCATTTTCGATAAAAGTGTTGAGGCGCGCAATTTGTTCGCGTCTGGTTGCGGCAATCGCCACGCCGAGCGAACTCATATCCTGCTCTATCGATTCGAGCCACAAATTATCGCGGCAACCGGATTTTATCAAAGTGGTCCATTGGCGGTAGAGGTGTTCAAAATTGGCGGTGCGCTTGGCGTGTTCCAAATCAAACGCATAGACCAAACGGTCGAGAAAACTGCGCCGCGGCTGTGCCCCGCCCAAAAACAAACGGTCCATCTGCGGCGTTACCCAAATCGCTGAAATGTATTTGCCAAGCTCGGTTTGTTGCGTCAGCTTTTGCTGGTCGATTTTAACGATGCGCCGGTCATAACTGCGGAGTGTTTCTTCATCGTCATCTTCTTTGCTGAAGCTTTTTAGGGTGGTGCCGATGGTGTGTTCTTCGTCGTTTTTCAAAATATCGGCGGCGACGCTCCAAGTTCGCGCGTTGATATCTTCATCAAACGAGCGGATTCGGCCGATGTCGGCCAGTCGTGCGCCGCGCAGACCGCGACCGGGAGTCAAAAAGGAAATCGCTTCCAAAATGTTGGTTTTGCCCGAGCCGTTTTCGCCGGTAATGACAATCGGGGCAATTTCGGATTCGATGCGCAAACTTTTGTAATTTCTAAAATCAGTTAAAGTCAGGCGTTTAACACCTGACTTTAAGTTTGTAAATTCTTTGAGTTTTACGGATAATTCGCTCAACTTATACTCTCATCGGCATCAAAACATAAATTGCGCTGGAGTCGGATGTGTCATGAATAACCGACGGCGATGAGCTGTCCTTAAAGCTGAAACGCGCCGTGTCGCCCTTAATCTCGGACAGAATATCCAACAAATAGCGGAAGTTGTAGCCGATTTCGAGCGATTCGCTGTCATAGACGGCTTCGATTTCTTCAATCGCGCTGCTACCGAGTTCCGGACTCGATGTGGTTAAAATGACGCGATTCTTGTTGGCAATCATTTTGATGGCGCGCGTTCTTTCCGCCACAACGGAAACGCGGTCAACCGCCGTCGCCAGATTCTTGACGCTCAACTCCAAGATTTTGTTGTTGCCGGTCGGAATCACGCGTTCATAATCCGGATAAGTGCCGTCAATCAACTTAGAAGCCAGCGTAATATCTTCGAGCGTGAAGCGCACCTTGCTGTCGGAAAGTGCGATTTTAATCGATTCGGCATTGGTATCATCAAGCAACTTACGGATTTCGCCAACCGTTTTACGTGGCAAAATCACGCCCTGCATATTTTCCGCACCTGCCGGCAACGGACTCTCGACACAAGCCAAGCGGTGACCGTCGGTTGCCACAATGCGCAGAACTTTGGTTTCGCCTTCATCTTTCGGGTGAATATACAAACCGTTGAGATAATAACGCGTTTCCTCGGTAGAAGCGGCAAATTGCGTGCGGTCGATAACATCTTTCAACTCATCACGTTTCATCTCAAAATTGGTCGGTAAATAATCGGCCGAAATTGCCGGAAAATCCTCAACACCGATGGTCGGGAGCGAAAACTCCGAACGGCCGGACGCAATTTTGAGCAAATCTTTTTCATCCGGATATGTCAATTCAACTTCGGCACCGTCGGAGAGTTTGCGCACAATGTCATACATCATATGTGCCGGCGCCGTAATCGCACCGTTTTCCAAAATTTTTGCATCGATAACTTCGGTGATTTCCGTATCCATATCGGTTGCCTTAAAGCTGATACCGTCGTTGCTTGCCTCAATGCGAACATTGGACAATACAGGCACGGTATTGCGCTTTTCAACAATGTTTTGGACGTGCGCCAAAGTCTTTAATAAAACTGCTTTTTCTATCGTAAATTTCATCGCTTTATACCTTGTAATTTGTAAGATTATTTATGCTCTACGTTACCAAAATTACATTTAAAGAAGAAGTTTAAAAAAGATTCTTCAACAGTTTTTTTAGTTTTCGAGAGCGCGACGCAAGGCCTCAATACTTTCGGTCATGGAAGCATCCTCTATCAGCAATTCTTCCACTTTGCGCACGGCGTGCATAACTGTTGTATGGTCACGGTCAAATTTGCGGCCGATTTCCGGCAAAGAGCGCGAAGTCAGCTGTTTAGCCAAATACATCGCGATTTGACGCGGACGGGCAACATTGCGGGCACGGCGCGAAGATTGCATCTCTTTAACCGAGATATTGAAGTATTCCGCAACCTTTTTCTGAATCTCGTCGATGGTGGTTTTGCGGTCTATCGAGCGCAACATATCTTTCAAAACGTCCTGTGTCATATCCAATGTGATTTCATGACCGGATAAAAGCTGCGAGTGTGCGGCGATTCGCTTAAGCGAACCTTCCAATTCGCGAATGCTGGAAGATATCTTTTGCGCCAAAAATTCGGCCACATTGTTCGGCAAAGTGACGCCGAGCTGTTCGGCCTTTTTGTGCAAAATACCTAAGCGCAACTCAAAATCCGCCGGCATAATATCGGCCACCAAACCGCTGTTAAGGCGTGATTTGAGGCGATTCTCAATGCCGTCGAGGTCATTCGGCGATTTGTCGGCCGAAAGAACGATTTGTTTGCCGCTTTCAATCAAGGAATTAAAGGTGTAAAAGAACTCGTCCTGCGTCTTGGTTTTGTTGGCTAAAAATTGAACATCGTCAATCATCAGAACATCAACCGTGCGGAATTGCTCCTTGAAGGCATCCGTATCTTTATAACGCAGAGCGTTTACAAATTTATAGAGAAACTGTTCGGCGGAAATATAGACGACCGTGCGGGTCGGGTCCGCTTTTTTGATAAATTGCGCAATCGAGTGCATCAGGTGCGTTTTGCCTAAGCCGACTCCGGAATACAAAAACAACGGATTAAACGGAATGTTTTTAGATTCGGCAACTTTGCGCGCGGCGGCATAAGCAAATTCATTGGTTTTGCCGACCACAAAATTTTCAAACGTAAAGGCCGGATTTAACTTAGACATTAAAGCATCATTGTCGTTGTTGACACTCGGAACTTCATACATTTTTTGCGGCGTCGGAGTCCACGGCACACGCTTGAGCAAAGAGCTGTCACCGCTGCGAATAAACGACGAAGCGGATTCTTCCGCGGCCGGAGCGCTCTTAACAATAAAATTAATTTGTTTGATTTCAGGATTCTTTCTTTCCCATATACGATGGATTCGGTCGGAATAATGGGTAATTACCCAGTTTTTCATAAAGGCCGTCGGTGCGCCGATGTTCATCACGCCGTTGTCAAACGAGGCAACACTCAGCGGCTTCAACCAACTGTCAAACGCCGTCTGACCGAATTCCATTCTTAATTGTCCACATACTTCTTCCCATTGATCACTTATCGAGATGCTGTCATTATATATTGCTTCTTCAGCCATTTCTATTCGTCCCTTTCAATCAATTATCTATGTTTTACTCACCCGAAGCGAGCTGTGCGGAGACAACGATTCTTATTATAATATTGTTTTTTCGTCTTCGCTCTTATCAAACCTGTTTGCTTTTATTCGGCGTCTTAAAGGTTATAATTTGACTGCTCCGTTCAAGCACTGGATTCAAAAGTCGTTCGCTTCTTCTAAAAATCGGGAAACGCAAAATTTTTGCTTTTCACCCGAACAAGAATGTAAATAAATTCTTAACAGAAAAAAAACTAAATTCAATAGAACATTTAGCGAACATTTAAATTAAATAACTTGACAACGATTTTTTAAACATTTGCGGTATAACCGGCTGATTCGCAACAAAAAAACGCAAATCGATTCGCAGCTGAATCAATTTGCGTTTTTCGTTTTTATATGCGTTTAATAAAATTAAAGCGCTTTAATTTTTTGAGCTAAACGAGAAACCGTGCGCGAAGCCGTATTCTTTTTAAATACGCCCTTTTGCGCCGCACGCATCATTTCGCTTTCCGCAGTTTTGAATGCGGCAACAGCGCCTTCTTTGTTGTTTTCAGCAATCAGAGCCAAAACCTTTTTAACAAACGTTCTGACACGACTTCTGCGCGCACCGTTGATTTGGGCGCGTTTTTGGTTATGAATAATTCTCGTTTTTGCCGACTTATGATTGGCCATATTTTTTCTTCCTATTCAAAAGTGTTAATCTAAAATTTACTCTGTCTGCTTTTATAACCACGCGAATAGAGGAAAGTCAACAATTTTTTCATAATTTTTTTATAAAAAAGCCGATATTTTGCGTTTTTTCGCTTATTTTTGCAAAACAGGGCAATAAAAGGTCGAGCGTCCGCCCTGCACAATCCTTTTTATGCCGCCGGTTTTGGCGATATTGCAACGGCAATCGGGGCAACGCTGACCGGTTTTATCATAAACACAGTGCTGTTCTTGAAAATAGCCGATGTCGCCGTCGGGACGCTGATAGTCGTGAATGGTTGAGCCGCCGGCGTTAATCGCCTCTTGTAAGACGATTCGCGTGTTTTCGATGAGGGCGGCGGCTTCTTTGAGAGTTACGGATTCGCTGCTGCGTTCGGGGCGGATTCGCGCCCGATACAGAATTTCGGAAGCGTAAATATTGCCGATTCCGCAGATGATTTCTTGATTTAATAATGCCAATTTGATGGCGCATTTGCGATTCGCCAATTTTGCGTGCAAATAGTCGGCGGTCAGATTCGCATCCCACGGGTCAAGGCCGATATGCTTAAAACAATGGTGTTGCCTCAATTTATCGGATTCGCACAATGTCACGATTCCGAATCGTCGCGGGTCGTTATAAATCAGCACACCTTTGTCGGTTTTGAGAACAATATGGTCGTGTTTGTCGGATTCGTTCGGCAGAACGGATTCAATTTTAATTTTGCCGCTCATACCGAAGTGCCAAATGATTGTCAGCCCGTTATCCAAATCCATAAGCATATATTTGGCGATTCGCCGCAAGCCGATGATTCGGGCGCCGCGGATTCGCTTGGCAAAATCTGCCGGCACGGATTCGCGCAGTTTCGGTTGGCGGACTTGCGCATTCAAAATCTCGGCACCGCTTACAAATTGTGCCACCGTGTTTTTGATTGTTTCGACTTCAGGTAATTCCGGCATAGTG
>JAFYFJ010000101.1 GCA_017543835.1 Alphaproteobacteria bacterium | reverse complement strand
TAATTACGACCGATGCGCCGGTAGCAGATTTTCCGAGTGCGCCGGAGCCGGTTGCGGAAACACCGAGTTACGACTTTACGGACTTGAACGATACGCCGGTGGCAGATTTTCCGAGTGAGCCGGAGCCGATTGCGGAAACGCCGAGTTACGACTTTACGAATTTGAACGATACGCCGATAGCAGATTTTCCGAGTGCGCCGGAGCCGGTTGCGGAAACGCCGAGTTACGACTTTACGAACTTGAACGACGAGTCGAGTGTTGACTTATCTCCGGAAACACCGGTGGAAAACATTTTGAATTCGGATGCCGAGAATCCGGACAATGTCGGTAATTTGAGCCAATTTGACAGCGGCTTATCCGATTTGGCGGATTTGGAAATTATGCAGGAGCCGGTAGCACCGACGGCCGAGCCGAGTGCGGAAGAAATAGATATTGACGAGTTCTTAAAAGGAAGAGCCGACGTCAAAAATTAAGAGGAAATAAAAGGAAATACAAAGATGGAACATTTTGAGTATAATCCGAAATCACTCAATGCCGATGAATTTATCTGTAATGACGAGATTTTGGAGAGTTTGAAGTATGCTGAAGAAAATAAAAATAACCGCGAACTTATTGATGCAATTTTAGCCAAAGCGCGTTTGGAAAAGGGGCTGACACATCGTGAAGCGTCAGTTCTGTTGGCGTGCGATATTCCGGAAGTTAATGAGCAGATTTTTGCGCTGGCGAAGCAAATTAAGCTGAATTATTACGGCAACCGTATGGTGTTGTTTGCGCCGCTGTATCTGTCGAACTATTGCGTCAACAGTTGCGTGTATTGTCCGTATCACGTTAAGAACAAACACATTTTCCGCAAGAAGATGACGCAGGACGAAATCAAAAAAGAAGTCATCGCGTTGCAGGATATGGGGCATAAGCGGCTTGCCATCGAACTCGGTGAAGACCCGGTCAATAATCCGATTGAGTATGTGCTTGAGAGCTTGAAGACCATTTATTCGATTAAGCATAAAAACGGGGCAATTCGCCGTGTTAACGTTAATATTGCCGCGACGACGGTCGAGAATTATACCAAGCTTAAAGACGCCGGAATCGGCACTTATATTTTGTTCCAAGAAACTTATAATCGTGAGTCGTATGAAAAATTACATCCGGCCGGACCGAAACACAATTACGCATGGCATACCGAGGCGATGGACCGCGCGATGCAGGGCGGTATTGACGATGTGGGTATCGGTGTGTTGTTCGGGCTTTCAACCTATCGTTACGAATTTGCCGGTTTGTTGATGCACGCCGAGCATTTGGAAGCGGTGCACGGGGTGGGACCGCATACCATCAGCGTGCCGCGTTTGCGTCCGGCAGATGATATCAATACCGATGACTTTAAGGATTGCATCAATGACGATATCTTCTCGAAAATTGTGGCGTGCTTGCGTATTGCCGTGCCGTATACGGGGATGATTATCTCTACCCGCGAGAGCAAAAAAACGCGTGAACGTGTGTTGCAACTCGGTATTTCACAGCTTTCCGGCGGTTCAAAAACGTCGGTCGGCGGATACAGCGAGCCGGAAAAAGAAGAACCGAATTCGGCACAGTTCGATGTGATTGATAATCGCACGCTCGATGAGGTAATTTATTGGTTGTTGGAAATGGGATATATTCCGAGTTTCTGCACGGCTTGCTATCGTGCAGGCAGAACCGGCGACAGATTTATGGAACTTTGCAAAAACAAGCAGATTCACAACTGTTGCCACCCAAATGCGATTTTGACGTTGCAGGAATATCTGACCGACTATGCTTCGCCTGAAACACGGAAACTCGGCGAAGAACTGATAGCGCGTGAGGTGGCGACTTTGGCACCGCAAACACAGGCCACGACAAATAAATGGCTCGAAATGATAAAGAGCGGTAAGGGCAGAGATTTCCGATTCTGAAATACGGATTTTCGGCTTTCTTTATTTTTGCGGGGATTATTCGGCGGAAGATGTTGCAACCGGCGAAACTTGCGCTACAATAAACGCAAAACAAGGAGGTAACGATGGAAAATTCCGCAATTTTTTGGTTGGTCGGTGCGGGGGCGCTGATTATTTATCTGATTCTGACTTATAACCGCGGCGTCGGCTTGCGCAATTATGTGCAAGAAGCGTTTGCCACGATGGATGTTTATTTGAAAAAACGTTGGGATTTGGTGCCGAATCTGATTGAAATCGTGAAGAATTATGCCAAGCACGAGAAAACGTTGTTGGAAGATATTACCAAACTGCGCACCAAGAGTTACGGCGAATTGACCGAGGCCGAAAAGCTCGATACCAATGCACAACTCGGCAAGCAACTTTCCAAAATTGTGGCGGTGGCGGAAAATTATCCGGACTTGAAGGCCAACCAGAGCTATATGTTGCTGATGCAACAGATGAGCGCGGTGGAAGATGATATTGCCGAAGCACGCAAATATTATAACGGCACGGTGCGCGAGTTTAATACTTTCCGCGATGTTTTCCCGACAAATCTGGTTTGCAAGTTTTTCGGTTGGGAACGCGCCAAAATGTTTGAAATAGAAAAGGAACAACGCGAGAATATTAAGGCGGAAATGTAGATGAAAATAATTCGGCTGTTGATATGGTGTTTGTTGTGCACTATGGCGGCGTTTGCGGCGCAAGCGGAGAATTTTTATATTGAAAACTACGAGGTGGCGCTTCAGGTTTCAAAAGAGCGCAAAGTGCACGTCAAAGAGGCAATTACGGTGCGCTTTACGGCGCCGGTGCACGGGATTAACCGCGATATTCCGACAGCAAACGGCGAAATTACAAACATCGATGTTTCCGAGCCGTTTTCCCGCTTTTATAACAACGGAACGTTAAGGTTAAGAATCGGAGATGCAAATCAGTTGGTTTCGGGGCAAAAGGTATATCAAATCGAATATAATCATCAGTTATACAGCAACAAAAACGAGTTCTATTATAATCTTATCGGCACCGGCTGGGATGTGCCGATAAATAAGGTGCGGTTTTATGTGAAAATGCCGGATAAAGTCGAGGACAGCAAGGTCGGGCTTTCTATCGGAAGTTACGGCACGCGCGGCTTTGAGGGCGGTGCCGAGTTCTCGGTGAAAGGCGCGGAAATATGGGGGCAGACTTTTCGGACGTTGGCGCCTTATGAGGGTATGACGTTGCGTGCGGAAGTGTCGGACGGGTATTTTATCGATGCGACTTCGGGCAGAGCTAATTTGGTATGGCTCGGGCTTTTGCTCTGCACCTTGTTTTCGTTTTTGACGTGGTATCAATACGGCAAAGATGAGCATGTGACGCCGGTGGTGACGTTTAATCCGCCGGAAGATATTAACAGCGCCGAGGCCGAGCTCGTGATGAATGAAAAAATTACCGAAAGGGGTCTGATTTCGCTGATTATTAAGCTGGCAGACGAAGGGTGTTTTAAAATCCGCAGCGAAAAAAAGAAGTTTATGCTTTGCGATTTCAAAGAATATAACGGCAACAACAAAATCGAGCGCAGTTTGTTCAATTTGCTCAAAAAACAGGTGACGGATTGGGGTATAACCGATGACGAGCTCAAGGTTTCAAATTCTTTTTACAGCGGGTGGAGAAATTTGTGCCGCGATGCAACGGGGTATGCCGATCGCAAGCGCTTTTATGAAAAAAGTTCGATGAATCCGCTGCGGAATTTTATGATGTTTCTGTATATCATCGGCACGATTCTGTTGACGGTATTTACGCTGTTTAATTATCATTTTTCGAGCACTTTTTTCAGTGCGTTGATGCCGATAGGGGTTATGATTATATTTATGCTCGTTTTGGTGTTTACGCCTAAATTATCGTCAAAGATTTGTTTTATGCTGTTTCTTATCCCGATGCTGTTGGCGTTCGGTGCGCAATTTTATGAAGAAATGATGCCGGGGAATTTGTCGCAGGCGGTGATGGGCGCGGCTTGCATTATCTCAACAATAGTCTGTTATGTGCAAATGTTAAAGCCGAATATTGAAGGGCGGTTGTTGAAGGGACGGCTGTTGGGACTCAAACATTTTATTAAGGTGGCGGAGAAAAAGAAGCTCGAAATGATGGTTGAGCAAAATCCGCAATACTTCTATAAGATTTTGCCGTATGCCTATATTTTGGGCGTTTCTAAGGTGTGGATGAAGCAGTTTGAAGGGATTGCCGTGCCGCAGCCGGAATGGGCGGTTAGCAACGGTTTCAGCTTCAACAGTTTCGATAACTTTGCGCGCGGTTTTCAGACGGCGGTTCAGCCGAGTGTGGATAACGGCGGTATCTCGCGTTCGAGCAGTTCGGGCGGCGGCGGATTTTCCGGCGGCGGTTTCGGCGGCGGTGGCGGTAGTTCGTGGTAGGGCCGACCGGTCAGCTTTAATTTCGGCGAAAACGCATTATCTCTATATCAGAGGAGGAAAAATGCGTTTTATAAAACCGGCAAGTTTAAATGCAAATTCGTTTATTTTAGATGTGCGCACGGCTGAGGAATATCGACAGACGGCACTTGGCGTGCCGCATAAGCATATTGCTTTAGCCGACCTAAATCCGCGGTTGTTTATCAAAGAAAACGGGCTTGATGGCGGGCGCACCGTCAATATTTTGTGTGCGTCGGGCAACAGAGCGTCGCAAGCGGCGGAGATGTTTGAAAAAGCCGGCTTTGACAATGTGGCGGTGATTATCGGCGGTATTGTCGAGGCGGAATATTCGGGGATGCAAATCGTGCGACACTAAAGTTGGGCGTAATGCGTAAAATCGGTTGAGTTTAAGGCAAAACCGCGTTAGCATAAGCTGTGTTATAGGAGAAAGCGATGCCAACGTGGGAAATAGAAGATAAAGTCGGCGGTGCGGTCTGCGGCGTCGATGAAGCGGGGCGCGGACCGTGGGTCGGACCGGTGGTTGCCGGTGCCGTTATGTTTTTGAGCCGCGATGTTAATCCGGAAATTTTGGCGCATATTGATGATTCCAAAAAATTAACCGCGAAAAAACGCGAAAAGTTGTATGATTTGTTGCTTGCAGAAGCGCGGGCAGGGCATTTGACTTACGGTATCGGCGCGGCAAGTGCGGCGGAAATCGATACGCTCAACATATTGCAGGCCACGTTTTTGGCGATGAAACGCGCGGTGGCACAACTTAATCCGCAACCGGCACATGCACTGATAGACGGGAATCGTCTGCCGGCGGATTTTGCGTGTGCGACATCGTGCCATATCGGTGGTGATGCGCGCTCGTATTCAATTGCGGCGGCGAGTGTGTTGGCAAAGGTGTATCGAGATAATCTGATGAAGGAATTGGCGCTCAAATATCCGTATTACGGCTTTGAGAAAAATGCCGGTTACGGCACTAAAGACCATATTGAAGGGTTGAAAAAATACGGCATAACGCCTGAACATCGCAAGAGTTATAAGCCGATTAAGGAATTGCTCGAACAGGCGGGGTAGGTTTTAAAATACGGCGCGCAAAGCGGTTGACAAGTGCGGAAAATGCGTGTATTTTGCAGATGTTTTGAGTGATATAAGTGCAGGCGTAGCTCATCAGGATAGAGCGACTTCCTCCTAAGAAGTAGGCAGGCGGTTCGAGTCCGCCCGCTTGCACCACTTTGAAGTATCTTGAATAGAAAAATCCCCCTTGAACGCGGTGTCAAGAGGGAATTTAATTTTTAGGGCAGTCAATTTCTGTTTCAGGCAGATTTGGCGTAATTTAAGAAGGTAATTGTTTTCCCTAACTTAACCAAAGGTTTTGCCCACCAGACCTTGAGTGTCAAAATAATCAGCAACAGCGCGCAAAATGCAAACAAAACATAGGATACAATGCACATCGGGTGCAACGGGTTGCGGGTGGAAAACAGCGCCGCTAAAAAGATAATCATCACCGCCGCACATATCCACGTAAAGCGCGTTATCAACCAGCGAATAATGTTCTGCTGCGTCTTATACGCCTGAATGACCTCGGCAGAAACGGCATACAAAAACGCGTTCTGCTTCTCGTAAATGTCCATAAGCGGAAAGCCCGCCTCTTTCGGACTTTTGCCGTAGTTCTTCTTAAAAAGGGCAACGGCTTCATCTCTTTTGCTCATACATCATAATTTTTACAGTAATACATCTTGTTATAATTATAAATTTTTTCGACCCTCAGATTAAATAAAAAAATTTTCAAGTCAAGCGATAATACATTGAAAAACAACAAAAAATCCCTCGCGGCTGTTGGGCGGCGGGGGATTAATGTCAGAGAATTAATAGTATCGGATGATTCTATTCAATTTCTTTAAAAATTCTTCGAC
>JAFYFJ010000100.1 GCA_017543835.1 Alphaproteobacteria bacterium | reverse complement strand
GTTGCTGACCGGCATACTCACGTCTGCCGGCGGCTCCTTGTCGAACAACTTTCTCGTTGGTTCTCATCCGGCTACCAATAAATAAAAAAGAGTGCATAAAAGCACTCTTTTTTATTTATTGGTAGCGAGGGTCGGATTGTCCTCGCTCGTCAAACTCGCTCGTGACCTGCGTCGCCTGTCAGCGTTGCTGACCGGCATACTCACGTCTGCCGGCGGCTCCTTGTCGAACAACTTTCTCGTTGGTTCTCATCCGGCTACGCATATAAACAAAAAAACGCCCATAAAGGACGTTTTTTCGTTTATTGGTAGCGAGGGTCGGATTCGAACCAACGACACGCGGATTATGATTCCGCTGCTCTAACCAACTGAGCTACCCCGCCAAAATCAAAAAGATTATTACAGTTTCTTTATTTAAATGTCAACCCTCTTTTTTATTTTTTTATAAAAATTCCGGTCGCGCCACTCAAATTCGTAGCAAAACAGCGCAATTCCCGATAAAATCAGCGGCAACAGATAATAAATTATGCGGTATAAAATCAAAATGGCAAATAGTGTGGCTTGATTGGTGTCGTCCGGCAACAAATTGGTAAACACAACTTCAAAAACACCCAAGCCGCCCGGAACCTGACTGTATATGCCCAAAAGTTGCGCGATGATAAAAACGCCGATAAAAGTGAAAAACGGCACATCAACACAGCTTTCCATCAAAAAATACAGCACCAGCGATGCCATCAAAATATCGGCACCGCCGATGAAAATTTGCGCCAACGCCAACTTGAACGACGGCGTTTCAAACTCGATTTCTTTAATGGTAATCGGCTTTTTATAAAAAGCGCAACCCCACAAATATACCGCCAGACCGCACACCGATATAATCATAATTGTCCAGTTCAAATAGCGCGATGACATGGTGGAAAGAACGTGGTGCGGCGAGCATAAAAGCCCGACAATAACCAAGAAAAAGCAGGCGATTAAATATGTAAAGCCGGAAAAAGTCACCATTTTTAAGATGTCGGTTGCCGTGACGCGCCAACGCGTGTAGAGCCGATAACGCACCGCACCGCCCGAAACAAGCGCGTGTCCGGCATTGTTGCTGACGGCAAACCCCAAAAATCCGGCAAAAACCCATTTCCACATCGCCAGTTTGTGCTTTATATATTTGAGAGCCAGATAATCGTATGACGACAGCGCCAAATAGCCGCAAAACGATGCAACACAGGCGTAAAAAATATTCTTGTTCGGCATTTCGATAATGGCATTTTTGATTTCTTCCCAAGTGTATTTGGAAAGCTGATGATAAATCATAAATGACGCGATACCGAAGAAAAACAAGCCGGACCACGAAAGAATCTTTTTGAAAAGTTTCTTTTTGCTGCGGGCGTTCATTATTTCTTATCCTCTTGCGGCTGAGGTGTCGGCATATTGTTGTCGATATAACTGCGGATGTTTGTGCCGTAGGTTTGGCGAATGTAGTTTGTCAGCTCCGAAACCGTTGGGCTGTATTCTTGCGCAATTGTTTGCGCCTGCGTCAAAATTTCCAGTCCCATACCGGCTTCTTCAACCAATTTATCGCGATTTTCGGCAGCTCCCGGCGCACCGTGCGCGGCCGCGATGTTGAACAAAGCGTGCGACATGGCTAAGTTTTGCGGGCAAATCTTGCCGCGGGCATAAACTTTGCCCAAAATCATAATCGCTTCCATATTGCCTTGCATGGAGGCGGCGCGATAGGCCTCAACGGCTTTTTGGTAATTTTGAACCGTGCCTAAACCATAGCGATACAGACGCGCCAACACCAACTGTGCTTCGTCAATGCGGGAATCGCCGGTGGCGGCCGCATGAATCAGCTGAAACGCTTTTTCATAATTTTGCGGCACGACAAATCCGCGATAATACGCGTAGCCGAGCATAAATTTGGCGATATTGCTTTTTTCTTGCGCTTTTTGCAACAAATCGATGGCTTCCCGATTATGTGTCGCATCTTTTTTGCCGCCGGTTAAGTTAATAAATGCCAAGTTAATGGCGGCGTTTTCGTTGCCCAATTCGGCGGCCGCCTTAAATAAGTTCATGGCGAGCGGAATGTTTCGACCGACACCGATACCGTTAAAATATAAACTGCCTAAGTTGTTGAGGGCAATCGGGTTATCCTGTTTGGCCGCCATTTCGTAATATTGCACCGATTTGGTAGGGTCGGCCTCAACGCCGTTTGTGCCGTATAAATACATATAAGCCAAATTCATTTGTGCTTCTACATCGCCGTCTTCGGCCAAGCGCGTGCTTTTTTCCAAAAAAGTTTCTTTCGGACCGTCGGCAGTTTCTTCAGCTTCGCCTTTATAGAAAAATTTTTTGATAAAGCCGAAAAATCCGGTGCTTTCGCCGTCTGTTTCAGCGGTTTCTTCGGCGGCGGTTTCGTCACCTCCCGTAAAGAGCATTTCTTCGGAAAGTAATTCCAAATCGTCTCCGGCACGTGCTATGCCGGACAACAACGCAAATACCGCGGCGGCAAAAAGAATTTTTTTCATGAGCGTTATCCTTAAATAAAACAATATCTGGCTTACAATAATACTAAAAAAACGGCGTTTCAAGGTAAAAAAATAAATCTCTTGTATTATTTTTAATTTTGTTTTAGAAATACGCGAAAAGGATTATAAAAAATGGTTGTTGAAGCGCCGATATACACAATTCGCGAGGCCAAACTCACTTTTGGCTTAAATCCGCTGTTTACGGGGGTTGATTTATACATCAACCGCGGCGATAAAATATGTCTTGTCGGGCGTAACGGTTGCGGCAAATCGACGCTGTTGAAAGTTATTGCGCACGAAATCGAAGCCGATGAGGGCGAATTTTTTATGCAGCCCGGAATGCGCGTCGGTTATATGCCGCAAGAGCCGGATTTAAGCGCCTACAAAACCTTGCGCGAAGTGGTAGAAAGCGGGCTGCCGAAATCGGATAAGAATCAAACCTATATGGCCGACCAGCTGATTGAATATTTCAATATCCGCGCCGAGCAGAATCCGCAAGAATCTTCGGGCGGCGAGTGTCGTAAGGCGGCGCTGGCGCGGGCGTTGATAAATGAGCCGGATATTTTGCTCCTCGACGAGCCGACCAACCATTTGGATATTGAAGCGATAGAAAAACTCGAAGATGTGATTCAAAAATTTGCCGGCGCCGTTATCGTTATCAGTCACGACCGTTCGTTTTTGAGCCATGTTTCGCAAACGACTTTTTGGCTCGACCGCGGTATTTTGCGCCGCAACAACAAAGGTTTTGCATTTTTTGAAGAATGGGAAAATCAAATCATCGACCAAGAAATTATCGAGCAAAAGGCGCTGAATAAAAAAATCGCCGAAGAAACCGAGTGGTTGCATAAAGGGGTGACGGCGCGTCGCAAGCGCAATATGGGGCGGTTGCGACGTTTGCAGCAACTGCGGGCGGAGCGCCGCGAGCAAATCAAGATGATGGGTTCGGTCAATATGGAGGTCGAAACTGCCGAACAACGTTCAAAGATGGTGATTGAGGCCAAGCACGTTTATAAGGCATTCGGCGAGCGGCAACTGGTTAAGGACTTTTCTATTCGCATAATTAAGGGGCATAAGCTCGGTGTGGTCGGACCGAACGGCTCGGGCAAAACAACTTTGATTAAGCTGTTGACCAAGCGTTTGGAGCCGGATTCCGGCTTTATCCGCATCGGTAAAAATCTTGAAGAAGCGTATTTTGACCAAAATCGTATCACGCTCGACCCGAAAAAAACGCTGTGGAAGACGCTGTGCAACGAAGGCGACCATATTTGGGTGCGCGGGCATTTTCGCCATGTTGTTGCGTATTTGAAAGACTTTTTGTTTAAGCCGGAGCAGGCACAATGTCCGGTATCGGCACTTTCGGGCGGCGAAAAAAATCGCCTGATGTTAGCCGTTGCGCTTGCGCGTCCGTCTAACCTTTTGGTTTTGGACGAGCCGACCAACGATTTGGATATGGATACGCTCGATTTGTTGCAAGAAGTGCTTGACGAATATGAGGGCACGGTGCTGATTGTCAGCCACGACCGCGACTTTATGGATAAGGTGGCAACCTCGCTGTTGTATATGAAAGGCGACGGCACGATTTATGAACACGTCGGCTCTTATACAGAACTTTTGGATAAACTCAAAAACAAGCCGACCGCCAAAAAGGTTACAAAAGCGCCGGTCAAAGAAGAACCGAAAGCACGCGAACGCGTCAAAACCGCCAAACTGAGTTTCAAAGAGCAGTATATGCTCGATAATCTGCCGGCGGAAATCGCAAAGCTTGAAGAAGCGAACAAAGCAATAGAAGTGGCGCTCGGTAATCCGAATCTTTATACCGATGACCCGCAAAAGTTTGATGCGTTGACTTCGACGCTAGCCGCAAACAAAGAAAAAATCAGCGAGTTGGAAAATCAATGGCTCGAAATTCAGCTTAAAGCCGAAGAAATCGCCGCCAATGTGTAATCGGCAAAAGATGCTTGAAATTGGTGTATCACGCATTATCTCTACCTTATGTTATGGGTAATCAACGGATTAATTTACGGCTTTTTTACGGCGGTGTATATGCTGTTTAATCAGCATTACAAAATCAACGGCTATGTGCTCGGAATCTGGCGCGGTTTCGGGATTTGTGCGTTGTTCTTGCCGCTGTTGTTGTTTTATCCGGTGCCGCGCGATTGGCACTATTGGTTGTTGCTGACTGTGCAAGGACTGTGTATCGGCGTTTATGATTCGCATATATTTTTTGCGTCGGCCAAATTCGGGGCCGGTCCGACTTCGCGCTTTATGGCGGTGACGGTGCTGCTGACGACATTTGCGTGGTGGCTGATAACGCCGCAAAAATTTTTGCTGTTGCTGGCGGAAGGCGATGTGGTGGTGACGCTGACCTTGATTTTGTGCGGTTTCAGTTTTTGCTATTGGCAGATGTTTGATAGCGAAGTTTCGTATAGGGTTGCGGCGTATACATTGCCGGCGGTGCTTGCGTTGGCGGTGATGAGTATTATCACGAAATATATTGCAATCGAGGCACATTCGCTGGGGCAGGGGCTGACTTATTATCTGACGGTTTCGACCTTTGTCAGCGGCGCTTATAATGCGTTTTTGTATGCAAGGCAAAATATCGGGCAAAAGTGGCTGGCGGTGGTAGCAAAGTCGACGCGAAAGGCCGGATTTTTTCTGATTTTGTTCAGCTCAATGCTGATTGTGGCTAAAACAATGGCGCTCCGAATCGCCCCGAATCCCGGCTATGTGACGGCGTTGCTGTTGATTGCACCGGTGTTTATTTATGTTTTGAATCGGCAAAACAATATTACGGATACATTGTCGGTTAAGGCCGGTTTTGCCATGATTTTCTTTTTGATTTTGCTGGTGTTGACGGTTAACGGCGGATATGGCGTTGCCGAATGAAACAGCAAACACGAACCACAAAAATTTATGCGTAAATTCAATAACTAAGCAAATTGCTCCAAAACATTTATTTAAAAATCGTTAAAATCTGAAAAAAAATTCAAATTTTTTGCAAAAATGTATTGACTCTGAGAAATATCGTGCCTATAATCCGCTTAATTCTGAAAAGTGGTGATCAACTTTTTGAATGTTTAAATTTTTGAATAATGGAGATTAAATTTGGCTCGTATAGCTGGTGTAAATATTCCAAGCGCGAAGAGAATTGAAGTTGCTTTGACTTATATCTTCGGCATTGGACGCAAGTCTGCTCAAGACATTTGTGCAAAATCGGGTATTGATCTTAGCCGCCGTGTTAATGACTTAACCGATGATGAAGTTATGAAAATTCGTGAAGTAATCGACAGCGATTACTTGGTAGAAGGTGAATTGCGCCGTGAGGTCGGCACCAACATCAAACGTTTGATGGATTTGGGTTGCTATCGCGGTTTGAGACATCGTAAAGGTTTGCCGGTTCGCGGTCAGAGCACTAAACAAAATGCTCGCACCCGTAAAGGTAAGCGTAAGACTATTGCGAATAAGAAGAAATAGTGGAGTGAGTGCAAATGGCTAAAGCAACGATTAAAAAGAAAAAAGAAAAAAAGAATATTACTTCGGGTGTGGCGCACATCGATTCTTCTTTCAATAATACAAGAGTAACGATTACGGACGCTCAAGGCAATACAGTGTCTTGGTCAACCGCCGGTGCTCAAGGTTTTAAGGGTTCCAGAAAATCTACGCCGTATGCTGCTCAAGTTGCAGCGGAAGAAGCCGGTAAAAAGGCTCAGGAAAACGGTATGAAAACCTTGGAAGTTGAAGTTAAAGGACCGGGTTCGGGCAGAGAATCCGCCATCAGAGCATTGCAAGTTGTCGGTTTTACGATTACGTCGATTCGCGATGTTACGCCGATTCCGCACAACGGTTGTCGTTTGAGAAAGAGACGCCGCGTCTAATTTCTGACTGTTTCACGGGGCAGGTGCTGTTTTTGGCCTGCCGCCGTGCTTAAAAATATATGCATATATAACTTCTAAAGAAAAGGAAAAACCCGTGATTGAAAAGAATTGGAGAGATCTTCGTAGCCCGAATAAACCTGTTGTAACCGCTTTGGACGGTGCGAATAAGGCAAAAATTGTGGTTGAACCTTTGGAAAGAGGCTTCGGTCTGACTTTGGGTAATGCCTTAAGAAGAGTTTTGTTGTCTTCTTTGCAAGGTGGCGCTGTTTCGGCGATTAAAATTGACGGTGTGTTGCATGAATTTACGACCATTCCGGGCGTTCGTGAAGATGTGCCTAACATTGTGCTGAATGTTAAGGAATTGGCTGTTGCCGTTCATACCGAATCGGCAAAAGTTCTGACCTTGGCGGCAGAAGGTCCGTGCACCGTTACCGCGGCGATGATTGATACCGGTCATGATGTCGAAATTATGAATCCGGACCATATCATCTGCACACTTGATAAGGGCGCAAAAATCAGAATGGAATTGACCGTGACAACCGGTAAGGGTTATGTTCCGGCCACCAGCAATCTGAATTCGGATTCGACAATCGGCTTGATTAATGTTGACGCGATTTATTCACCGGTGAAGAAAGTTTCTTACAAGGTTGAAAATACGCGTGTCGGACAAATGACCGACTACGATAAGCTGACCATGGTGGTTGAAACCAACGGTGTCGTTTCGCCGGAAGATGCTGTGGCTCGTGCCGCGCGCATTTTGCAAGAACAATTCAAACCGTTCATTAACTTCGATGAGCCGGAAAGCCAAGAAGAAGATATCAGAGAAGAATTGCCGTTCAACAAAAACTTGTTGCGCAAGGTTGACGAACTCGAACTTTCCGTTCGTTCGGCAAACTGCTTGAAGAACGACAACATTGTCTATATCGGCGATTTGGTTCAAAAGACGGAAGCAGAAATGCTCCGCACGCCGAACTTCGGTCGTAAGTCTTTGAACGAAATCAAAGAAGTTTTGAGCAAAATGGGTATTCATCTCGGTATGGAAACACCGGGTTGGCCGCCTGAGAATATTGAGGAGTTGATTAAGCACGCCTCTGATCAATTCTAAAAAATCCGTATAATGGATAACTACTTGTAAGCGGGTTGGCTTATGTACCTTTGTTGTACACCGCGCCAACCCGCTTACTGCGTATAAAGCACATTCTTCGACTTTTTTATGTACCTTTGTTGTACACTGCGAGAAAAGGGGAACTTCGTATAAAGCACATTCTCCGACTTTTATACATTCTGCGATGCCTTTGTTCACACCGCGCGAAAAGGAGAACTGCGTATAAAGCACATTCTCTATATATTCTATTTCAGCGAACGGAGACCTTTGGCTTCTAGATAGCGAAC
>JAFYFJ010000099.1 GCA_017543835.1 Alphaproteobacteria bacterium | reverse complement strand
GGATGTATTTCATATTCACAAGATTTTCAAATTAAAAAAGATGATATTCAAGAACATTTTATTAAAGCATTAATTGAAGGTAAAAGAACAGAAAGTCAAGCATATTTAATTAATGCTTATTATGATATCTACACAAATACTAATTTTGTTCCTTATATTGGTGCCGGTTTAGGTGCTGCACGCTTAAAAGCTTCATTGGAAAACGAAAATATTAGTGATACATCATTTGCTTGGCAAATTGGTGCAGGTGTTGCATATCAAATTAATCCTAACATAGCTGTTGATTTAGGATATCGTTATATTGATTTTGGTGATATCTCTGAAACAGATGTTGAAGACGGTTTTCCTGAAAAAGATAAAATTGAGTCTAAAGCACATGAAATTATGTTAGGTTTACGCTATACATTTTAATTCATAACTAAAGCAAATTTTTTTCATAAAGTAACGGAGTGTCGGTTTGAAATCGGCACTCTATTTTTAGAGCGTGTGCTTCAACTTTCGTTGAAGGCAGATTTGCTCAGCGCAAATCTGATGGATTTATTTTTGAATGCGCGTTCTTGTTCTTTTAGCGTTGTTTGCAAATACTTATCCGTCACGTCCTTAAATTTGCGGTTTGCAAATTTAAGGCGTGCCCCGAAGGGCAAATCTGAAATATAGTCACTCCTCTGAACTTTAGTGAGGTTAAGGGGGCTTCAAATTCTACGAAAGTAGCGCTACGCAAAAATTAGATGCCTTGACAACCTGATGCGCCGCACAGGTCGAGGCATGACTTGGTTATATAGAGTCTTGAAAAGTATGACTTTAATGGTATTTTAGTCCGTTAATTCTATCAGGGCGCCGATGGCGTCAAAGGTGTCATCGTCATCATCAGCGGCAGGGGCGGCAGACGGTGCGGGTGCTTTGGCGCTCGAGCCGATATTGCGTGTCGGTTGTTGTGCCGGCAGATATTGCGGTCTGCCTGCCGGCGTATCTTTAATTGTTGTCAGCATAATATCGTGCCAAATCAATGCCGGCAAACCGCCGCCACCGACTTTTTTCATCGGCTTGTCGTCGTCGTTGCCGACCCATACGGCTGCGATGTATTTGTTGGTCCAACCGATGAACCATGCGTCGCGATAATTTTGTGTGGTGCCGGTTTTGCCGGCGGCAAAAATCGGCAGTTTGGCATTGTGGCCGGTGCCTTGATTGATAACGGCTTCCAACATTTGCGTTAAGTTAAGCACATCTTTTTCCTGCAAGATTCGCGTCGGTTTTTCGGCGGCGCGGACATAAAGCTGACGACCGTCGTGCGTAGCAACCTCGTTGATGACGTGTGGCCATACCTGATAGCCGCCGTTGGCAAGCGCGGTGTAGGCCGTCGCCATATCCATAACTCTGACGCCGTTTGTGCCCAAAACCATCGACGGTGTGAGCGCCAAATCGGTCGCGATGCCCATTTTGTGCGCGTTGGCGGCAATATCCTTGAGATACAGCTCGCGGGATAAACGCACGGTGGCGGCATTAAGCGAGTGCGCAAGGGCATAGGTTAGCGAGACATCGCCGTAGTAGCGCTTGGTATAATTCTCCGGCTTCCATTTGCCGACGGTAATCGGCGAATCGGAGATGATGCTTGCCGGGGTGAAGCCGATTTGCAACGCGGTCAAATACACAAACGGCTTAAATGCCGAGCCGGCCTGACGTTTGGCCTGAACCGCACGGTTGAACTGGCTGCGGTTATAATCCACCCCGCCGACCATTGCTTTGACGGCGCCGGTTTTATCCATAATCACAACCGCGCCTTCGCTCACGTTTTGGCCTTTGGCGGCGGCGATTTTTTCGCGCAAAATCTTTTCGGCGGTTTCTTGCAATTTCTGGTCGAGCGTGGTCATCACCACAATGTCGTCGCTGCGTTCACCGAGAAAACCGTTGACTTCGTCATAAACGTATTGCGCAAAGTGCTTGCCGCCGGTGACGCGGTATTGTTGACCGTTGCTGACCGGCAAAGCGAGCGCCTGCTGATATTCTTTTTCGCTCAAAAATTTGTATTTTTTCATATTTTTCAAGACGATAGCGGCACGTTCTAAGGCATTTTCGCGCTTGAAAATCGGGTTATAGCGGTTCGGTGCTTTGAGCATACCGGCCAAAATTGCCGCTTCACGCACATTAAGGTCATAAACGCTCTTGTTGAAATACCACTGCGCCGCCGCTTCCGCCCCGTAATTGCCGGAGCCGAAATAGACGCGGTTGAGGTAAAGCGCCATAATTTGATTTTTTGAAAATTTCTTTTCTAACCAAAGAGATAGAATAAGTTCTTGAACTTTTCGTTTAACTGTTTTGTTGGCCGTCAGAAAGATATTTTTTGCAACTTGTTGGGTGATGGTGGAGGCCCCTTGCGCATAACGTTTGCGGAAAACGTTGGTGAAAACGGCGCGCGTAAAACCGAAAACATCAAAGCCGAAGTGCTTGTAAAAGCGGTGGTCCTCTATCGCAAGAACCGCGTTGGTCAGATTTTTCGGGAGTTTATCGGGATAAATGACTTGCGCATAAACGTTGCCGAACTTGGCGATGTCGTTGCCGTTTTCCGCCATAATCACGGTGGACGGTTGGCGGGTTTGCGCAACGGCTTTTTGCATATTCGGCATCGTCAGATAGCAGTAAAAAATATAGCCGCAAAGCACCAAAAAGACAGCAAAGCCCAATATCAGCGCATATTTGAACAAGCGCCATTTCCACGAAGTGCGACGGGACAGCTTGCGTGCCGCGGGGCGTTTGCTTTGCGGTTTGGTGCGTTGCGCGACACCGGCGGTGCGACGTTGTGGCGCTTGAGTTGTGCGCGTTGTGCTTGTCGTCGTGCGCTTGACGGAACTTGACGTTGTGCGTCTTTGCGCAGAGCTTTGTTTGCCGGAAGTGCTTGCTTTTCTTGTTGTTTGAACCATCATTCCCTCACTTTAATTGCATTGATTATAGTGCACAGAAGTTAAAGAATTTATAAAGCTTGGGAGCAAATTTTAAAACGCTTGGCGAAAGGCAAAAATGAGTGTATATTCTTGCTTAAGGAGAAAAATGATGAGTAAAGTTTGCTTAATTGACGGTTCGGGGTATATTTTCCGCGCGTTTTATGCCTTGCCGACAATGACGGCGCCCGACGGCACGCCGGTCAATGCGGTGTATGGCTTTGTGACGATGTTTATGCGGCTGTTGAAGAATATTCCGTGTGACTATTGCGTGGTGCTGTTTGATGCCAAGCGGCAGAACTTTCGCAACGAATTTTTGCCCGAATATAAGGCGAATCGCGCCGAAACGCCGGAGTTGTTGATTCCGCAGTTTGATTTGATTCATCAGGCGGTTGAGGTGATGGGACTGCCGTATGTGATGCAAGAAGGGTATGAAGCCGATGATTTGATTGCCACATACGCGCGTCAGGCGCAAGAGCGCGGGTTTGAAACGGTGGTGGTGTCGGCCGATAAGGATTTGATGCAGCTGATTAAAGACGGCGTTGCGTATTACGACGGCATGAAAGATAAGTTTTATACACCGGAAGATGTTAAGGAAAAGTTCGGGGTTTATCCGGACAAAGTGGTTGATGTGCAGGCACTTTCGGGCGATAAAATCGACAATGTGCCGGGGGTGCCGGGAATCGGACCGAAAACGGCGGCCGAGCTGGTCAACGAATACGGTTCGTTGCGCGGGGTGCTCGATAATGCCGATAAGATTAAACAACAAAAGCGGCGTGAGGTGCTTTTGGCCAACAAAGAGGCGGCGGAAATCTCGCTTAAATTGGTGACCCTCAAAGATGATGTGCCGGTCGAGCATCAGCTTGAAGACTTCAAGTGTCAGATTCCTTTGCAGCAACAACTATTTGATTTTGTTGATAAATATGGATTTAAGAGTATTCGTCCGAAACTCGAAAAATGGGTGGAAGAACGGCGGACGGCACTCGGTGATGCGGCGGCGGTCAGTGCACCAGCGGCACCGAAACCGACGGCGCAATATGCTAAAATCAATACGCGGGCGCAGTTGGAAAACGTGTATAAAGAAATTAAAACGACGGGGCAGGTTGCGTTTCAGGTTATGGCGGACGGGGCAAAGTTTGTCGGCATAAGTTTATGCGCCGAGCCGTATAAGGCGTATTATCTGCCGTTGCCGCAACAGTATGTCGGCGGTGATTTGTTTGCGTTTGACGCACACGAAAAGCAGGAATTGGCGTATGATACGGTTTGTAAATTTTTGCGCGCGGTGCTGAGCGATAAGGATATTTTGAAAATTGCCGCCGAAATCAAAACCCAATGGCATCGGCTTAATGCGTTGTGCGGCGAAGTGCTCGACTTGTGGCCGTATGATGATTTGGCGATTATGTCGTATGATTTGGATTCGTCAGAGCATGAGCATAATTTGCCGACTTTAAGCGCCTTGTTTTTGGATGAAAAGTTGGCCGAGCCGAAAGCCGTCGGCAAAAAGGCGGCGCTCGATTTTGAGGCCGAGGAATACGGCGATTATGTGTATCAGACGGCGGATTTTGCGGCGCGTCTGTATCCGATTTTGAAAAAACGGCTGTTTGACGAGCATAAAAACTATGTGTATGAGGTTTTGGACCGCCGCTTAGCGCAAGTGCTGATGAAGATGGAGCACGTCGGCGTGGTGGTCAATGATAAAACGTTGGCGGAGCTGGATGTCGAGTTTGAAGCCAAAATGCAGGAAATCGAAAAAGAGGTGTTTGCGTTGGCGGGTGAGGAATTTAACCTTAATTCGCCGGCACAAATCGGCGAGCTTTTGTTCGGTAAAATGGGGCTGAAAGGCAAAAAAACGGCAACCGGCAAATACAACACCAGTGCCGAGGTGCTCGAACAGTTGGCGGAGGAATACGAAATTGCCGCCAAGATTTTGGAATGGCGCAGTTATGCCAAGCTTAAATCGACCTATACGACCGCGTTGTTGGAAGCGCGTGATAAGGATAACCGCGTGCATACCACTTTTTCGCAAACGGTGGTGAATACCGGTCGTTTGGCATCGTCTAATCCGAATTTGCAGAATATTCCGAACCGCACGGATATCGGGCGCAAGATTCGCGAATGTTTTGAGGCGAAAAAGGGCTATAAGCTGGTGGCGGGCGATTACAGCCAGATGGAATTGCGGCTGATGGCGTCGGTGGCGGACGTGAAGGCGCTTAAAGAGGCGTTTGCGGCGGGTGCGGATATTCATGCGGCGACGGCGGCACGGGTGTTCGGGTTGGCGCCGGATAAGGTGGATAGAGAACACAGAAGTCGCGCCAAAGCCATCAATTTCGGGATTATTTACGGCATTTCGCACTTCGGGCTTGCCAAGCAAATCAATGTGACGCGCGAGGCGGCAAAGCAATATATCGACTCGTATTTTAACATTATGCCGGAGATTAAAAAGTTTATGGACGACACGATTGCGTTTGCCCATCGCTACGGTTATGTGGAAACACCGAGCGGGCGCAAGTGCGCGTTGGCGGGGATTAACGACCAGAATCAGCGGATAGCGTCGTTTGCCGAGCGGGCGGCGATTAATGCGCCGATACAGGGCGGGGCGGCCGATATCGTGAAGCTGGCGATGCAACGAATTGATGCGGCACTGACCGAGCAGAAATTAGATGCGCGGCTGTTGTTGCAAGTGCATGACGAATTGGTGGTCGAGGCAAGTGATGCCGATGCACCGAAAGTGGCGGCGCTGATGCAACAGATTATGGAAACCGCGGCGGATACGGCCGTCAAAATGGTGGCAAGCGTCGGCGTGGGCGATAAGTGGAACGACGCACATTAAAAAATAATTCGACCGATTTTTCGGCGGTTTTAACCAAAATTTAGATTTTATCTGCTACAAAGTTTATAATAGCAAAACTTTGGGAG
>JAFYFJ010000098.1 GCA_017543835.1 Alphaproteobacteria bacterium | reverse complement strand
TGGCCAAGAAATATCATCCGGACATCAATACCGATTCGGCGGCGGAAGAAAAGTTTAAGCAAATCGCCGAGGCCTATCAGAACCTAAAAGAAAAATTCGAGCGAATCCCGAATTACGATTTGTTCAAAGATTAAAGTGCCGTTTTATGTTTTGTGCCGGCCGATTCGCCCGCCGAAAAAACTTGCCAAAATGCAAAAAATAAGTTATACTGAAATCCTAAACAAATAAGGATTATAGAAAAAATATATATATTATTAATTTCCACTTTATAAGCAGGATAAGTTTTGCAACCGTATCTTTGATATAGAAGCAGAATGACGTTGAAACAAAAGATGAAAAACGAATAGTTGGCGAAGCACAGTAACCAATGCGATATCAGCAAAAACTCAGAGCTGATTATAACTTCGTGCAGTATTGATTTCGTATCGATATTTGCTGATTCGATTTTTTCAATTCCGAGAGATAATTTGGAAGCTAAATTGCTCGTTTGCGAGTCCTGAAAGGGAGTAAGCAGACGTGGAATAAGTATGCGTAATATGCACGTTTTTGACAGAGCAGGTTTTGAGTACACATTGGTAGCAAGAGCAAAGAATGCCCGTCGCCGTAAGTTAGAAAACTATGTGGCTTTCGAAGATGACGGAACTCCCGTTGTGATTCGGAACGGTCTGCCCGTGCTGTCATCATTCTTTACGGATGGTGAAGGGTGTTGGGCAGCTCTCATCAATTCTACGAATCCTGAAAAGGTGGCAAAGGTATTGAAGAAGAGTGAAAACCCGGCTATCGCCCTGAAGGACGGTAAGTTGATTTGCCAGTGGGTACCCCTAACAGGTATCAAGTGGCACGATGACCAGGGACGCCAGTTCTTCCTTATTTCCAAAGGCGAAAGAAAGGAACTTGAGGCCGATGGTCTTAGTTATGTTACCGCTGAGAGTGATGGCTGGCACTACGAAAGTGTTAAGTTCTTTGCCTTCGACGGTAAGCATGACATTGAGGTGCCCAAGGTGCTCTACAACGAGTGCGACCGTGCTTTCTGTGTAGGATGGAATCCGAAAAAGGAGGCCTACAAAAAAATGAAAAAAGACGGAAATGCGAACATCTGCCAGAAGAGCGGCGCACGTCCGGTATATGCTCGCAAGAGTGAAACCGGTGAACTGATTATGGCTCACACATTCGGTGCCTACGAGGCATCTGAAGTGGCCAAAGGCGAGGGAGCTTGGCTCGTCGACTATGTCGAGGGCGGTAATGGTGGCTGGGAGGTCTCCGAAGAAGAGTTCTTCAAGCGCTACGAGTTCTGCGATGTAGCAGAAGATGGTCGTGCCATCTTCTTGCCGACAGATGCCAGATCAGTTTGGGTGCACATGTTGGGTAGCTATATCTTCTGCATTCCCCGCTGGGGCGATGCAATGGTAGCTATGACGAACCCTCAAGTAAACATCACCAACCCGGATGATGTTTATGCGTGCTCTTATGTCGAGTTCTACGGAACAGAGAGTGTTCCAGGAGCTTACGAACTGGTAAAAGTGCTGTATCTCGGCGCTCCCGAGCCCGTCATACTCGAGTTCCAGGAGACTCTCAAGGGCTATCTGAACACCACGTTCGGAATCCCAAAGAGTTCTCTTATGGCATCGAACCTGTCGAACTTCCTTAAGGATACGATGGGGGTGCCGCAGGCTGAACTTGAGTTGCAGGGCAGAGTGACGAAAGCCGTTGCTTAGCATACTCAAAGAAAGAGACGTTTCCTTAACGGGAAGCGCCTCTTTTTTTTTGCGATTCGGTTGCGACAAAAAAAACAGCCGGCACTGCGACCGGCTGTCAGGAGTCAAAACTCTGTAAATTATGCGGCTTTGTTCATTTTTTGTGCCGCAAACTCGTTCATCTTTTCGATGATGTAGTCGAGTTGTTCGTCTGTCAAATACGGCGTCATCGGAATGCTGCACACCGTCTTTGAAAGTTTTTCGCAAACCGGCAACGGACGCGTGTTCCACCTAGCATAAGCGGTTTGCGTGTTGACCGGACGCGGATAATAAGCACCGCACGGAATACCGTTGGCTTTGAGGTAGGTCATCAATTCGTCGCGATTCTCACAATGAATGGTGTAAAGTGCATATGCCGAGCGGCAGTTATCCAAAATCTTTTGCTTGCCGTAATAGCTGCTGAGCTCGTTGTCATAGCGCGAAGCCACGCGATAACGATTCTCCAACTCTTTCTTGAATTGCGTCAACTTCAAGAGCAAAACGGCACCTTGGAACGAATTCATACGACCGGTCATACCCAAACGGACGTTGTCGTAGTGGTCTTCAGGGCTCATACCGTGAACGCGGCAAGATTTAACCAGTTCGTTTTCTTCTTCCGAATTGCAGAAGACGGCACCGCCGTCACCATAACCGCCGAGCGGCTTGGTCGGGTAGAACGAGGTTGCACTCATATCGGCAATCGAGCCGGCATTGTGGCCGTGATATACCGAGCCGAAGCTTTGGCAAGAATCGGACATCACCTTCATACCGTTGTCGTGCGCGATTTTCATAATTTCGTCGTAGTTGCACGGCGAACCGAAGATATCTACCGCGATAACGGCTTTGAGGTTCAATTTGCCTTCGGCCTTAACGGTTGCAATGGCGCGTTTCAAATCCTCCGGGTCCATATTGTAGGTGTTCGGGTCAGAATCCACAAAAATCGGAGTAGCACCGAGCAAAACCGGCGCTTCTGCCGAAGCCACAAATGTGAACGAAGATACAAACACGGCATCGCCCGGTTTAACATCCCACGCCATCAAACCCAAGGTTAAGGCATCGGTGCCCGAGCCGCAGGTTGCGCAATATTTGGTGCCGGCATATTCGGCGAGTTTGGTGTCGAGTTCTCTGGTTTCCGGACCTTGACAATAAGCGCCGTGGTTCAAAATGTTTTTGAATGATTCTAAGAATTTTTCTTGTCCGATGATTTTTTGAGTGGTTGCACAGTCAAAAAGATTAATCGGGTCATTTGGTTTGTTGGTCATTATTTTCTTCCTTTGTTAAAAATTATCACTGCTTTGCAATTTAGCGCAATTTAGCGCACAGCGCAACACACAAAAAGTTACCGCTTTGTAACATTGGGATAAAAACACAAAAAAACGACGCCAAATAAGCGTCGTCTTTTTATAATTCGCATTAAGTTGAGAATTAGAAGTTGTATCTTGCACCCAACATAATTTCGTGATCGCGAGCCGTAACTTTTGCAACGCCTTCGCCATAGTTGTAGCGAACACGACCTAAGTCAGCATAACGATAACCGGCATCAACTGTCCAGTTAGCGGTTACGTCATAAGCGATACCTGCCATAACTTGCCAAGCTAAGTTATTGGTAGATTTACCTGTTTCACCGAAGTCAGCCTTCAAGTGAGAAATACCGATACCGGCACCAACATACGGTGTCCACGGTGTGCAGGTCAAATAATCAAAATAAGCGTTAGCCATATAGGATTGCTTATAGAGTCTGAAGTGATCAAACATATCAGTCCAGTTACGTTTAATGTCGCGAGAATTGTTTGCTTCAATTTCTGCACGAACATAGCCGGCACGGATACCGTAAGCAATGTGTGTGCCGAACAATTCTTTGTTCAGTTTTTCACGATAGATTTCAGCATCCATATAGTCATGATCTTTAACTTTTACTTTGTTAAAGTCATAAGACAATTTGCCAGAAACATACTGGTTGATTTTTGCATCCGCGTTAGCGCTTAACAAGCATGCAACACCAGCTAATAACAAAATTTTTTTCATATTAAAATCCTTTATTACTTGTTGAACAACAATATACTTTCGTATTGTAACAGCCATACTTTAGGACGATAAAAATCATAAGTCAAGATATTTTTCTTAAACAATTTTCTGTTCTGTTCACGATTCGTTAAGATTCTGTCGTGTATAAACTTGCGCTTTTTAGGAAAATCCAAGCATTCGACGAGGTTGCAAGCAACACTCACAAAACATTACAAAGTTGAAATATTGTATTATTTAAAGGCATATAATGTTTTGCCGTAACGTTTGAGCCAGATTCGTCCGTTGCTCCATTCGGGGCAAAGCGTGGCAACGCAAGCCCAGAATTCGTCGGAATGGTCGTGGTGTTTGAGGTGCGAAACTTCGTGCGCCATCAGATAATCTATCACATAATCGGGCGTTAAGGCCACGCGCCAGCTGTAATTGATGTGGTTTAAGGTTGAGCAACTGCCCCAACGCGATGTCGTATCTTTGATGCTGACGCCGGTCAATTTACAACCGAGTTTGTCGGCCAAAACTTTGGAACGGGCATAAAATTCTTCTTGTGCGCGCTTTCGGATATAGTCTTTGACTCGGCGATGAATAAACTCCGCCGCCCCCGAAACGCAGAGTCGGCTTTCTTCGAGCCATACGCCGCGACGGGCTTCGGGATGATGCTCGACCGTAACATTTTGCCCGAACAGCATAAACGATTCGCCGTCGGCAAAATACTTGACTTCCGGCAGCTTATTGAGCGCTTTGATAATCCAGTCGGTGTGCTCGGTCACAAATTCGATGGCCTGCTTGCGCGAACAAAAACGCGGCACCGACAGCACCGGCACCCGTTCTTTTTCATCGATTTTGAGCGTCAATTTGCGAGAGGAACGCGCCGGAACCACCTTAATATCCATACCGACCGCTTCGGAAATATCAAAGGTCTTGCCAGTCAACAATGTAATCTTCATAGTCTTTTACCTTTGTTTCGTTGACAAGTTCGCGCCCGCTGAGCGAGTTACCCGATTCGACCACGCTGGCGGCACGGTGCGTTATCAGCGGATGCCAGTCGGGTAAGTCATAGCCGTTGTCCAACAGCCAATAAGCGCAAGTTTTCGGCAGCCAACGCGGTTTTTCGCGCACGGCTTCCAAATTAATGTCGCGGCAGTCCGGCACAACTTCAAAGCGGTGGTCGTAGATTTTGCACAAACAGCTTTGACAATCGAGAAAACGGCAATATGTGTTCGTAAATTTTATCTTGCCTTTGATTTCGAGTTTGTTGAGGCAACACTTGCCGCAACCGTCGCACAATGCCTCCCACTCGGCTTTGCTCATTTCTTCAAGTTTTTTATGCTTCCAAAATTCCGGCTCGAGTTTTTGAAACTCATCGACGCGCGCTTGCGGATTGTAGGATTCGTCAATGATATATTCCTTATCGCTCATAAGTCCTCCCAATCGACGACGTGGTCTTCGAGTTCGGCAAATGTAACCTCGGTTTCGCGCACAACGCGGTCTTTAATCGGCTTGAGCGGTTGCTCTTTATAATTGGTGTCAAACAGTTTGCGATAAGCGCAGGTTTTCGGCATAAACGGCAATTTATCGACATTATCCGGCGTTAATTTCAAACAATTCGGCACCATTTCGCAACGTTTGTCATACACCGTGCAGATTCGCTTTTCCAAATCGTAATAGCGGCATAAAATGTTGGTGTGATAAATATCGCCGGTGTCTTCGTCTTCAAGCGTCATCAAACAGCACTTACCGCAATTATCGCAAATCGCTTCCCACTCCGCATCGGATATTTTTTGCCAATCCTTCTTGTTCATATTGCACCGGCGGTTTATCAATGTTGTTCCGGCAACTTGTCGACTTCGGCCAAATTATCGAATTGCGTATATTCGCCGTTGTAATAAAGCTTAACTTCGCCAATCGGACCGTGACGGTTTTTGCCGACAATCACATCGGCTTCGTTTTGAGTTTGCCGACACTTGATTTCCCAATCGCTGAATTTTTGTTGGAACTTGACCGGGTCATCGCCGTCTTTTTGTTTTGGTTTAGCTTGTTGCAAATAGTAGTTTTCGCGATAAATAAACATCACGATATCGGCATCTTGTTCGATGGAGCCGGATTCGCGCAAATCGGACATTTGCGGGTGTTTGTCGTCACGTGCCTCAACGCTGCGGTTGAGCTGTGACAGCGCAATAACCGGTATTTTCAGCTCTTTTGCCAAGATTTTTAAGCCGCGCGAGATTTCCGAAACTTCTTGCACGCGGTTGCTCTCGCTTTTTTTATCGCCGGTGCCGCCGATGAGTTGAATATAGTCAATCACAATCAACCCCAAGCCCTTGGTGCGTTTAAGACGGCGGGCGCGCGAACGTATGGCGTTGATGCTGACGCCCGGCGTATCATCGATATAAAGCGGAATATTCCCGAGTTCGCGCACGGCGGCGGCAATTCGTGCAAATTCCGATTCGTCGAGCTCGCCGTTACGCAATTTTTGCCCCGGCGTATGTGTGGTGGTCGATAAAATACGCGCGGCCAATTCGTCGGACGACATTTCGAGCGAAAAAAATGCCACGCCGCGTTTATCGGCCGGAATTTCGGAATGCTCCGAAAAATAAGAAGCCACATTATAAGCGATGTTGACGGCCAAAGCGGTTTTACCCATGGCCGGACGCGCCGCCAAAATCAGCAATTCCGAATCATTTAAGCCGCCGATTTTGTAATCGAGTTTGCTTAACCCCGTCGGCAAGCCGGAGATTCGTCCGCCTTTTTGATATGCCTTTTGAATAACCTCGACCGACGATTGCAGAGCGTTTTCAAAGTCGATAAATCCGCCTTTTGCGTCACCTTGCGCGGAAAGATTATAGAGTGATTTTTCCGCGGCGCTGATTTGGTCGGTTGCCGAAACATCAAGATTTTCTTCCATCGCGTCGGTAATGATTTCGTAGCCGGTGTTAATCAGTTCGCGCCGCAAATAGCGGTCATAAATAAATTGCGCATAGTGCTCGATGTTGGTGAGCGGCGAAGCGCTTTCCGCCAACTTTACCAAATACGAAAAACCGCCGACCTGCTCAAGTGTTCCTTCTTGCTCAAAATAGCTTTTGAGCGTAATAATATCGGCAGTGCGCTGGGCATGCAAAAGTTTATCCATTGCCTCAAAAATTTTGCGGTGTGTCGAGTCGGCAAAATGCGCCGGTCGCAACACGCCCTCAATCTTTTCGTAAAACTTGTTGTTGACCAGTAAAGCGCCGATGAGCGCCTGTTCGGCCTCAATGTTTTTCGGCAGTTTTTCAATATCCGGTTTTTCCATTTTTGTCCTTATCTTACAGAGAAATTTATGTCGTATGGTTTGTTATAATTGCTCTGAATTTTTTGTGTAGCGAAATATTTTTTACATTGTGGATAACGGGTATAATTTTCATAACAATTTGTTTCGGCTGAAAAAACGCATTCTATGCTTGAATTTGCAAAAAAATTGTGCTTTAGGTATAAAAACACAATAGGAGAATAATATGAACGCAACAAGAGTATTGGTCATCGGGGGTGCCGGCTATATCGGCAGTCATGTGGTTAAAGCGCTTTTGGATAAAAAGTGCGCGGTCACGGTTTATGATAATCTCTCAACGGGCCAACGTTGCAATTTGTTTGCGGCCGCACGGTTTATCGAAGGCGATATTCTCGATATTGCCAAACTGAACGCGATAATGGCCGAGGGTTTTGATGCGGTGGTGCATTTGGCGGCCAAAAAAGCCGTCGGCGAGTCGATGGTTAATCCGCAATTTTATGCACAAAACAACCTCAACGGCTCTATCAATATTTTTAACGCCATGGTTGATAACGGCGTCAAAAACGTGGTGTTTTCTTCAACCGCGGCCGTCTACGGTATGCCGCAATATTTGCCGCTTGATGAATCTCATCCGCTGAATCCGATGAGCTTTTACGGATACACAAAGGCCGAAATCGAGCGCGTAATGACTTGGTTTGCACGGCTTAAAGACTTTAATTTTGTTGCGTTGCGCTATTTTAATGCGGTAGGGTATGCCGCCGACGGCAGTATTCGCGGCAAGGAGAAAAATCCGCAGAACCTGTTGCCGATAGTGATGGAAGTTTTGAGCGGCAAACGCCCGAAAATGCAAGTGTTCGGGAACGATTATGATACACCGGACGGAACTTGCTTGCGTGATTATGTGCATGTTGAAGACTTGGCGCGGGCGCACGTTGCGGCAATCGAAAAATTGCTGAGCGAGCCGAAATCGCACATCATCAATTTAAGCACGGGCAAAGGAACATCGGTGCTCGATATTATCAATGCGGCGGAACGTGTGAGCGGTAAAAAAGTGAATTACGAATTTGCACCGCGACGCGCCGGCGACCCGGCAACGGTGATTGCAAGCAACGACTTGGCGCGCGAAGTGCTCGGCTGGACACCGCAATATACCGATATTGATGAAATTGTAAAAACAACTTGGAATTTGGAAGAAAAATAATGGAAATGTTAGATTCTTTAATGAACTTTTTTTCGTCACCGCATCAGGCGATGTCGCCGTTTTGGCTGTGGACTTGTTTCGGGGTGACGGTCGTGTTGCTTCTTGCTGCCGACTTGTTTTGGTTCAATCGCAAAAACGAAGAGCCGCACTTTTGGCACACACTGTGGATTTGTGTGGCTTATGTTGCCGTGGCGGTGTTGTTCGGTGCGTTTGTGTGGATAGAAGACGGCGCCGAAAAAGGTATGGATTATTTCACCGGCTACTTGCTGGAAAAAAGCTTGTCGATGGATAATATTTTTGTGATGTCGATGGTGTTTGCTGCCCTCGGTGTGCCGAGCAAATATCAGCATCGTGTGCTGTTTTGGGGCATTTTGGGCGCACTCATTATGCGCGGTATTCTCATCGGAGTCGGCGATGCGCTGGTGGTGCGGTTTAATTGGATTCTGTATATTTTCTCGGCATTTTTGATTTATACCGGTATAAAAATGCTGTTGATGAAGCATGACGAACAGGGTGATATTCGGGATACAAAAGTGTATAAACTCGTATCCAAAATGTTTCATGTGACGCACGAAATTCGTGGCGAGCACTTCTTTGTTAAGGAAAACGGCAGACACTATATTACGCCGCTGTTTTTCGCACTTGTGACAATCGAGTTGATGGATGTGGTGTTTGCGCTCGATTCGATACCGGCGATTTTCTTGGTAACGACCGATATTTTTGTGGTTTATACCAGTAATATTTTTGCGATTTTGGGCTTGCGTGCGCTGTATTTTCTGCTTGCCGCGATTATCAGCAAGTTTGCGTATTTGAAGCCGGCAATTTCGATTATTCTGATTTTTATCGGCGCCAAGATTTTCCTCAAATACTTCGGAATTGAAGTTCATGAGTGGCAGTCGTTGGCGGTTACGCTCGGCTTGTTGACTGGTGGTATTTTGCTGTCGATTTTCAAAGAAGCAAAGCCGAATGACACCGCAAACTAAGTTTTATCTCAGCTTTGGTCGTCACGAGCGTTACGGTAGCGATACACCGATAGAACGTGAGGATATGCTCGCCGCGTTTCTGACCGGTCGGCAGCTTAAAATGTGGTTGCCGCAATGCACAACCGTATATCACTCGCCGTTGGCGCGGGCGGCCGAAACGGCACGATTCGAAGCGCTCGGAATGGAGGTTGAACATCTGTTGTGCGTAGACGCGTTGAATGAAGATGCTACAAAATTTGAGGTCAATAAGTTTATCAACGAATTGTTGTATTATACCGACGAAACGGTGCAATACTATCATTTTGTGACGCATTTGCCGGTGGTCGAAAAACTCGGGCTGCCGTTTTTGAGCGCGGGTGAAGTATGTTTGCTGACCGCCGATAACAAAGACGAAATGCTGGCGGAAAACTTCAAAGTGCAAGTGATTAAAAAGCCGGAAATCAGCGCGGAAATATGGCAAAAACTCGCTCTGACGCCGGAGAACTTGCGCACATTATCCGCCGATGAGATTTATCAAAAAGTGCAGGTATTGTGAATTTCTGCAAAAAAAATATTTTTTAGCAAAATAATGCTTGCATTTAAAATTTATTTGATATATTAACATATCTGTCAATGCGCCCGTAGCTTAATTGGATAGAGCATCTGACTACGGATCAGAAGGTTGTGAGTTCGAGTCCCGCCGGGCGCGCCAATAAATGAACCTCCCATTTGGGAGGTTTTTTTTGTTTCCGTAAGGATTCGAGCGAACGGCGTGTGCCGAAGAAAACAACTTCACAATGCCATATTATCTTTCCGCAAAGTAATCGTCGGCAGTTTTGCTGTATTGGTCTTTTATGCCGGCATTGGCGCCGATTTCGGTCAGACGCTCACGCACTTGCAAATAGATGTCCGGATTATTTTTCGCAAACAATATCAAGGCGGTTTCGCCGCTGCTGTTTTGGTTGTTGACATCAACACCGGCCTTCAGCAACAACTCTAAAACCTTCATAATATCTTCCGCACGGTTTTTATCTGCCATACTCAAATAGGCAAGAACATTGTCGCCGTCGTTGTTTTGCGCGTTGACATCGGCTTGATGCTCCAAAATATAAGGAATCAACAACAAGTTCAAATCTTCGACGGCGTCCATCAAAACGGTGACGCCTTCCGATGTTTTGAAGGTGACATCAACATTGTTTTGCATCAGCAACTCGAGCAATTCCGGGTCGCCGTTGCCGAGCGACATCAGGCAGCTTTTGCCGTCAACGCCGGCGTTTATATCGGCGCCGTGCTTCACCAAAATCTGCGCGGTTTCGATTTGTCGCGTTTGGCAGGCGCTCAAAAAGGCCGTGTTTCCGGTTTTGGTGGCGTAATTAACATCGGCACCGGCCTCAATTAACGCTTCGATTTTATCGGGTTGAGCGCGTGCCTCGACGGCCTTTAGGAGCAAAGTTTTGCCGTCTTCGTCAGTTTGATTGACATCTCCGACTTTTTGCAACATAAACTGCAAATGTTCGATATTGCTGCCGTGCAACATTTGCGTCAAAATGGTTTCGGCCGGCGCGTTGGTGGCAACAAATTCGGCTAATCCGGAATCCTGCGGATTTTCGGAAGCGAGCTCGACCATCGTTTTGCCGTTTTCATCTTTGAGGTTTGGCAGATTCTTGAATTTTGTAACCAATTTGCGCAATAATTTGAATTTGCGCCCGACCTGCAATTCCTTCCACAACGGCCGCTTGGTATCGGCAACAACGGCATTGAGGTCGGCTTCTTCCATTTCGGCAATAACGGCATCCGTCACCGTGTCGTCAATGCGGTGGGTGAGGGCGTAAACGACCAAATCCTGTTTTTGCGGCGAATCTTTTAGGGCACCGGCGCCGATTAAGTGCATAACAGTGAACTTATCGTTTTTGCGCAAAGCATCAAAAAGCAAGGAATTGTTATCAACCGCCGTGGTCAAATAATCCGTGCCGAATTTGTTAACCCCCTGTTCCCACAAATAATCGGTCATATCCTGCGGCGCATCGTGCTCGTAAGCATACCACAAATCGCTACGGGTTTCGCCGGCAAATTCGGTGGTTAAACGCACCGGAAAATGCAGTCTTTTCAACAAAGCGGTATCTTGCCTGTCTATCAATTCCGGCAACAAATCCGCCGGCTCAAAATTATAATCCTCACCGCTCAGTTCGATGATTTTATCGATTATTTCCGCCGGATAATTATGATGAAGCGCATAATACAAAGCGCTGTGGCCCTCGGCATCGGTTTCGCCCTTTTTAAATGGCAGAACCGACAAAATCGAATTTATAACCTCAACCGATTGCTTGCTTTTGAGCGCGTGGAATAAAGCGGTTTCGCCGTTGCTGAGCGTAATGTTGGAAAGCGAGGCGCCAAAGTTAAGCAAAGATAAAATGGTGGCGGAATCGTGATTTTGCTCAAGCGCATACGAAATCGGCATATTGCCCTGATTGTCTTTGACATTGATATCGGCACCGTGTTGCAACAAGGCGGAAATGATGGCCGGTTGCGCATCGCTTCTGACGGCATACAACAAAGCCGTGTTGCCATTGGTATCGCGCAATTCGATATCTGCGCCGTTATCGAGCAAATAGCGAACCAACTCGGCATTATTTAAGCGAATGGCTTCTTGCAATGCGGTTGTTCCGCGCGGGTTCGGTTCTGCAATTTGGCTGATGAAATATTGCAAAATTTCGGTCGGTGCCGCCAAGTTAATTGCATAACCGAGCGGGGTCAGCCCGAAATATAAGCGATTAGAGATATCTTCAAAATCTTCTTCTTGGCGATAAACGGACATATCGTCAATTGCCAACACATACATTTTCATCTCTTTTTCGAGCGTTTGCAAAATATCGCTTTTTTCGGTGTTGAGCGCCAGCCACAAAACCGGGAACCAATACTGTCGCTTGGTGCTGTAGTGCGAGAGTTTGCCCGAATTATACGCCGCATAGATTTTTTTGAGCAACTCATCGGTTTGCAAATCGACGGTCGCCATTTCGTTGCCGTCAACATAATACTTAACGGCAGTCAGATTACCTTTTTCATCAAAATAACGCGCCGTGCCCTCGAGCTTGTCGTTTTTATAATATTCAAATGCGGAAGTCTGACCGTTCGGATAAAATGTTTCGTTGACGCCGTTTTTCTGGTCGTTGATATATTGTATTTTTTGCTTTGTTTTGTTATCGGGATAATAGGCGGTGGAGAGCCCCTGCCGCTTGCCTTCGGTATACGGAATTTCGGTCACGCCGCCGTCTTCGGCATAGATTTTGCCGATACCTTCGGGCAGTCCGTCTTTATAATCGATTTCTTCTATCAGATACTTATCATTGTATTTTTTGACGATGCCGGAGATTTTGCCGTCGACATAGTTATATTCTTCGCGCAGACGGCCGTTTTCAATAACTTCTTCCTTGCCGTTTTTGACACCGTTTTGGTAGGTTTCGATTTTGCTTAAATTGCCGTTCGGGTCAAAATAATGCACTTTGTCATTGAGCTCGCCGTTAACATAAAAACTGCGCTGACGCAATTTGCCGCCGGCATGAAACAAAAATTCTTCGCCCTCAAGCACATCATCTTTGTAATTGCGTTGATAAATGGCATTACCGTCTTTGGCAAACATAATTTCGGAACCGTTTTTATGGCCGTTTTCATAGGTCGTTTCGGTGCGGATTTGCTGATTATCGTAATACGATACGGCAACCCCGTTCTTTTTACCGTTTTTATAGTAGTAAGTTGTTGAAAAATTGTCTTTATCCGGCAAAATAATGGCACCGGAAAACAGTTTGTCCTTTTTGTTGTAGACGGTTTCTTCGCCGTTTTCGGTCTTAAAAAGCAGATTTTCCGCATCTTCGACAATAACATTTTCAGGCATTTGCGTTGATTGCGAACTTACCGGCGCAACCGTATCAAATTGCGGTTGTTCGACCGCCGGCACATTCGATTCCGGCGAGGCGGTTGCCGCCGGAGCAGGTTGCGCGGCCGCCGCAGGAGGTGTCGCATTTTCGGCCGGCTGTGCCATATTTGCCGTCGGTTGCGCGGTCGCTTCCGTTGCGGGAGCGGCTTGAACCACGGTTGCTTGTTGCGGATTATTTTGTGCCGGAGTTGCGGCGGATGCTTCCTGTTGCTGAGCCAACGCGTCCGAAGCGGCAAGAGAAGTCAGAAGACAAATTGTATATAAAGCCAAACGGTTCATAATTTTCTCCGATAAAAATTATTTTTTATCAAAGTAGCATGATTGTTTTTGAAAATCAATCTCTAAAAGCCAAATGCGCGCACAACGGCATTAAACGGATTCGGGCGGGAAATCGTAGTTTTGAATCAGATTGGCAAATGCCGTTCGTGCCGCCTTATAAGCCGTTTTTTTGAACGGGATAATCAGACGACAGGCCTCATCCAATGTGCCCCAGCGGTATTCCGAAAACTCCGGCTCGGCGGTTTTTAGATTGATTTCCGCATCATCGCCGTCAAAAAACACCAACGACCAATAAATATCCTGCCCGATGTTGTTAAAGCCGCGCCGTTGCATCGATTCGATAATTTGCGGCGGAAAAGTATAGCGCGCCGGCGTCTCGAGTGACTTGACAAGCATTACGTTTGTCAACGACGTTTCTTCTTTGAGTTCGCGTAAGGCCGCTTGCGCCACCGTCTCACCTTCTTCTATGCCGCCTTGCGGGAATTGCCATGAATCCGCCACATCGTTGCGTTTGCACAATTGCACGCGACGTTGCCGATTAAATACCACAATACCCGCGTTGCGACGATAGATTCCCGACATTATTTCTTTTCTTTTGTATCTGTTTTATCGGCTTCTTCGGTGTCGGCTTTTTCTTCGGCCGGTTTGGCGGCAAGATTATCGTTTTGGCCGTAGATATACAGTGCCTTTACCAAGTCGAGTGCGCGCACCAGCTGATAGTCGTTTTTATCTTTCTTTTTGGCGTCTTTTTCTTTATCGCTTTCTTTTTTGTTTTTGTCGCTGTCTTTAATCTGTTCGTTTTTGAGCGCACCTTTCAAATCGGCCTCGCTGACGCGCCAACTGCTTTTATCGATTTCTTCCAATTTTGCCTGTTTGACCACGACATCCGGCTCAATACCCTGTGCCTGAATCGAGCGTCCCGACGGCGTATAATAACGCGCGGTCGTAATACGCATTGCCGCGTCGTTACGGAGCGGAATAACGGTTTGCACCGAGCCCTTACCGAACGATTTTACGCCTAAAATAACGGCGCGATGGTGGTCTTGCAGAGCACCGGACACAATTTCGGAAGCCGATGCCGAACCCTCGTTAATCATCACGACAATCGGCAGATTCTCGGCAATATCGCCGGCCGTTGCCGAATATTTGACGGTATCTTCTTCGTTACGCGAGCGGGTGGAAACGATTTCGCCCTGTTCCAAAAACAAATCGGAAACCTTAACCGCTTGGTCGAGCAAGCCGCCCGGATTGTTTCTGACATCGATAACAATGCCGGCAAGTTTGCCCTTGAGCTCTTTTTGCGCGGCCTCAAATGCTTTCTTAATGTCAACATCAACATCATCGCTGAAGGAGGAAATACGGATGTATAAAATATCGTTGTTTTTAATTTCGTGCTTTACCGATTGGATTTTGATTTCGTCACGGGTAAGCGTAACCGTAAACGGCTTTTCGTTGACACGGCGCACCGTGATTTTAACTTTGGTGCCGACTTTGCCGCGCAGTTTGCTCACAACTTCGTTCAATGTTTGGCCGACCACCGTTTCGTCTTCAATATCCGTGATGTAGTCGCCTGCTTTGAGTCCGGCTTTGGCCGCCGGAGTGTCATCTATCGGCGAAATGATTTTGACAATGCCGTTTTCCATAGTGATTTCAATACCCAAACCGCCGAATTTGCCGCTGGTCTGCTCGTTCATATATTTATAGTCTTGTTCGTTTAAATAGCTGGAGTGCGGGTCGAGCGCTGTCAACATACCGTTGAGTGCAGATTCTATCAGGTCTTTATCCGTAACATCTTCAACATATGAAACTTTGGTGCGTTCCATAACTTCGCCGAAAATATTTAAGAGTTCGTAAGTATTGATTTGGTCATCTTTCTTTTCGTCTTTTGCCAAAGCCGCCGACGAAAGTAAGCAACCGGCCAAAGTGTATATGAGTATTGATTTTTTGAACATTTTCTTTTTCCTTTTTATCTTGAAGTCATCCAATCAGTCGGATTAAGCGGTTGATTGTTTTTCCTGATTTCCATGTGTAATTTGCCGGCAGCGCCGCTCGGCATAGTGCCGACCGGTTCTCCGGCCAAAAGTGTTTGTCCGACCTCGGTGTTGTTCTCGCCCAGTCCGCTCAAAAGCGAAGTGTAGCCCTCACCGTGGTCGATAATAATCAAGTTGCCGAAGTTTTTGAACGGACCGGAGAAAATGACCGTGCCGTCGTATGGCGCAATAACTTGGGCATTAGATGCTGTTTTGATGTCTATGCCGTTGGATTCGACGCCTTTCGACATTTCTTGCTTGAATTGTGTGATAATTGCACCGCGAGCCGGCCGTGAAACTTGTCCTTTGGCCTTGGCAAAGTTGGTGGCGGCGGTGTGAGCAGTCGGTGTCTGACCGCGTTCGGCACGCAATTCGTCAGCCGCGCGTTGTTTGGCTAAACGTTCTTTTTCGGCCAACTGTTTGCGTTGCAATTCTTTTTGTTTTTCGAGTTTTTCGAGCAAATCGCGCAAGCTGCCGGCTTGGCTGGCCAAAAGTTCGGCCTTTTGTTTGGCCTCTTTGGACTGCGATTCGACTTGCGTGTAAATTTGCTTCTTTTGCTGCGAAAGTTTTTTCATCTCGGTATGTTGCGCGGCAAGCTCTTTGTTTTCTTTTTCCAAATCTTTCAGACGACGGGCGATTTCGGCCTTTTGCGCATTAATATCTTCAATACCTTGGCGGATATGTTCGGCGCGCTCTTTGAGTGCGTGAATGCTGTTGCGCATCAAAATTGTGCTACGCATAACCTCCACCGGCGAAAGCGGCTGTGCCAAAATGGCTTCCGACGGACGTTGCGCCAAGTTCTGCAACGCCGCAAGCGTGTCGACCAACATACTGTGGTCGGCATCAAATTTGATTTCGGAAGCACTGAGATGCTCTTGCAATTTTTCCAATTCGCTTTGTTGACGTTCAACTTCGTCTTCGCCGTTTTGAATTTTTTTGGCGGTGGCAATCATTTTTTGATTAACACTGCTCAGCTCTTCTTTGATTTTTTTGGCGGCCGCTTCTAATTTTTGCCGCTCTTGCGAGGCCTTTTTTGCTTCTGCTTCTGCTTTGGCAACGTCTGCCGCCGATACCGATGCGGCAGTTTTACCCATCGGTGCGGCAAAAAGCGGTTGTCCGCCCGCCATCAACAAAAACAAAAGTGCAAAAAAGAGCTTTTTAGTCATCAAAGTTCCTTATTTTATCAAGAGCGAATTACCCGTCATTTCCGGCGCTTTTTCAAGCCCGAGCAAATCCAAGAGCGTCGGTGCGATGTCGGCCAAGCGTCCGTCTTTTAAGCCGGTAACACTTGCCGGTGCGTTATACAACACCGCCTGCACCTTGCCGACGGTGTGTGCCGTATACGGTTGACCGGTCGTCTCGTCTATCATTTTTTCGACATTACCGTGGTCGGCCGTAACGAGCAAAATGCCGTTAACGTCTTTAATGGCACGCATCACACGTTCAAGCGATTCGTCAACCGCCGCAACGGCCTTCAATGCCGCTTCCATAACGCCGGTATGCCCGACCATATCGCCGTTGGCAAAGTTGCAGATAATCGTATCGTATTTTTTGCTTTCGATGGCTTCCACCAACTTATCGGTCACTTCATACAAGCTCATTTCCGGCTTTAAGTCGTAGGTCGCGACTTTCGGGCTGTTAATCAAAATACGGTCCTCGCCTTCAAACATACGTTCTTCACCGCCGTTAAAGAAAAACGTGACGTGCGCGTATTTCTCGGTTTCGGCAATGCGCAGTTGCTTCATACCGTGGTTGGCAATGATTTCGCCATAGATGTTTTTGAGTGCTTCCGGCGCAAAAATCGTTTTCATAAAGCGGTTATGGTCAACCGAATATTCCGTCATACCGACACTCAGCGCAAATTTAACGATTTTTGAGCGAACAAAGCCCTCAAATTTGTCATCGGAAAGCGCATATAAAATTTCACGAGCACGGTCGGCGCGGAAGTTTGCCATCAAAACGGCGTCGCCGTCGGTTGCACCGGCATAATCGCCGATAACGCACGGCACCACAAACTCGTCGGTAACATTGGCGGCATACGAAGCGGAAATGGCTTCATCCGCGGTTGCATAGCGTTTGCCGTTGGCAGAAACGATATTGTTATACGCCAATTCGACTCTATCCCAACGTTTATCACGGTCCATAGCATAGAAACGACCGGAAAGAGTGGCAATTTTGACGTGCGGCATATTCTTAATCGATTCGGCAAATTCGGCTAAAAAGCCCTGTGCCGATGTCGGCGGAGTGTCACGTCCGTCCAAAAAGGCGTGAACGGCAACATTGATACCGTTTTTGTTCAAGATTTCGCACAAAGCGACAATATGTTGCTGATGCGAGTGCACACCGCCCGGCGACATCAGGCCCATCAAATGACAGGTTCTGCCGCTTTTCTTTAAGGTGTTGACCAATTCAACCACCACCGGATTTTGTTCTAATGTATGATTCTCAATAGCTTGGTCGATTTTCGGTAAATCCTGCATCACGACGCGGCCGGCGCCCAAATTGGTGTGCCCGACCTCTGAGTTGCCCATTTGACCTTTCGGCAAGCCGACGTCAAGTCCGGATGTTTCAATAAAGGCGTGCGGACAAGTCTTTAAGAGATAGTGCCAATTCGGTGTTTCGCCGTTTTCGATGGCATTATCAGGTGTTGTTTTTTCTCTGTATCCCCAACCGTCCAAAATAAGTAACATAACCGGTTTTTGCATTATATTTCCTTTCTTTTACATAAACATTCAATAAAACTTGTTGCGTATTATATATAATAAATCAAATTTTAAAAGCACTATTTTGCATTTTATAAACAGGCATATTGCAAACAAGAGGGAAAATCAAGAATTATGTTGACATATTTGCCGTCTGTTCATAAATTAAGAACAAAAGAAAAGGAAGAGCAAAAGATGAAGAAAAGCTTGCTTATTGCCGCTTTGTGCGGCGTTGTAAATGTTGCCTATGCCGGCGAATTTGTTTATGAATACGGCGCAACCGCAACCGGTTTTTACGGCTACTCGGATTATGCGGATAAATATCGGCCGCTGTATAAACATAATCATACGCCGGTGGCACTCGAGGTGCGGACTTCGGGCGGTTATCGCTTGGATAATAACGATAAATTGACGCTCGGTGTCGATGCGCAAATTGCGGGCGGAAAAGAAATCGAGGATTATAATCACGGTGAATGGGGCGAAAACCTGTATGCGACTTATGCGTCGGATAAATACGGCGAATTGACGGTCGGACAGGTCTATAACGCGGCGTATCAAATGGCGGTGGGCGCACCGTCGGTCGGTGTGTGGCGCGTCAACAATTCGCCGGTGACGGATTTTATTGCGAACCCGAATTGGGTGCGACACAGTCGTGCGGCCGCGTATCGCACGCTTAATTCGACCTTTTTGAACACCGATGCCGATGCGCCGAAAATCAGCTACATTACGCCGGAAGTATATCATACCAAAGCCGCGTTTTCATACACGCCGGACAGCTACTCCGCCGCCGGTCTGATTAACAAACGCAGTCGCTATGATAATCGGTCATCTTATGCCGTCGGTCTGTATAATGATTTGAACTTGAATTATGTTGAAATCGAAAGTTCGCTCGGCTACGCTTTCAATCATAAAAACAATCAGGAGGCCTCGGCCGGTTTGAGTATTTATCGCAAAGGGTGGACTTTGGGCGGTTCGTATCGTCAGAGTTGGCGCACATCGAGCGATTACGGCTTAAACGAGCGCACAAATGCGTCTTATATGCCGGAAAATTTTGACGGCTATCGCGAAGGTCACGCTTTTAATGTGGGCTTAAGTTACGAAATCGGGCCGTTTAAAACCGGTATTTCGTATTTTGCCGCCTATGCCGACAAAACCGATAACAAAGATAAAATCATCACGTGGGCCAACCGTTTTGCCGTCAACAAATATGTGGCCGTTTATTTGGCGGGCGCGTATGCCGAATATAAGGGCAACGGCGAGATTAAGGATAATAACCGCGGTTATGCGGGGATGGTCGGTTTGGAACTGAGCTATTGAGGACCGAATGATGAAAGTGCTCTTGATTTCGCAAAATGAGGATTTTCGCAACGATTTATTGCTGCAAATGAGCAAATATTTGGATAATTTTGCGGCGGTGGATTCCGAAATGCCGGATATTGTTGTGGTTGACGAAGATTTGAGCGCTTTGCAAAATGTGCGGGAAAAATTCCCGAGTGTGCCGGCGCTGTTGCTGACTTCTGAAAAACTGCCGGAGAGCGATAAGCTCAATTTGGTGTTGCACAAGCCGTTTTCGCTATGGAAACTGACGGATATGATGCACGCCGCCAACAATGTGCTCGATAATTCGGAAGAGGGCACATTGGTGTTTAATCAATATAAGTTGCAGCCGAATATGCGCACGATTACGGATTTGACAACCGGTGCCGAAACCAAGTTGACCGAAAAAGAAGTCAATATTTTGAAATACCTCTATAAAAATGCCGGTCGCTTTGTCGGCAAAACCGATTTGCAGGTCAATGTTTGGCAGTATAACGAAGAAGTCACGACGCACACGATAGAAACGCATATTTACCGCTTGCGGCAAAAGGTGGAACAAGAAAACGGTCGGCGGCTGATTATCACCGACAACGGAAAATATAAACTGGAAATGGAATAAAAAATGCCGCAGATGACGATGAAAAAGAAACCGCTGATTAAAATGCACTTCACACAAATTTTTCGCGAGGTCAATCATTATATTGCGGCAAATCCGATGTTTGTCTTGTGTGTTTGCGTCGTCAATATGGTGTATATGTTGCTCTTAAAGGCGATTCCGGGCGGTATTCAAAATCCGGCGTTTATCGTGTGGATTTTGACTTATTACATTTTTTGGTGCTTTTTCTATCGCTATTATTACGGCTTAAAACCGTATTTTTCGAACAAAGCGATATTCGGCAGTTTAACCCCGTCCACCAAGGCGTTGTTTTTGTTGGCGCTGTGCGGTTTCGGTGTGGCTTTGTTGCCGATGGTGCCGCTGTTTTTGGGCTTTGACGATGTGTATATGGATATTTACGAAAACTATCTGCAACCGGCGAGTCAAAAAGATATCGGACAGCTCTCGGGGATAACGTTGGTGATTGTGTATAGCGTGCTGACTTTGCTGGCACCGCCGCTGATATGCAAGCCGTATTTGGCGTGGATTTCGTCGCTCCGGCAGCAAAATGCGTCGTTTCGCAAGGTTGGCGACAAAACCAAAGGCAACTATTGGCAGTTTGTGATTATTTCCGCGATTTTGTTGGTGCCTGAGGCCGTTGCATCGCAACTGGATATTCATTTTAACCTGCATAATTGGCTCGATTATACGGTCAGCACCGTCATCTTTATTTATACCAACATTGTGTTTGCCAAGATTTATGACTTTTTTTACCTTAAACATTAAAAAAGAGCGCCCGCTGAAAGACGCTCTTATCCGTTTTTTGAATTTGCCGATGCTTAAAACCGATACAATATGCCGGCGGCGACTTCTTTGTAGTTATCCAAACGGTTGGCGCCGACATAAGAATAACGACCGATAACGCGTGCCGACCAATGTTCGTTCATATCGTATTGCATACCGCCGCCGATACGATAGCCGACACGTTGAAATGATTTGTCCGGCAACCCCTTCTGCGTTACGTCATAAAGTGCCAAACCGCCGGTTGCCACTAAGCCGAACGGGCTGCACATAATCGGCATTTTGCCGTATAAATCCATAGCAAAAGCCGCAAAACGCTGTTTCACCGAGTGGTCGTCAAAGCCCTTTTTGTTTTTGACTTGCCACGATTGTTGATATGAAAATTCCGTGTAAACATTATGATACAATTCCATACCCAAGTCGCCTTTCATTGAGTTGAAATTGTCCTTCATCCCGCCGGCTGTGCCACCGAGTTTAGCTTTGGAATAAACATATTCCGCACCGATATACGGCTTAATGTTTGACCAATCGTAATGCGTCATAGCGTTGGCATTTGCCGAAATCAACATTGCCGCGCCGGAAAGTAATAAAAATTTTTTCATTGTTTTTTCTCCATTTATAAATGTTCAAAAAATTTTGTTATTAGCAAAGTGTATATAACCGTGAAAAAACAAATTTAAAGTGGACAGGCGGATTTTTCGCTTTTATGATGACGGCAAAGGAGAAAAATATGTTTGAATGTCCGTCTTTTGAGTGTGTCAAGTGTCCGCGGCTGGTGGAATTCAGAGCGCAAAATAAGCAGAAGTTTCCGACTTATCACAATGCACCGGTAGAGTCATTCGGTGCGCTTAATGCCGAGATTTTGGTAGTCGGGTTAGCTCCCGGTTTAAACGGTGCAAATCAGACCAATCGCCCGTTCACCAACGATTATGCCGGCGATATTTTGTATCCGGCACTCAAAAAATACGGCTTGGCGCGCGGCAATTACGGTAAAGTGAAAAATGACGGCTTTGAGTTAATAAACGTGCGGGTTTCAAACGCCGTGCGCTGTGTGCCGCCGCAAAATAAAGTGACGGCCGATGAAGTAAAAGCTTGCCGCCCGTATCTGCAAGCAGAAATTGCCGCGATGCCGAATTTGAAAATCATTCTTTCACTCGGTGCGGTGTCACACGGGGCGGTGTTGCAGGCGCTCGGGTGCAAAAAATCGGCGTATAAATTTGCACATGGCGCCGAGCATAAACTCGATAAAAACGGCTTGATTTTGCTCGATTCGTATCATACATCACGCTATAATATCAATACCGGCGTGCTGACCGAACAAATGTTTGATGCGATTGTCGCTCGCTTGAAAGAACTTGTGAAAAATGCTTGATTTTTTGGCGCGGCTTGCTATGATGCGGCAGATTTAAAGAGGAAAAATAATGGCGCAAAAACCGGAAATTGAAGATTTAAGCGGTGATAAATACAAATACGGCTTTACAACACAGATTGAAGCCGATACCGTGCCGTGCGGCTTAAATGAAGATATTATCCGCACGATTTCCGCCAAAAAAAATGAGCCGGAGTGGTTGTTGGAACGGCGCTTGAAGGCCTATCGCCATTGGTTGACGATGACCGAGCCGCATTGGGCAAAATTAAAATACGATGCGGTTGATTTTCAGGCGCTCAGCTATTATGCCGCGCCAAAGCAAAAAGTGCGGCCGAAAAGCTTGGCTGAAGTCGATAAAACCTTGCTCGAAACCTATGACAAACTCGGGATTCCGCTTAAAGAACAAGAAGCGCTTTCCGGTGTGGTGGCGGTGGATGCGGTGTTCGACAGCGTGTCGGTGGCAACAACCTATCGCGCCAAATTGGCTCAGCAAGGCATTATTTTTTGTTCGATTTCCGAGGCCATTAAAGAACATCCGGATTTGGTGCAAAAATATTTGGGCTCGGTCGTGCCTTATACCGATAACTTCTACGCTTGCCTCAATTCCGCCGTATTTACCGACGGCTCGTTTGTGTATATTCCGAAAGGTGTGAAAGCGCCGATGGAACTTTCGACATATTTCCGTATCAATGCGCAAAATACGGGGCAATTTGAGCGCACGTTGATTGTGGCGGAAGACGACAGTTATGTGTCTTATTTGGAAGGTTGCACCGCGCCGCAACGCGATGAAAATCAGTTGCACGCGGCAATTGTCGAGATTGTGGTGATGAACAATGCCGAAGTGAAATATTCAACCGTGCAGAACTGGTATCCGGGCGATAAAGACGGCAAGGGCGGCGTTTATAACTTTGTGACCAAGCGGGCGGCGTGTCGCGGTGTTAATTCCAAAATTTCGTGGACGCAGGTCGAAACCGGTTCGGCGATAACGTGGAAATATCCATCGTGCGTGTTGCAAGGCGATAATTCGGTCGGCGAATTTTATTCGGTGGCGATTACCAATAATCATCAGCAAGCGGATACCGGAACCAAAATGATTCATCTTGGCAAAAATACACGCTCGAAAATCATATCCAAAGGTATTTCCGCCGGATTTTCAAATCAAACTTATCGCGGCTTGGTGGATATTGCCGCCAATGCCAAAGGGGCGCGCAATTATTCACAATGCGACAGTTTGCTGATTGGTTCGACTTGTGGCTCACACACCGTGCCGTATATCCGAAACCGCAACAAATCAGCGGTTTTGGAACACGAGGCAACAACTTCAAAAATCAGCGAAGAACAGCTGTTTTATTGCCAACAACGCGGGATAAAGGAAGAAGAAGCGGTCGGGCTTATTGTCAACGGATTCTGCAAAGAAGTTATGCAGAAATTGCCGATGGAATTTGCCATTGAGGCCGGAAAACTCATCAATATCAGCTTGGAGGGGAGTGTCGGATAATGACCGAAGTTAATGAAGATAAATTATATAAACGTGCCTTGCGGGTTTGGGGCAAAGAGCCGCAAATGTTGCAAGTTATCGAAGAAATGAGCGAGTTGATAAAAGAGATTCTGAAAAACGTCAACCGCAAAAAAGACAATACCGATGCGATTATTGAAGAAACCGCCGATGTTGAAATTATGCTCGGACAGCTTAAGTGTTGCTATAATATTGCCGATAAAGTCCGCGCTTATAAAGCCGATAAGCTCAAAATGATTGATAAACGGCTGGATGACTGGGAACAAAAGGAAAAAGAAAATGATGCAAAAACTGCTTGAAATCAAAGAGTTATATGCCGGCGTGGCTGAGGGCGGCAAAGAGATTATCAAGGGCTTGAATCTGACGATTAATGCCGGCGAGATTCACGCGATTATGGGGCCGAACGGTGCCGGAAAATCGACTTTGTCTTATGTTTTGACCGGAAAGTCGGATTACGCGGTAACACGAGGCGAAATGCAGTTTTGCGGGCAGGATTTGAACGCACTCAAACCGGAAGAACGTGCCGCACTCGGCTTGTTTTTGAGTATGCAGGCACCGGTAGAAATTCCGGGTGTGACAACGCAGAATTTTTTGAAACATGCCATCAATGCCGTGCGTAAATATAACAATTTGCCGGAGCTTGATGCGGCCGAGTTTTTGAAGCTGTTGCGCGGTAAAGCCAAAGAGTTTGAAGTCAGCGCGGATATGCTTAAACGTGAGATAAATGTCGGTTTTTCCGGCGGCGAGAAAAAGCGGTTGGAAATTTTGCAACTGAGCTTGTTACAACCGAAACTGGCGATTTTAGATGAGGCGGATTCCGGCTTGGATATTGATGCGCTGAAAATTGTTTCGCAAGGGGTTAATCAATGGCACAATACCGATAACGGCTTGCTGATTATTACGCACCATCTCGATTTGCTCAAGCAAATAAAGCCGGATTTTGTGCATATTTACGCGGACGGGCGCATTATCAAAACCGGCGATATGGTTTTGGCGGAAGAATTGGAAACAAACGGCTACAAAAATTATGTGGAAATGTCAAAATGAGTTTGTTAAAGCAGAACATAGCGCTGTTCGGCGAAAATATTCCGTGGCTTGAGGGCTTGCGCGAAAAGGCGCGTGCCGCGTTTGAACGCACCGGCTTACCGAGCAAAAAAACAGAGGCGTGGAAATATTCTTATTTTAAGGAAGATGCGCTCGCTCAGCCGACTATCGACGATACGCCGCACGAATGTGACGGGCATTGCGAAGAAGATGAAACCTTACCTTTTGAGGCCTTGCAAATAAAATATTGTAACGGCCGTTTGACTCATATTGCGCACGATTTGCCGCGCGGCGTGATGATTATGCCGTTGTTTGAGGCCATCGAAAGTGGCGAAATTAAGCCGTATTTGAACAAATCGTTTGCGCTTGAAGATTTTCCGTTTGCCGCACTCAATACCGCATTGTTAGACGAGGGCGCGTTTATTGTCATCACCAAAGATTTTGCCGAAGAAAAGCCGATTTATCTGCATTATCATCAGCACGCGGGAGTCAACCGTTTGTGCAATATTCGCAATATTATTGCGGTGGAAAAAGGGGCGCGGGTAAAGTTAATCGAGGATTTTGACGGCGAGGCGGCGGCGCGGTATTTTAATAATATTGTTAATGAGATTTATGTCGGCACCGACGCGGTTTTGAAGCATTATACGCGGCAAAACGAAGCCGGACAGGCGCACCATATTGCGCTCAACAGTGTGCAGGTAAAAGCCGGCGGAAATTATACGAGCTTTGTGGTGCACGGCGAATGTGCGTTGGCGCGAACCGAAAATTATGTGCGTTTGGTGCAACAAGGTGCGGCTGCCGAAGTCAACGGGGTGTATCGGCTGGCGCAAAACGGCGTGAGCGATATCACGACCAATATTCGCCATTTGGCGCCGCATACCAATTCAAATCAGTTGGTCAAGGGTGTGCTTGACGGGGCGGCAAAAGGCGTATTTCAGGGACAGATTCATATTGCGCCGGATGCGCAGCAGACCGAGGGCTATCAGTTGCATCGTGCGCTTGTTTTAAGTGATGAGGCCGAGGTTGACTGCAAGCCGGAACTCGAAATTTTTGCCGATGATGTTAAATGTTCGCACGGGGCAAGCAGCGGCGATTTGGATGTCGAGCAGTTGTTTTATTTACAATCGCGCGGGATTCCGCTTGAAGATGCACAAAAGATTTTGATTGAGGCGTATTTAAATGAAGTGTTTGCCAAAATCGAAGATTTCGATATTGCCGAGTGGCTCAAAAGCGGATTTTAGAATAAAATATAAAAAAAACAGCGTGTGTTCCTTCTCCCGTAAAGGATTAGAACGCACACTGCTTTTTTTCATACTATCGAGTTATTGAGTAACAGTCCAGTCAGTTTCACCCGAACGGATGTTGTCTGTCTGGTAAACCGTAGTAGTAACCTGCTTTTTCTCGACATGCTCGACTGTTGTCGTGCACATCTCAGTTCTTTCATAAGGGTCAGAAACGAGCCCCATAGAATAGACACCCCAACCAAGAAGGCCAAGGAACAAAAGTGACACCAAGAAGCAGCCGAAACCGCCTTTATTATTATCACTTTTCTCAAGATCAGCCCAGCGGTCATCCTGATTATAACTACTCTCATTTTCAAATGTGTCAAATGCCTGCATTGCGGCAATTGCGGCTGTAAATCCAAAATTCATAATCGTATAATTTTTTTTGTTTTTTTCTAATATATAAAATAACTAACACTCGAAAGAAAAAAAGCGAATAGATAAGGGAATTCTTTGCTTGTGCGCGGAATACTTAAAAATTCGCTTATTGATAAACAAAGAAACAGGTTCCGCGCTTATCAATAACAAAAAAATACGAATCATGAATACAACACTCGAAAGTGTGAAATTTAGTAATTTATAAATTTCAAACATAATTCGTAATTTTAAGCACTTTCATTATAGCAAAAATTTTCAAATTTGTCAATATGTTTCGGTTTTACCGAAAATTAAGCATTAGCCCATATAAATAATGCGGATTTAACGCTAACGGGAGAATTAAAATGGCACTTAAAAGAATTGCATTGTTTTTGGGTTTGCTCGGCGGTATTAACTGGGCTTTGGTCGGCGCATTCAAATTTGATTTGATTAAATTTGCGTTTGATTTTATGCCGGTTTTAGTGCCGGTGGTGCAAATCGTTATCGGCGTGGCGGCTTGCTACGCTTTGTTTGTGTATATGGTTAAATAGCCCGAATAAAAATTATTTTTCGGCGTTTTGCCGCACACGTTCAAGCGCACGAAACAGCGCCGGACGCATAAACTTTCCTTGCCAAATGCCGCGCTTTTCGGATTTTGCGCTTTTTTCGGCATCGGTATATTTGTCGCTACGGTATGTTTGCGCATAGCCGGCGAAAACCATTGCCCGATTGAGCGAGACGCCGTCGGCAAAACATTCGCACATTTCACGGCCGTAAATATCCGGCTCGGGCAGACAATCGCAAGTCACAATGCTGTTTTGCATTAAGCTTTCGAGATATTGTAACGATTTTAAGCCGCACGGATATTCTTTGCCGTTTATATCGTAACAAACTTGGATAAACTCCGGTGCGTCGATACCGTCGAGTCGAATTCGCCGTTCGCCTTGTGTGAGCGAGTCGCCGTCAATCGCCGTATATTCGGCGGCCGCGGCAGAACTGAAAATGCCGCAAATCAACGCGCTCAAAATATAAAACATCATTTTTTTCATCATAAACTTAATCTACAACATAAAAATTTTTCGTGCAAACATTATTTTATTTACTTTTCATTCATATAATCCTGTTATTGTAGCGTAAAGAACTGTAAGCTTATAGAAAAAGGTATCACGATGTTAAAAAGATTTGGATTCCTCTCAATTTTGGGACTCTCGATGATTTCGGGAAATAACTCTTACGCCGGTTGGTTTTCGGGTGATGACGCAGAACCGCATTTACCGCCGTCTTATGCCGGTGAAGGTGTAGACCAGGCAATGTATCCGGCACAAATGAAAATGCCGACATCGATAGTTGTTTGCCGCTCAAAACAATGTGCACCGGCAAAATTGTCACAATCTAAAGAATTTATTTACAACACCTTGTTGCATATGTTTGACAGCAACGCGCGTGAAAAAGCGCAGGTTTGTGAAGCACACTCTACCACACACGCTTGCACGGAAGAATTTGTGACGGTGCCGATTACGGTTGGCGTAACGCCGGCAAATATGTTTGTTGACGGGGTGCATATTACCGATGTTTCCATCAGCCAAAGCAATACGATGGCGATGGAGCTGATTTTAAACTGGAGTGTCAGCTACAACGGACAAATTCCGGTATGCCGCCCGAGCAAAACATTGCTGTATGTTAAAGACGTAAACAATGTGATTATTGAGGATAACGGTTATAACTGCCGTATGACCACCATCGGCTCAAGCACGATTAAGACGATGTTTGCGATTGACTATATTGATTTGGATTACGGCTATATCGGCGGATTTTATTCCATCGGCTTGTCGGGTCCGGCGTTTGGCGGCGGCAACGGTTATATGATTATGCGTTTACCGAACGAGATTTACAGCGGCTCACAAGATTATACGCCGAAATCTTCGGGCAATTTTGCCGCACCGGCGGCGGTTGCACCGCAAGATTTGTCGGCAACCACGCAATCGCGCAACACCGGTCAATATTTGTATGACGCGGCAACCAAAAAATATCATCCGTTGCCGGCCGGCTATTATATGCAGGAAGGGGCTGATGAGGCGGTTATCGATACGCGCCCGACGTCGGGTGATGCCGATGTCAAAGAGCCGATGGCACCGAATGTTGATACGATTATTCACTATAACCATCCGGCACAAATGTATGATGAAATGCGCGCCAAAGAAGAAGCAAAGGCAACTGCCGACAGAATGGAACAGGCA
>JAFYFJ010000097.1 GCA_017543835.1 Alphaproteobacteria bacterium | reverse complement strand
CGTATAGGACTCGAACCTATGCATCCTTTTAAGGGGATGACGGATTAGCAATCCGCTGTATTACCACTCTACCAACGCTCCGTAACGAAATCTTTTTTAACTTAACTTTTTTGCAAGGTCAAGCATTTTTTGCAAAATTACGCACTTTTTTGCATTATGTGCGCTAATGCCTTATTTTTCCGAGGTATTCTCCGTTGCATAATGCGCGTCGAGCCACTCGAAAATCGCCGGTTGATTGAGTTTATCAAAGAAAATAGGTTTGTGTGAACAGTCTTTTATTGTGATAAAAGTTTTATCGGCCGAAGCGGCGGCATCAAACATCATCTGCCCGTGATGTATCGGAATCAGGCGGTCTTTGGTGCCGTGCAAAATCAATAACGGGTTGTGATAATCGCGCAGATAATCTTCCGACGGATAATGGTCTTTGAGCAAGATTCCGGCAAGCGGCACCGGTTTTTCTTTAACGAGTTTGTGTAATGATGAAAACGGTGCGGTCAAAATCAGCTTATCGACCGGACGTAGCGAGGTTAGGCCGGAAGCAACCGATGTGCCGTAAGAATAGCCGTAGACAACGATTTCAGGATAGCCCTGCGCTTGGAGCCAGTCGAAAGTTTCAGCGGCATCGGAAAAAATATCTTGTTGCAACGTTTTGCCCTCAGTGTTGCCGAAGTTGCGATATTCCATCATCAACACCGCATAACCGCGCGCAACAAAAGGATAAAGTTGCTCAGCATAAGCCGCGAGTTGAAATGCGTTGCCGTGGAAAAACAAAATCGCCGGTTTGTGCTTGTCGCCGGCGGCATACCAAGTCATAACTTTTGTGCCGTCTTTCATCGTCAGCACATTTTCGGCAAACGGCGAATTTTCCATCTGCGTCGGCGCAATATAATTATGATACGGCACAAAAATCAGATTGCGCTGAATGTTATACAGCACAAAGGCATAAATTGCCGTGCAGAGAGCCAGAAACAGAATGATTTTGCCGATTAAAATTTTGACCGGTGTTTGTGATTTATGAAGCATTGTATACCTCCGGCACCTGATTATAAGAAATGAATAAAACTGCGGGACTGAGAAGTGATGAAATATTGTTTTTTGCTGCCGTAACGGGCAAAAGAAGCAAAATTAACACCTTTGTTATGCAGTAATGTTTCGGTATATGCAATTGTTGCCTGTTCTCCGGCACGTTCGGCATCATCAAAGATGAGGATAAAGTCATCGGCCAAATTATTGTTGTTGATTAAGTCAAAAATATTGGTGCGCGGCAGATTCTTACCGTAACCTATCGGTCCGTCAATAATAATAAGGTCATATTTTTGTTGTTTTACATATTCGGACAAGCCGGAATATTTATCGTTTTGTTTGCCATCTTGCATAAAATATTCCAAATCAAAGTGTTTGATATCGATATTATCGGCATCCGGCAATTCGGGTGTATAAATATCTATCCATTCGAGATTATGTTCGCAAACGGTTAAATGCGCCGCCGGATTTTTATAAGCAATATATTGCGATGTGAGGCGCGTTGTTTGTCCCAAACCCATTTCCAGAATGTTGGTCGGATTAACCTTATCCAAAATACGATAAAGCGAATAAATAAAGCTGTAATTTGCCGCGCCGCCGAACAGAGAAAATGTCTTATCTTTCAGCCAAGGACTTTGGATAATCGTATCGTGCAGCAAATTGGCAAACCATAATTCGTTGTAAAAGTTTTGTGTGTTGGCCCGAAGTATGTTGATTCCGGTCGTATTTCCCTGATTTTGCAACATTATGTTATTCAGTTGCATTTTGATTTCGGATACGGCTTGTTTCAAATCTGAATATTGTTGATTTAAGAGATTGATTTGTCGAGTTAATTCGGACTTCTGTTGTTTTGATTCGGACATTTCTAAAAAACCTTTCGTAATAATCTGTAAATTACGATAAATTAAATAAAATTGCTTGACAAGGAAAATTTTTCAGATTATAACACAAACGAATTTGGAGTATTTTTACCTGCATAAGTTCGTAAAAATGTAAGCTCTGAGGAGTCCGTCAGTCAGCGAGGGTTCGCACACTGACGTTAATCTGTTTATGTATAAAGGATAAAACTTTGTTTGAGAGTTTGACAGATAAGCTGAGTCAGGCGTTTTCGAAAATCACATCACGCGGTGTGCTGAACGAAAAAGATATTGATGATGCAATGCGTGAAATTCGGGTGGCACTGCTCGAAGCCGATGTTTCGTTGCCGGTGGTCAAAGATTTTATCTCTAAAGTGAAAGCCGAGGCCTTGGGCGAAAAGGTTGTAAAGTCGGTGAAGCCGGGGCAGATGGTGGTCAAAATCGTCCATGACGAGTTGGTTAAACTACTCGGCGCCGAATCTACCGAACTCAACTTTAATGCGCCGGCACCGGTTTGTATGTTGTTGGTTGGTCTGCAGGGTTCGGGTAAAACAACAACGGCCGCAAAAATTGCCAAGCGCTTAAAGAAAAATAAGCGTGTTTTGCTTGCCTCGCTTGATGTCTATCGTCCGGCGGCGCAAGAACAACTGGCGCAACTCGGGAAACAGATTGAGGTTGATGTGTTGCCGATTGTGGCGGGGCAAAAGCCGCTTGAAATTACCAAACGTGCGTTGTCCGAAGCCAAAAAAGGCGTGTATGATTTGCTGATTTTGGATACGGCTGGTCGCTTGCAAATTGATGAAACTCTGATGCAAGAAGTGGTTGAGGTCAAAAAATTGGCACAACCGACCGAAACGTTGTTGGTGGCTGATGCTTTAATCGGTCAAGAGGCCTGCAATGTTGCCAAAGAGTTTAATGATAAAGTCGGAATTACCGGTCTGGTGCTGACGCGTATCGACGGCACATCACGCGCCGGTGCGGCACTTTCGATGAAGATGGTGTCCGGCGCTCCGATAAAATTTTTGGGCACGGGCGAAAAGCTTGATGAAATCGAAGAATTCCACGCCGACCGTATCGCCGGTCGCATTTTGTGGCAGGGCGATGTGGTATCACTGGTGGAAAAGGCGATTGAAAACGTGGACCATGCCGAAGCCGAAAAAATGGCAGGTAAAATGATGAGCGGCGCGTTTGATTTGAACGATATGCTTAATCAAATGCGGCAAATGCAAAAAATCGGCAGTATGGGGAGCATCTTGGGGATGATTCCGGGGCTGTCGAAATTTAAATCACAGATTGAAGAATCCGGCGTGTGCGACAATCTGGTGAAAAAACAGGAGGCGATTATTCTTTCGATGACAAAGGAAGAACGCGCGCATCCCGATATAATCAAAGCTTCTCGCAAGAGAAGAATCGCACTCGGTTCCGGAGTGGAAGTTCATGATGTCAACGTTTTGCTCAAATCGTATGAGCAGATGGCGACAATGATGAAAAAAATGGGCAAGTTCGGCGGTTTGTCGGCAATGTCTAAAATGCTTAAAAACTCTCCGTTCGGCTCAATGATGCCGAATGGTATAAATAAACGGTTTCCGTTTTAATTAACTTAACGAAAGGAAAAAATAAAAATGACAGTTCGTATCAGATTAGCTCGCGGCGGTTCAAAAAAACGTCCTTATTACCATATTGTTGCGGCCGACCAAAGAGCGCCGCGCGACGGTCGCTATATTGAAAAATTGGGTGCATACAATCCGTTGTTGCCTCAAGACCATAAAGACCGCTTGGTGTTGGACACGGATAAAGTTTCCGCTTGGCTTTCCAAAGGCGCTCAACCGACGGAAAGATTGCAGAAATTGTTTGCAAATTTAGGTTTGTGCGCTGCTCCGAAAATCAGCGACCAACCGAAGAAATCTGCGCCTAAAGCAAAGGCCTTGGAAAGAATTAAGGAAAGAGAAGCAAAAGCTGCTGCCGCTGCCGAAGCCGCCGCTGCCGCTAATGCCGAATCTTCTTCCGAATCTTCCGCTGAATAATTTTCGGTTATAAAAATTAAGAGAGTTATTTTGAGTCTGTAAGAAAGCTTTGATATGGAAAAGAGAGTTTGTATCGGAAAAATCGTGGCCGCACACGGCATTAAAGGCGAGGTCAAAGTGCGCAGTGTTAATCAAAATCCGTTGGATTTAGATCAATACGGTGCAGTTGAAAATGCCGATGCAAGCAAAAAATTTTCCATCAAAGTTGTGGGACTGGTTTCAACCAATGCACGCGTAAAAATCGAAGGCGTAACCACGCGCAACGATGCCGAAGCGCTTGTCGGAACAGAGCTTTATGTGCCGCGTTCCGCATTGCCGGAACTTGATGAAGAAGAATTTTATTTGTCGGATTTAATCGGGCTTGATGTCTGCTTGAAAACGCCGGATAAAAAAATCGGTAAAGTGGCCGCGTTTCAAAACTTTGGCGCTGGCGATATTATCGAGCTCAAACTCAACGGGCAGAGAGAAACGGAAATGTTGCCGTTCACAAAAGATTATGTGCCGACCATCAATATTGATGAGGGATATATTATCGTTTCGAGTGCAACAATGATTTTTGCGGCTGATGACGAGGTTGAAAATGACGCTGAACGTTAAGATTCTGACCATCTTTCCGGAGATATTTCCGGGCTTTCTCGGCACATCGCTGACGGGTAAAGCATTGGATGAAGGTATTTGGCGGTTGGAAGCGGTCAATATTCGCAATTATGCGTTTGATAAGCACGGTTCGGTGGACGATACGCCGTGCGGCGGCGGTGCCGGTATGATTATGCGCCCCGATGTTTTGGGTACGGCTATCGAACATAATTACACCGGCGGCAAAATCATTTATATGAGCCCGAAAGGAAAGCCGCTGACGCAAGCTAAAGTGCACGAACTGAGCCGAGAAGAAAATCTGACGATTATCTGCGGCAGGTTCGAGGGTATCGACGAACGCGTGATTGAAGAATACGGTATTGAGGAAATCAGTATCGGCGACTATATTCTGACCGGCGGCGAACAAGCGGCGATGATTATGCTTGATGCGGTCGTGCGACTGTTACCGGGGGTTCTCGGTAACGCGGCATCAACCGAAAACGAAAGTTTTGAGCAAAATCTGCTGGAATATCCGCAATATACGCGTCCGATAGAATGGAAAGGTCGTAAAGTGCCGGATATCTTAATGAGCGGTCACCACGAAAATATTGCCAAATGGCAAAGACAACAGGCTCTTCAAATAACAAGAACACGACGCCCCGATTTATTGGAAAAAATACTTGATTCCGAATAAATTATGGTGTATAGGAATAACAAATTAACTTAAAAAAGGTATGATAAAATGAATATTATCGAAAATATTGAAAAAGAACAAATTGAAAAGCTGATGGAAGGCAAAAATATGCCGACCTTTAAGCCGGGTGATACCTTGCGTGTTCACACCAAAGTTAAAGAAGGCGACAGAGAACGTATTCAGATTTATGAAGGCGTTTGCATTGCGCGTAAAAATGACGGTTTGAATTCGTCTTTCACGGTTCGTAAAATTTCGTTTGGTGAAGGCGTTGAGCGTGTG
>JAFYFJ010000096.1 GCA_017543835.1 Alphaproteobacteria bacterium | reverse complement strand
AGAATTTCATATCGACGGCTTGCGGGTTGATGCGGTGGCGTCTATGCTTTATCTTGATTATTCACGCAAAGCCGGTGAGTGGATTCCGAATGTCTATGGCGGCAACGAAAACTTGGAAGCAATTGCCTTTTTGCGCAAAATGAATGAGCTGATTTATACGCAATCGGCCGGCTCATTTTCGTGCGCCGAAGAATCAACCGCGTGGCCGATGGTGTCGCGTCCGGTTTCGGCCGGCGGTTTGGGCTTCGGCTTTAAGTGGAATATGGGGTGGATGAACGATACGTTGCGTTATATCAGTCACGAGCCGGTGCACCGCAAATATCACCACGGCTTGTTGACGTTCGGTTTGTTGTATGCGTTCAACGAAAACTTTATTCTGCCGATTTCGCACGACGAGGTGGTGCACGGCAAGGGCTCGATGCTCTCCAAAATGCCGGGCGACGAGTGGCAAAAGTTTGCAAGCTTGCGCGCTTATTACGGCTTTATGTGGACTCATCCGGGTAAAAAACTTTTGTTTATGGGCAACGAATTTGCACAGGATTGGGAGTGGAACTCTAACGAAAGTTTGCGTTGGCATTTGCTTGAATATCCGATGTATCAGGGTATGCAAAATTGCGTGCGTGATTTGAATTTGATGTATCGCGGCAATTCGCCGTTGTATGAAGAAGATTTTGACTCGCGCGGTTTTGAATGGATTGATTATGCCAACATTGACGACAGCGTGATTTCATACTTCCGCAAGGGGCATAATCCGGACGACTATCTGATTGTGATTTGCAACTTTACGCCGGTGGTGCGTCACAATTTCCGTGTCGGTGTGCGTGAAGCGTGCGCGTATCAGGAAATTTTCAACAGTGATGATAAACACTATTGGGGCAGCGGTGTGCGTAACGAAGGTCCGAAACAGGCACAAAATTACGGCGTCAATAATTTGCCGTATTCAATTGAATTGGTGTTGCCGCCGCTTTCAACCATTGTGTTAAAACCGATAAGATAGAGGAAATATGACAGAGATAAAAGTTTCATCGGGGCGCGCGTATCCTTTAGGCGCAACTTATGACGGCAAGGGAGTGAATTTTGCCCTGTTTTCCGCGCACGCCGAAAAGGTGGAACTTTGCCTGTTTAATCAAAACGGCACCAAAGAAGAACAACGTTTTTGTATTACCGAAAATGACAACAATATTTGGCATATTTATTTGGAAGGTGTCGGCGTCGGACAAACCTACGGCTATCGTGTCTACGGGCCTTATAAGCCGGAGGAGGGAAAACGTTTTAATCCGAACAAACTGCTCTTGGACCCTTATGCCAAAAAGCTTATCGGAAAGGTAATCTGGCACAAGGCACTGTTCGGTTATGACTTAGACAGTCCGCAAAAAGATTTGTCTTTCAGCACGCTTGACAGTGCACCGTATGTTCCGAAATCGGTGGTGGTTGAAGATACATTTGACTGGGGCGATGACAAGCATCCGCGGATTCCGTTTGAACAAAGCGTGATATACGAAGCGCACGTTCGTGGCTATACCATGTTGCATCCGAAAGTGCCGAATTGTAATCGCGGCAAATTTTTGGGGCTGACCGAAGATTGTGTAACCTGCTATTTGGATTGGCTCGGCGTGACGGCGGTGGAATTGCTGCCGGTGTTTTCGTTTTTCGGTGAAAAAGACGGCATGTATATCGACAACTACTGGGGCTACGAAACACTCTCGTATTTTATTCCGGAAGCAAAATACTTGGTCAGCAACGATATAGATGAATTTAAGCAGATGGTCAAAACCTTGCACGCGCATAACAAAGAGGTTATTTTGGATGTGGTCTATAATCATACGATTGAGGGCAATCAAATGGGGCCGACGCTATGTTATCGCGGTATAGATAATGAAAGCTATTATACTTTGCAGGCGGATAACAAACGTTTTTATTTTGATACGACCGGTTGCGGCGCTTCGTTTAATTTGCAAAATCCGTATGTGTTGACTTTGGTGACGGATTCGCTCAGATATTGGCACGATGTGATGCACGTCGACGGTTTCCGTTTGGATTTGGCAACGAGTTTAAGTCGGGTGCGCGGCAAGTTCACACAAGACAGCGGCTTTTTGCTTGCGGCGCGGCAAGACCCGAGTTTGCGCGCGTGCAAAATGATTGCCGAACCGTGGGATGCTACGATGGACGGCTATCAAATCGGGGCTTATCCGCCGTCGTGGGCGGAGTGGAACGACCGCTATCGCGATGTGGTGCGGCGTTTTTGGCGCGGTGATGATAAACAGGTCGGTGAGTTTGCCAGCCGCATTTCCGGCTCAAGCGATGTATTCGGATATGCTAACCGCGATATTTGGAGCAGCATTAATTTCATTACATCACACGACGGGTTTAACTTGACCGATTTGGTCAGCTACAACGAAAAGCACAATATGGTCAACGGCGAAGACAACCGCGACGGTAACGATTGCAATTGGAGCTACAACTCCGGTGTGGAAGGTTCGAGTGACAATCGAAAAGTTGCGGAAAATCGGTTGCGTCGCAAAAAAGCGATGTTGGCAACGCTCTTGATGAGTTTCGGCACACCGATGTTGGTGGCGGGCGATGAATTCGGCAACACGCAATTCGGTAACAACAATCCGTATTGTCAGGATAATGTGCTGACTTGGCTCGTGTGGGAAGCAATCAGCAAAGAAGACCACGGTCTTGCCGGTTATGTGCGCAAGCTGATTTCGTTGCGGCAAAAAATGGGTATTTTCAAGCGCATCAAATTTTTTGACGGACGGATAGTGGAAAAATATGCACGCTACAAAATTAAAGATATGATGTGGCTTAAAAATGACGGCACGGAATTTGAAAATGCCGATTGGTATATTGAAAATCGCCACAGCGTGGCAAGTTATGTGTTTCAGGAGAATTGCTCGTATATGATGATTTGCAATGCCAATGAAACACAAGAAGAATGGTGTTTGCCGTCTTTTTGCAAAAATGCCTTGGCGGAGGTTGTGCTGGACAGTTCCGATAAAATAACGGATACAAAGATTGACCCTAAAGAAAAGTTTAAGGTGCCGGCCTGGAGCGTTGTGGTGGTAGAAATCAGAAAGCCGGAGTAAAAAATGCAAAACACTTGGGAAAAATTGCTTGAAAAAATCGGTGTCGTCAAAACGTATGAAGATGCGGCACAGAACCATAAAACATACACGGCAGATGATGAAACTTTGCGGCAAATAGTTAATTGCCTCGGTTTTGAACTCAAAAATATTGATGAGAGTGCACAACTGCTGCAAAAGCTTGAAAATAAGCGTTGGCAATATACGCTTGAGCCGATTTATGTGGTGCGCGGTGGGCAAAAAATATTTGATGCCGCGGTTAAAATCGGTGAAGTCGACGCTTTGACCTTGAGTGTGTTGCACAACGGTCAGCCGATTGAAGTGCAATATACGCAACAAATTGTCGAAACCAAACAAATCGGCCGCCACGAATATGCGCGTGTGCAATTTACCGTTATCTCGGATATGGCGCCGGAATATTATGAAATCGAGCTGACGAGCGGCGGCAATATTGCGCACTCGGTGTTGGCGGTAACGCCGGAAAAATGCTATGTGCCGGAAGTATTGACGCGGCAAAAATTATGGGGTTTTGCCATTCAACTTTATGCTTTGACCAGTGCGCGCAACTGGGGCGTCGGCGATTTTACGGATTTGCAAAACTTTGCCTTGATGTGTGCCAAAGTCGGCGCCGATGTCATCGGGGTTAATCCGCTCAATGTGTTGTTTCACGATTATCCGGAAAATGCCAGCCCGTATTCTTCTATCAGCCGTTTATTTTTAAACCCGATTTATATCGATGTCGAAAAAGTTGCCGGTTACAAGCCGGAATATATCGATGCCGCAACGCTCGATTATGTGCGGCAAACAACCGATATCGACTACACGGCGGTGTATAATTTGAAGATGACGGCGCTTAAAAAAATCTTTGAAAAGTTTGTGGCCAAACCGCAGGCGCGCGAATATCAAAAGTTTGCAAAATATTGTGCTGATGCCGGTTCAGATTTGGATAATCTGGCGACATTTCAGGCAATTTATTCGGCATATCACGACAAGGTTTTCGGCGGTTGGCGCGGTTGGAAAAAGGAACTGCAAAATCCGTATTCGGCGGCGGTGGCGGAATTTAAAAAGACGCACGAACGTGAGATTCTGTTCTTCAAGTTTTTGCAATATATTGCCGAAAGTCAATTACAAGAAGTATATCAAACAATAAAAGAGTGCGGCTTAAAAATCGGCTTGTATCGCGATTTGCCGGTCGGGTTGTGTAAAGACAGCGCGGAGCTGTGGGCCGGCAACGATTTGTTCATCAAAGACTGCGGTGCCGGTGCGCCGCCGGATGTATTCTTCCCGACGGGGCAGAAGTGGTGCTTGGGTGCGTTTAATCCGTATCGCTTAAAGGCCGCGGCATATCGTCCGTTTATCAAGATTCTGCGGGCGGCGATGCAGGGGGCGGGAGCGTTGCGTATTGACCATGTGATGAGCTTGATGCGGCTTTATATTATTCCGGATAAATCAGAAGACGGCACTTATGTTTATTATAACTTTGACGATATGCTCGGAATTGTGGCGCTTGAAAGCTATCTGAATAAGTGTATGGTGGTTGGCGAAAGTATCGGTAATGTGCCGGACGGCTTTATTGATAAAATCCACGCGCGCGGTATTTATTCGCTGAGTGTGTTGTGGGCGGAACGTTGGAACGGCGGCGGTGATTTCAAAGCACCGACGGACTTTCCGCAGAGTGCGTTTTGCTCGGTCGGCACGCACGATATGGCGCCGCTCAAAATGCGCTGGTTCGGTTATGATATCGAAACAATGTTTAAGCTCAAAATGCTTGATGAACAGGAGCGGCAGAATCAATACCAAGGGCGCGAAGATGAGCGTCGGCGTTTGCTTGGAGCGCTTGATTGGGCCGGTGTATGGCCGCAAGATAAACCACGGCAATGCGATTGCTTGTTCGGCGAGGGGTATCCGAACGGCTTGACGGAAGCGGTGGAAGCGTATGCGTCAGAATCAAACAGCGCGGTTTATTTGGCGCAACTCGAAGATATTTTCGGGGTTGAAGTGTTGCAAAATCTGCCTGGAACCGACCGCGACAAACATCCGAACTGGCGGCGCAAATTGCCGGTCAAAATCGAGGATTATGCGCAAAACGATGATTTTAATCGCGCCGTCGGCATTATTCGGCAAAAACGCAAAACGGACTAAGTTACACAACATCTCTTGACAAAAGCGCAAAAAGAAGATAATCTCCTTTCATATTTGCAATTATTAACTTAAAAATTCTACTTATGACAGAGAAATGGAATTTATCTGACATTTTCGCGTCATCAGATGATGCGTGTGTCGAAAGTAAAAATGCCTTAACGAAGTGCCGTGATTTTCGGAAAAAGTATGAGGGGAAAGTTGCCTCGTTGTCTCCGATGTATTTTCACGATTGCATTTCCGAGTATGCCGACCTTTGCGCTGTTGTGAACAAGCTGGAGAGTTATGCTTATCTCGTTTGGTCAACCGACCTGAACGACAAGCAGGTTTGCACGTTTTATCAGAATATGCAGGATGCGGTCAGCGATTGCAACAAAGAACTGGCGTTCTTTGATGTTGAAATTCGCACGGAGCTTGACTATTCTCAGGTGATTCTGCCGGACAACGATGACTGCCGCGGCAAACGTGCGTGGCTCAAAAAATGCCTCAAGTTTCGCCCGTATGCGCTCTCGACCGAGCTTGAACAGCTCTTTATCGAGCAGAAGTCGGTCGCGGATTACTGGGTGCGCCTCTACAACGAAGAACGCGCCAAGTTTTCGGTTGAGGTGCGCGGCAAAAAGTATAGCGAAGGGGAGTTGTTCGAACTCTACAATTCGCAAGATGCTTCTTTGCGTGCCGAAGCCGAAGCCGAGCGGATGAAATGGTATGAACAACGGCAAGATTTGTTTGCGCTGATTTACAATGCCGCTTTGCGTTATCGGGAAATATATCGGAAGTGGCATCACTACGCGTATCCGGCGCAGGCGGCAAATCTGAGCAACGACATTGAGGCCGACGATTTGGCGAATTTGGTAGATACCTTGGCCGGCCCGACAAAAGTGCGGGAGTTGGTT
>JAFYFJ010000095.1 GCA_017543835.1 Alphaproteobacteria bacterium | reverse complement strand
CGCCAGCACGCTTTGACTGCCGAGAACAAACTCGCCGTCGATATCGGAAGAACTTTCGCCCGTATCGATAACGCCGCTCAAATTCAACACGGCAATGGTCGGCAAATCGCCTTCGTTCGGCCGAAATTGCGTGACATAATCCTCTAACCCCACAAAATTTTTGATACCATCGTCTTTAAGCAATTTTTCCAATTCCGACAAATACAGCAAGTCGTCGATTAAATTGACGCTTTTACCCTCCTCTGCGCTGAGCGGCGCGCGGTTAATGATTTTATCCAAATCTTCGGTCAGTTCGCGATTTGCCGAAATCCCTTCTTTAAGCTCATCAACCAAACTTTTAACCAGACCGGTCATATTTGCCCGATACGGCGCCGACATTTGTTTGTCCGTGAGCGACATCATGGCCGATTTGTATTCATAGCGCGTATAATATTCGGGCGTCACCCCGATTTTATCTAGCACCTCGCGCGCAAACGGCACTTCGATACCGATTCCGGTTAAGCCGATGGTGGTATGCGGTTGCATATAGATTTTTTCAAAAAACGATGCCAGATAATATTCGCGGTTTCCCTGCCCGAAAGGTCCGAACCCTTGCGAAAAGACCACCGTTTTTTTGCCGCTTTGCCGAAAACGCGCTATTGCCCGCGCCACATCTTGAATTGCGCCAATTCTAAATCAGAAACATCGATTCTGGCCACAATACCGTCAATACGCTTATCTGCCTGTGCAAATTCAATTGCCTTAATCAGTTGAGAAAAAGACATGGTGTTTTTGCCCATTATCTCATCTATCAGACTACCGTTAGCGGTTTCGCCGAAACTGTCGGCAAAATTAATTACCAGCATTGAATGCGGCGGAATATGAATTGCTCCGCCGTTCATGAAACGCACGACAAGCATCAGGATAATGCCGATAAGCATAAGGGCACCGAATGCCGTGCAGGAAGATTTCAGAAATTGCAAAAATTTTTTCATTTTGACTCACTGTTGCCGAGATGTTTTGCCACATACGGATATTTTTCGACGGCTTCCCGATTAAGTTCGGCACATTTTGTTTCAATTGCCGTTTGTAACTCGTCCATAAATTGCTCTTTGCTTTTGCCCTCGGCGGAAATGGCCGGCAAAAACTCGAAAACGGCCGTTCCTTTATAGCGCAAAAACGAATTTTTAGCCCAGAACAAGCCGGTGTTGATGGCTACCGGCACTACCGGCAAATGCAGATTTGAGGCCAAAAAGTAAATGCCCGATTTATAACCCTTTGTTGTCCCCGGCAAACACCGTGTTCCTTCCGGAAAAATCACGACCGGACGGCCGGTATCGGTGCGCTTTTTGACTGCGGTCAGCATATGTTTCATCGCCGCCGCGCCGCCTTTGCGGTTGACCGGAATCATGCCGTAAAAATATTGAGCCCAGCCGAAAAATGGCATAAACACCAACTCTTTTTTCAAAATATAAGTCGTTGTCGGCACAAATTGCGTAAACGAATAAGTTTCGAGCGCCGATTCATGTTTGCAGCCGTAGATGGCGTTTTGCGGCAAAATGTTTTCCTTTCCGCGCACCTCAAACTTTAAGCCGGCAAAAAAATGCACCCAAAACAGCGCTACCGGCATTACTATTTTATCCCAGTAAAAAATCGTCACTTTTTGCGGCAACAAAGCTATCGGCAACTGAATAATGCAACCGATAATCAATGTGGCAAAAAACAAGGCATTGGCCAACAGCGAACGAATATAAATCATTTTGCTCTCCTATATTTTTATCAAATTGCGCAAACGCACAAACGCATACTTGTTGTATTCGGCAAAGATAAACTTCAAAGTCCCCCAAGAATGCCACCAGTTTTTCGATACTTTTTCCGAATACACCGGATGTGCAACGATTTTCAGCGGCAGATGATATGTGCCGAGTTCGGTCAATGCCCGCGGCAAATGGTAGTTGGATGTGACCAAACGCACCGAGCGGATATTGTTGCTCTCAATCCACTCTTTGATTTCCGACGCATTACCGACCGTATCTTGCGCTTTGTAGCCCAATTCAACCTTATACGGCTCTAAAAGCGTAACGCCGGCTTTGTTTTCAATATCCGAAATCGTTACCCGTTTCGATACGCCCGAGATAAACATTTTATCCGCCAGCCCGCTGTTCAAAAGCGAAATTGACTCGGTAATCCGATTGCGTCCGCCGGTCAAAACGACAATAGCGTCCGTTTTTTCGTTGCTCTGGGTATAATGATTGATTTGATAGCAAAAATACAAAAAGCCGCCGAGCCACAGGCAGATTAAACAAACCAGCGGCACGGTTATAAGATATCTCCATTTAAATTGCATCAGCACATTCTCTCCAAAGATTTGCGCACGGTATAATATGCCGTAATACGCGCGTAAAAATACGAAAACAGCGGGGTCAGCATAATCAGCATCCAGCCGTATGTCGATAAACTTGCGCCGCTGAGCAGGCCGCTGCCGGTAGAAATACCGTATTTACCGATAATGATGATACTCGGCACGGCAAACATCAGACCGATAATACCGGAGAAAAAGCCGATTTTACCATAAGTTTTGGCATACTGACGGGCAATATAATCATCTTGCGCACCGATAATATGCAAAATCTCGATGGAACCGATATTGACGTTCAAGCTGGTGCGCGCCGAATAATAAATTGAAAACGCGCAAATCGTAATCACCATAATCAGCACCGCTAAAGCCAAGGTGTTGAGCGAACCGGCAAACTTGAGCAATCTGTTGAGCCACAAGCGGTGGTTATCTATCGAGGCGTTCGGCGTCAGCTTATGCAAGCCCTGCGTAATTTCGTCGTAATTGATTTCTTCGTCGGCGTTGAGTTGAACATCCAAAAGCTTCGGAATCGGCAAACTGGCAACATCGATTTTGCTGCCGAGCCACGGTGTCATCAGCTTTTCGATGCTTTTATCGTCCAAAACGTGAACACTCTGCACTCCTTTGACATTTTCCATATATTGCAGAACTTTGTTGACTTGTTGCTCGGTTTCGGCGGCATCGATTTTTTTGTTTTCGTCTTCAACCGGCGTCACCTGCACGGTAATCGAGCCGACAATATCTTTTTCCCAGTTGTTGACCATGGCGTGAATAGCCATAACCATCGCCAACACCACCACAAACAAATACATATAAATAGATGACAGCACATACATAAATAAAGATGTGTCTTCGTCTTCAACCGTGATTTCGTTTTTGCGTATAAGCTCTTTATCCATTTGCCGCCTCCGTTAAATTTTCCGTAATGCCGGATAAAGTTTTGCCGTGCCGTTTGCCAATTCAATCCGTTGGAAGTTATATTCCGAAGTCAGTTGCTCGTTGTGAGTGGCAATTACCACCGTTGTTCCAACCTTATTCAATTCTACAAACAGGCGCATCAGTTTCTCGGCAATTTCCGAGTCAACGCTACCGGTCGGCTCGTCGGCAAACAAAATATCCGGCCGATTGATGACGGCACGCGCAATGGCAACACGTTGCTTTTCACCGCCCGAAAGCGTGCTGCACGGTTTATACACGCTTTTGTGCATTTCAATCCATTTCAGCAATTCCATAACGCGCCGACTGATTTCTTTTTCGTTCATACCGCGCACTCTGAGCGGTAAAGCAATATTGTCATAAACGCTCAAATGGTCTAAAAGCCGAAAGTCTTGGAACACCACGCCGATTTTTTGCCTCAGCAACGCTAAATTATGTCTGTTGGTAAAATTGATGTTGTTGCCAAACACATTTAATATTCCTTTACTTGGTTTTTTCATCAGATATAACATACTGAGCAGAGTGGTTTTACCCGCACCGCTCTTTCCGGTTACAAAAGTAAAAGACCCTGCCGACAAAGACAGGCAAACATTGGTCAAAATATCCTCGCCGTCATAGCCGACAGCCACATTTTGCATATTGATAATCGGCTTTTCTTCATAGGTCGCCATATCAGACATAACTCCTCCTCTTTACAAAGTCAAAACGATGATACAACAGAAATATGTTTAATAAAATATTTTTTTTAATTGCTTATCAAGATTTTTAGAATATAGTGGAAAAAAAAGAGGTTAATATGTTAATAAGTTGTCCGAACTGCCATTCGGTATATGACATTTCAAACAAAAAGATATCCGCAAACGGCAAAAAATTTAAATGTGCCGAATGCGGAAATATATGGACGGTTTATCCGAGTGACGAAAATGCCGGTCACGCGGAAAATGCAACCATGAATCCAATGGCAGAAGTTCGGACGGAAAGCTTAATACAAGATACACCGACAGTTGATAACACCCAGCAGAAGATATCAGATGATTTGGATATTATGTTCAGCCGGTTGTCGCAAAACACCAAGATTCTGTTTGCGTCGGGCAATTCGGTGGATACGATGACTTGGTGGCAAAAAGTCCGGCATTATTGCATCAATTATATATCTGCCTACACCGTTATTGCCGTGTTGCTGCCGATTTGCATTATTTTGGGCGGGTTGCTTTTGTATTTGTATCGGTATGATATTGCCGCACATATTCCGGGGATGGATTCCGTTTATGCGCAGATGAATTACGACAGTTTGTATAAAGGCAAGGATTTGCAATTTAAGGATGTCAATATCCGCAATCTGCGTGAACAAGGTCATTCAATGGTGGAAATCAGCGGTCGCCTCTACAACAACGGCAAACAAATTGTTACGTTGCTGCCGGTTAAGGCGATGATTATCAATGACGATGATGTCGTAACGGATGAAAAAACGGAAATATTGCAAGAGCGTCAACTCGAGCCGGATTTCAGCGCTTTGTTCCGTATTGTGATGCCGTATCCGAAAGACGCTTCCGGCAAAATAAGATTAACCCTTGATAACAACAACCAAAAATTAAAGGAGAAAAACTGATGTTAAGAGATGATTTGCAAAACACACTTAAAGAGGCGATGAAAAGTCGCGATACCGAAACGGTTAACGCTGTTCGTCTGATTATTGCCGGCCAAAAAGAAAAAGATGTCGAGGCGCGCGGCAAGGGTCAGGAAAAGGCCTCGGACGATGTTTTGCTCGCCATGATGCAATCGATGATTAAGCAACGCAACGAATCAATAAAAATCTATAACGACGGCAATCGTCCGGATTTGGCGGCCAAAGAACAATCCGAAATCAATGTTATCAGCCGCTTTTTGCCGAAACAGCTCAATGCCGAAGAAGCCGAAGCCGCCATCAAAGCGGTGGTAACCTCGCTCGGTGCTTCGTCGATTAAGGATATGGGTAAAGTTATGGGTGCCTTAAAGACGCAATATGCCGGTCAGATGGATTTCGGCGCCGCGTCGGCGATTATCAAAAAAATCTTGGCTTAGTTTGATTGATGAACGACGATTTTCAAAAATTTATAGATGAACTGCTCAGCTGCGTGCCGATTGCCGAAGTTATCGGCGAAAAGGTCAAATTGCAAAAACGCGGCCGCGAATATACGGGATTGTGCCCGTTTCATCACGAGAAAACGCCGTCGTTCACGATTAACGAAAGTAAGGGTTTTTACCATTGTTTCGGTTGCGGCGCACACGGCAACGCCATCGGCTTTTTGATGGAAAAAGACGGCCTGCCGTTTATGGATGCGGTCAAAAAATTAGCGGCGCGCGTCGGCTTAACCGTTCCGGCATTTTCCAAAGAGCATCAGGAAGCGGCCGAGCGCCGTAAATCGCTGTATGATATTATGGATATTGCCGCCGCCTTTTTTGAAAAGAATCTGTATATGCCGATTGGCGCGCGCGGGTTGGATTATTTTCGCAACAAGCGCGGCTTAAGTGACGATACCATTAAAAAATTCCGCTTG
>JAFYFJ010000094.1 GCA_017543835.1 Alphaproteobacteria bacterium | reverse complement strand
GGTTGTTTTTGTTCCTCCGGCTATCCGATTGAGCTTTCGCGACATAATTTAAGGGTTTTTTGAGGACCTTTTTAATTATTTTTTCACTTTTCTATATAATTTTGCTTGACTTGTCAACCAAATCAATGTATTAACGAACAACAATATTGTTAAATTTAACTTAAGGAATTAAAAAAATGTCTAAAAAATGTGATATCTTAGGCACAGGTGTTCAGAGCGGCAATAATGTCAGCCACGCTAACAACAAGACCCGCCGTCGCTTTATGCCGAACTTGCAAGTTGTTTCTTTGTTCAGCGAGGCCTTGAACAAAGTATTTAAGCTCAAAGTTTGCTCTAAAACTTTGCGTTCGATTGAACATAACGGCGGTTTGGATTCTTTCTTGACCACAACTTCCAATACAAAGTTGACTGAAGAAGCCAAACAAATTAAAAAGTCTATTGTCGCAAAGCAGAATAAAGCTTAATCAAACATATAATGTGCACAATAAATTAAAAGCGTTGCTCGGTGAAGAACAACGCTTTTAATTTTTTTAGTATCTCAGTGCTAACGGGAACAAAAAATATAATATTGCTCCGGCAACAGCTAAGCAGCAAATAACAACGGCAATCCACATTATCACGGACTTTACCGATTCGCGGGCCTCGTCGCAATTGTGGATGACATCGCTGATAATTCTCCATGCACTGCAAATAACGAAAAATACAAGGCACACCGCCGCAATGGCTCCGGCACCGTAAAGCAGATACATCTCCCAAAAATCTGGTTTCCACTCAAACAGGCAAGCAACACCATAGCCGATGGCCCAGACAAGCGCGCCGAGAATAACACAACCGACAACTGTCCGAACGATAACACCGATTTGCTCGCCCTTGGTCATCTTGCGGAACGCTACTTTGTCGTAGTCGGTCTTGCCTTTCGGATTATCGCACTCCGTGTAATCCGGCTTGGCCAAGTAATTGCCGATGCTTATGCAGCCGATGGTCACGATGATAAACCAAATGAAGCGATGCAGACTGTGTGAACTCCAAGCACCATAGCAAATTGCTAAGGCGGTAGCGACGGCTATTCCAAGTCCGATAGCCAAATACTTGTAGAATTTTTTCATAATTGTATGATTTTGAAATGAATAGGTATCTGAATTATTTGTGATTTACGCACAGTATAATTTATCGGATGAATTTTGTCAAACAAAAAAATCCTCTCTGCGCCACAGACACAAAGAGGATTTTTTTTAGATTACACTTACGCAAAATTAAGATACCACCAGCGGCTGAACGGGTTGCGTTGCCGCGGGTTGCACCATTCCTCGCCATACGGGTCCACATAGATTTCGTCGCCCGGTCGGAGTGCTTTTGCTTCTAAGTAACGTTCCAATAACCACCGATTACCGGCACTGCCGTGCAACGCCACAACTTCAAAAACTTTGCGCTCGTCGGCAAAAAAGTTTTTACGATGGTAGCGCACCTGCAATTTCACGGCATCGTCCGTTGTTTCGTTTTTGACCACCACTGCCTGAAACATTGGTGCTCCAAGCTCTTCTTCCACAGTGATAATAATTTAAGTTATTGACTTAATAACGAATCAGCACCCAAAGGCGCACGAGAGGGTTGTGCTTGATAATCGGTCCGGCATCGCCGGTGCCCGAATGCACCCAGACTTCATCACCGCACTTCAAATCGGCAGCATCGGGGTTGCCGTTAATAAAGCTTGCGGTCATACGTTTTGAGAACTTTCCCCTGAAACGGATACGAACTTTAACTAAACCGTATGTTTCTTTCTTGGGAGAGCCGATAACAATCGCTTTGCGATAACTGTCTCGCTTTTTCATAATTTCTAGATTGATAATATATTTCTGTTGCTATGATAGCATTTTGTGAAATTTTGTCAACTCATATTTTGGACAAGGGGCAAATATTTTAAATCAGCCCGATTTTTTGCGCCGTAACGACGGCTTGCGTGCGGTTGCTGACGTGGAGCGAGCGCAGTAGAGCATTGATGTGCAATTTGACGGTTGATTCGGATACTCCCATATCGTAGGCAATTTGCTTATTTGACTTGCCCTGCGCAATTAAATCAAGCACTTGCGATTGCCGATTCGTCAGCATTTTTATACCGAAGTTGCGGCCGCTGAGGGTGTTTTGGGAGGTATTTTCAAGTAAATTCGGCGGGACATAACTGCCGCCTTCGATAATCAGCTTCAGCGCGTTGTTAATCACCTTAATTTCAGAACGTTTCGGAATATAGCCCTTAACGCCGGTTGCCAAAACGGTGCGCACGGTGCGGCTGTCTTCAGAAGCGGAAATGACGATTATCTTTGTTTTGGGCGCAAGTTGCCGGATTTGTCTTAAACTGTCGAGCCACGGCATATCCGGCATTTCGATATCCAAAATCAAAACATCGGTATCGGGTTCGGCTTTGAGTATTTTGAACACCTGTGCGTAGCTTGAGGCCTGAGTAATCACCGCGTCGGGCGCGATTTCTTCCAACCTCAGCGCCAAGCCGTCGCGAAACAGGGCGTGGTCGTCCGCTATCAAAATTTTCATCTTCTTATCTCCTCATCGTTTTATTTATCGACACTTAATATATTGCCGATTGCATTGATTTAAAGACGTTCGAGAGAATAGTTCCGATTTTATTTTTTAGGCAGTTCGATATAGGTTACGCCGGCTTCTTTGAACATTTCCGCCGAATAGCGCAGTTTGTCGCGCCAAGTATTTTTCGGGTCGTTGATGTCGGCTTTATATTCGTAAGTCACAACCGTTTTAATGCCGGCCTGAATAATGGCGCGAGCGCAGTCGGTGCAAGGGGTGAGAGTGCAATAAATGGTGCAACCCTTCAAACAGGTGCCGGTCAGACAAGCGTTGAAAACGGCGTTGCGTTCGGCGTGTTCAAAAAAGTCGTATTTCGTCGGGCGTTCCAAACGTTCCGGCACATCATCGGTTACACCGCGGACAAAGCCGTTGTAGCCGGTAGCGCGAATTTCCTTATCCGGCCCCACGACAACCGCACCGGTTTTGGTGGACGGGTCTTTCGACCAAGTGGATATAAGTTCCGCCAGTTCCAAAAAACGATAGTTCCATTTATCCGAAAACATCTGTTGCCTCCTTATTTGTTCGCCTCTACTATACCCGTAAAAACGCAAATTTCAAACATTTATCAAACACCCTGTTGACAAAACAAGGAAAAGCGCGTATATTCGCTATAAATATTTACTTATTTATTTATTAGTATGGTGCATTTTCTTACAATTATGGAAACGCTGGCTGTGGTCGCGTTGGTGCTGTTTAACGGAATTTTAGACAGCAAGTATTACCAGAAACTCTCGATTAAGGCGTTCTCAAACTATCTGTGGTATCCGGTCGGTTTGTTGCTGTTGGCATCGTTCTTTACGGCGTTGCTTGACTTTAATACCGACTGGGCTTGGCTTGACATTGCGATTATCTTCTCTCATACGGTGTTGCACGCTGTGTTTGCCGTGTTGTTGGTTGTGGCGGTGGTCAAGTTTGAGAATATCCCGTTCAAATACGCCAGACAATATTTGTTTTCGCGTGCCGCGCTCTACTTTTCGGTAGTGTTTGAGGTGTTAGCGATTGGCGCATTTGTTGTCTGCTGCGTCAAGTTTTTCTGATTAAGCACAAAAGATAAAAGGCCCCGAAGATTACGTCTTCCGGGCCTTTTCTTTTGAACAAGTCAAATATCAACGGAAGGTCAGATAAACCACGTTATTCGTGCCGGCCGTGCAGGACTCGGTTGCGCCGTCAAGCGAAATTTTGGCGCCGCCCTTGGCAACATTTGAGCCCGGATTGGAATTATCGACAACACCGCCTTTGTCACCGCAATCCGAACCGACGCATATACCGACATAGCCGTTGAGTGACGGCGAACCCCATGTGGATTGCGAAACTGTCATGCACATTTCGTTATCCAGCTGCGAAATTTTGATGTAAAAGTAATCAACATCTTTACTGCTCGTAATATGTTGCAGGTCGTATTGAATATCGTTTTGGCTGAGGAAGCCGTCATCGTTGGCTTCTACAGACGCCGGAAACGCTTTGGCATTGGCCAAATATGCGTTAAAAGTGCTGAAATTCAGCGCGTCACCTTCTTTTTTATCCAGCACATATTCGTGGAAAACCGTCCGCGCTTTGTTGGCGAGCGTGCCGATTTCATCAATCGTAACATTTGATTTGTGCGCAGTCGTAACTTTGCTGACCAAGCTGAAACCGCCGACGGTCAAAACACCGATAACGGCTAAAACGCCGAGCATTTCAATCATCGAACGACCGGATTGGTTTGTGTTGATTTTTTTCATTGTTAATTCTCCTTATTCTTGATCGGCGCGTGTGCACCCGGTAAATGTTAATATTAATTCCGCTCCTTCGCCGGCGCAAGCAGTTGCGGCCACATCCAAATCCACCACTTTGACCTTGGCCTCACTCGACTGGTTGGTGGCGGCGCTGATAAGTCCGTTGGTGTTCCAATCGGATGTCAAAACGGCAACGCACGCCGAAGCCGGAATATTGCTGAGCGTGACCTTAAATGCCGAATTGTTTTCACCGTCGGCATCTATTGCTATCTCGGCATCCGAAGACAAGACAAATGATGCGCTGTCGCCTTCTTTTTTGAATGTAACACCTTCCGGATAAGCATCGGAACGATACAACATATTGGTGTATGAACCGTAAGCATCGTCGTAATCGCAAGCCATTTTACGCGCACTCGAAACCAAAGTCGTTGTTTCGTTTAAGATTTGCGTAATGGTGTATTGCTGCCGCGCTTTGCCGATAATGCTCAAACTGCCGACGGTTAATACACCGATAATCGCCAACACGCCGAGCATTTCAATCATCGAGCGGCCTTTTTCGTTAATTATATGCATTTAATCTTCTCCTTTATCAGAATGAAAATTTGCGTTATTTTCTGTCTTTCGGCGCCATCACTTCAGGTGCTTGCGGAATAACCCGAATTTGCGTTGTAACCGGCTTATAAATCGTTTGTT
>JAFYFJ010000093.1 GCA_017543835.1 Alphaproteobacteria bacterium | reverse complement strand
TGTTGGTTGTAATGTCAGTTTGATTTGTATATACCTGTTGGTCCAAAATATTAATAGCGGACCCGATAGTTCTGTCCGCACCTACTAAAATACTGTGACCAGTTGAGCCGGTAACAGTCAATTTTGCACCTTCCGCATTGGTTCTGACTGTATCCGCCAAGGCCTTATTTGTTACCAACGTTGCAACACTTGTATCTGTAAGACCAACCGCAGCAGTCGATGTGCCTGTCAATTTAGCGCTGTCACCGACTTTAAGACTACCAACATCAACCTCTCCCGCAACAGATTGAACGGTTTGACCAGTTGTCAACAACACATCTTTAACCGCAACATCCGTTGTGGTTGTGCCGCCTGTACCGATAGCGATGGTGCCCGGTGTCGAGCCGGTATTAAATGATAAGTTAGCTATTTTGTTCGCGTCGATGATAGATGCGGCCGTATTACCGTTAAGAGAAAGCTTAACATCTTGAACAGCACTGTTTGCCGTTCCTTGAACCGCCAACAAGGTTGTATTCAATGTATCTAAAGCACCGCCGACAGCTACTTTGGTTCCGCTGGTGCCGATAACGCCGTCACCGAGTGTCGTATAATCGGCGTTTACCGTATTAGCTTTCACAGTCTTGGCCACGGCACCCGTTGTTGCTACTTTGGTCGTCTCGGTATTGGTTAACGCAATTACGTCGGTTCCGACAGAACTCAAGCTGTCTGTGCCGAGCGTAATACTGCCGAATTTAACATCACCGGCAACAGTTTGATTGGTGGTTCCGGTTGTTTTCAGAACACCGCCCAAATCAATCGTTTGGCCGCCGATGGTGATTTGACCGTTGGCACTACTGATACCGATTGTTGCCGCACCGTTAACATAATTGACACCGGAGCCGGCATTAAAAGCAATAGATTTTACAAGGGTTCCCATATCAAACGCTTTTTGGCCGCTGTATGTCGTGCCGTTTACCGTTATTGACTCGATAAGAGTTGGTAGAATTGCCGTTCCGCTGGTATAAGTTGTTCCGTTAAGAGCAATCGCATCGATTGCAGCGTTTGCATCCGAGGCCGTCATCGCCGCCATAATCGGCGCGCCGAGAGCGAACAACCCTACATTAATCAGCCAGCATTTTTTTAACACACTGCGGTATTGACGTGTTAAAAGACCAATTGCGGTTTTTGTATATTTCATCATAGTATGGTTCCCTTCATAATAACCTGTTGATAACTTAGGCACAATAACCTATTAATACTCTAAGGCAGAAACATCCGACAACAAATTTTAGGCAGACTCTTACCTTTGTGTAATCGGTAGTCTAAAGTAAAAAAATCAGAAAGTCAATATTATCGATTCAAGAAAAATTATCTTCTGTTTTCAATATGTTATGTTTTAAAAAACGGCTTTTCTGTTAAAAATATATTAATTCTGTATAATCTTTTTTGCATATTTTATCGACTGGAAATTAGTTTTAATCGGCAAAATATGCAATTTATGCGCCGTTTTTTTAGAGCAGCTGATTTGCCGGGCCGATTTTTTAGACAGAAGAAGCTATTATCACTTATTTTATGTATAATCTTGCGCGCATTCATACTCAGTTATCCACAGCTGTGCATAACTTTAAAGTTCTGTTTTGGCGGCTGTCTTTTGAAATTGATGTGCCGATTTGTGCCGAGTCTTATTTTTGGCAGTTTTGTAGAAGAATCTGGATATTACTCTAATGTGTTGTAAAATCGAATTTTTGAGCGAAAAAAATCAAGAGGACGGATAATTCCACCGCCCTCTCTGTCTGATATTTTTTTGATTTATGTTTGGAATTGCCTACCACAACTCGTCGTAGTGTAACGCCGGGTCGTTAAGCTTTTTACGTTTCTCTGCGTTTGGCGCTTCAAAACTCGTATTCCATTCATCCATATCATATTGGATGTTGCCTGCATTTTCGGTATCATCATCCCAATTAACAACCGAACCATTAATCTGTTGGGTGAGGTTATCAATAAAGCAGTATGTTGTCGAATAGCCGGTCAATGTATCTTTCAGCACCGGGAAGAGATTCCAGTAACCTACCTCGGTTCCGCCACTGGTTTGAGCCATGTGCGCATCGCTCACACCCAACAATGAAGCAAACTGGCCGTATAATTTTGTCGGATAAAGGAAGCCCATATAAACTTTCCAACCGCTTTTGAAATTGTCATCCCCTATGTCAGTCGCAGCCGTCTTCAACCATGTGCTCTTTTGGAAGGTAATCGGGCGTTTATACGGGTCTTTTGTTACCAAGAAATAAGCCCCTTCATCAGATTCACTCACATTTACGCCCTCTTGCAACTCACCGGACGTATCATATTTGTAAGCCGTAACATCCGCTTTCAAGGCCAAATCCGGATTATCCCAAATTGTATCTTGGTCAGCCGCGTTTGTTCCTTCGTTGTAACCGAAGTGTTCAATATAGAAGGTCTGATTGCGCAAATCCGCCATTGAACGTTCGTCAAATACCGCATCTTCCGAGGTCAACCGATTGTTTTCAACTGCCGTGCGATTGACACCGCCGGTCAAGAACACTCTGTTTTCAAAATCGCCATCATCCTCCGGCTTAGAGTTATCTTGATAGAACAGTCTCGTGTTCGGTTCCCAAGAACCGCCATCGTTTTCGGCACTGCCTTTTGACGTTTGGAGTTGTGCCGGAATGTTCTCCCCTTGCGATAAGTCGCGAATTCGACCGTAGGACGGTTGGCTTTCCAACAAATCGTTTGTGTCTTGATAGCTTGTATCAACCACGCCGTTTGTCGCGCCATAGCCGCCGGTTGTCGCATCAATCGAAAAGCCGAGCATACCTGATTGCGAAACATCAATGGAAGCCGAGCCGCCTCTATCCACTTTTTCCAAGGAGCCGACAGTTCCCATTTCAAAACCAATCGGTATAACCGTAATCGCTCGACCGTATCCCGGAGGACATGCCGGTCTCGGAACAGAACCTAAATACGGTGATGCGTAATCACTGCTACCCTCAGAAATTGTCTCGCCACCTGTCAGACTTGCAAGAACGCCCGGGGTTGCACTGTCTTCACCAAAGCTGTTGGTGGAAAGATAAATTCGCTTGGTAATAAAATCAGGCAAAATATCACTCAAACGTGCACCAAACCGCGAAGTCAATTTAATATCTTTCATCACGGAAGTGTATGCCGGATTAACCATATATGTATCATATTTATGGCTAACGTTCCCATCATACTCACTGGAACTAAGCGTGTTGTTATACTTTATGCGATTTCCTGCGATATCAACATTGTTTGCCACAAAACGTGACGCACGCACCGTGCCAGAAGAAGTATCGGCAGATGCATTTCCCATTTGTCCGCCACCATTATAATCACTGCGGAGCGGCGAAACATCAACTAAACCCTTGCGAATATATACCGTTCCTTGCGCCATGGTTCTTGACCCGCCTTGACTTCTGTTTTCCAAAGCAAATGAATCATCACTCGTTTGTTTCCAACCGCTTGGGGCACCAACATACGCATGACTGCTGCCGTTTTCTAAGTCGATATACACAACACGTTTGGAATTATTGCCCGTATCACTGTCTGACACAATGTTCACACCGGCATTGTATTGGTCGTTTATACCGGCATCATCGCCTGAAGGTCTTACCCCCATCGCCAAGAACTTAACTGCGTTGTTTTCGGCGTTGTGAGATACTGCATCGCTAGTAAATACCGTGTTACCGTGACCGGCAATTTTAAACTTTTCATTTGTATCGGTTTCACTTGTTTTGTATGCTGTCGGGTCGTTATAATTACCGCCGGACAAATCAGCTTCTTTTTCATCATTACCGCGAATGGTAAAGACAGGATTTGCATCGCTATCCGTTACTTGTAAGGTGGTGCCAATCATATCCACGTGACCGCCATCTTCATACTTCACGCGGTACGGGCTATTTCCTCCCCCTTCTCCTGTTTCATCATCAGCCGATGTCGGACTGCCGATGGTGATTTCGTTATTTTCAAGACGTTCTCTCACGCCGTTGGCACCGGTCGTCAATTCAATCGAATGGTCTGCCGCCGCGTTGCCGCCTTCGCCCTGCGCAATAATTTTGACACCGGAATCGTCCATAATAAATTGCGATTCATGCGCCGTCGGCTCATTATCCTCGGTATTTGCCTCTTGTGCGGCCGAGCCGGCACGCATCGCAATAATATTGTCGTTGATTTCAACCTGCATTTTGGCGGTTGCGGCTGTCGTATGTCCTTCACCGTCGTCGGTTGCAACCGAACCGTCTCTGCTGTGAATATGGACACCATCTTCGTCAACATCCATCCATTTCAACTCGTCGTTGATGTTCGGCGAACCGACCGAAAGCGATGCGGCACGGATTTTTTGCGTATCCAATTGTCCCGCCGCCAACACGCCGTTCACCGCCATATTGGAATCCACAACAACAGGGAACTGCGGCACCGGTTGTTCATTATCATAACTGATTTTCGGAGCATCTACGGCTTCCGAGCTGTAGCCGTCTTCCGTATCGGCACCCGACCCGTCAATTGTTTTGTCCCCCGCTTTAGCAAGCAAAAGTTTGGTGCCCGCACTATTTGTTTCGTTAATATTACCGATGGTAACCTCATCGTTCAAATCGCTATCTGAAGCAATAACCAGCGGATTTGATTCGGCGCCTTCGCCCTCACCTTTGCTGACCGGCATAATCTCAACACGATTTTTGCCCTGATTTTCCGGATTTGGTTCCAGTTCATCGGCATTTTCATCATTGTCGGCATTTGCCGTTACGGCGGTAATCAAATACTTGGTTGCAAACCCTGTTTCTTCATCAGGGTCCATACCGCCGAGTTGAACTTTCGGACCGTGATATGTCAACTCGTTTTCATCGGTGAACAAACGTCTTCCCGCCGCTTCGAGTGAGCCGGCAATATACGCATTGACGCCGAATTTGCCTTTTGTATCGTCTGTTTCATCGGCAATATACAAACCGTAGCTTTCCAAGCCCCTCTTGGTTTCCGAATCGCCTTCGCCGCCTTCGCCGCCTTCACCGCCTTCGCCGCCTTCCGTGCCACCGGCCTTATATCTTTCGTTGACATAAAGGTCGTTGCGGTCACTGGCTTCTTCCCAGTTTTTATCACTGTCCGCCGCCGAGCCGTCCGCACCGACAATCAACTGATTGATGTTACGAATGCTGAAGTAGCCGTCGGTGGTCTTATCATCATAGTCGTGACCGGAGTTATTTAACTCACCCATATAAATATCGGTGCGCATGGTATTGCGCCATTTTTCGATTTCGCCGTTTTCAGCCGTACGTTGCAGATATTTGGTCATGTCGCCGCCCATACCTTCTGCACCGTTCACGATATCTATCGACGAAGTCACAATCGAATACTCGCCCGCATCGCCCAAAATTTTACTTTTGATATCGGCCGAAATATTATTGCCCAAGCTCCAAGTGCCGCCGACACCGCGCGCATTACCGTCACGAATATAGCCGCCGTTAGAGCCGATGAGCGAAGCAATACGCACCGTGCGTTCTTGTCCGATACCGTCGTCTTCATCGGAAGCTTTTGACGGAAACACCATATACGCCGATAAGTTGTTACCGGAACGTGCAACGGCAAATGTCGGTTGACCGTAATTAAACAAGTTATCTTTTGCGCTGTAGCCATACGGAAGATACTTTTCAAGTTCATCTTGTGCGGAAACGGTTTCGCTGACAGGATTACCTTCGTCATCCGTCGTATTTCCCGGAATGGTCAATTCGATTTCTTCCAACGAAACCACCGTCGGTTCATCTCCCTCCGGCTCCGGAATCTTTTCCATCAACTCGGTATAGTTGGCCGACAGCAACGCTTCCACACCGTTCATATAAGTACGAATGGCTGAAGCGGTGTTGATGTCTTCCACTTCCATAGTGCGCTCGGCCGACTTTTTATACATTGTCGGCGTCACAACAGCAATCAAACCGAGCATGGCCAAGGCCTCAATCATTAAGCCGCCTCGTTCCAGCACGGATTTTTTGTTATTAAACTTTTTCATCGGCTTTCTCCTATTTTTATATAGCTAACATACAATAATTCAGTCTCCGAGGTCATCACTCGGTTGATTAATCGGCTGATTAATCGGTTTATCTTTGTGTTTATTTTTCCAGTCATTGTCTTTAGTTTTACCTTCCGCAAACCCGACCATCAGGTTATAGCAATGATATGCGGTATCTATTGCCGGAATGCGTTGATATGCAAATATACACGGCGTGGCTCTGCAATCATTTCTGAAGTCCTGATTTTCCCAAAACACGGAATCATCCGGCAATTTTTCGTATTCCAACACATAATCCGTATTGACTTTACGATTACCTTCCGTATCCGTATCAAAGGTCAGAATATTGACACTTACACCCGTTTCACCTTTTTTTCTGGTTATTTTCTTTTCGCCCGTTTCGGCATTGACATTAACATCGTAATGCTTGGATTGCTCTTTATGGCGAATATTACCGTGGCGCGCGTTCAACCCGTAAAGTTTGCATTTCGGCGGATTATTGCCGTCACAAACAGTCCATCCGAAAACCGTATCGCTGTTGCTGTCTTTAGCCAGCATATTGACCAAAATCGGCAACGGTGACCTGTCTTTTTTAGACAGCCACTTTTCAGACATGCGCGCAAACGACACCAAATAACGTGTGCGCGAAGACAAGGTTTTTTCCGTGGTTTTCGATTTGTCATAATCGGCGCCGACTTTCATATCGCACCGAATAAAGTTATCTTTTGTCGCACGTTCGGCAACTTCATCCAAACAGTAGACATAGTGGTGGACACCATACGGGAAAATACTTTTGGCCGAGGTATCATAACCATACGGAACATGCTTGGTAAAATAGTTATACTTATCGACAAGCAAACCGTCCAACCCTTTACTCGGGTCACTCGTTGTTGTTGCCGGTGTTTCCGTCCCCTCCTCGCCGGTGACTTCTCCGGTCGGATTTTCTTCACCGCTCGGATTTTCTTCACCGCTCGGGTTTTCTTCGCCGCTACCGGAACTTCCGCCGCCGTTATTTCCGCCGGCACCGCCTTGAGCCGCACCAAAGAAAGTCTGCATCGTATCACCGTTGACCGTAACTGTATAACGGCCCGAGCATACTGACGGGTTTGCATCGTAAAACATCGGATTAAAGCAACTTACATCAACTGCGCCGTCCTTATCGCTGTTCAATGCCGCACTTTTACGTTCGTCGGCCTCGGTGCAATATCTGCCGTCGCTGCCGTGCGAAGTGCTGTCCCAACAGCCGTCATTGCGTTGATACATAATTTCGCATTCCATGGTTTTGAGTATGGCTTTGTGCTCAATCTTAAAGCGATTGGAAACGGTTGCCGCACGCACTTCGTTAAGCACATGGTCTTTGTCCGCGCGCGGTGAAACGTTATAAAAGCTCAGCGCTACCATAATCGTAGCCAATAATATCCATATATACATCGATTTATCCTCAATCGAATTTCACACTTTTTCTTTAGTGTATCATAATTCAATTTAAAATACTACCCGACTTTTATGAATTTTTTGTTACAATAATTTGATAAAAATGCAAAAAAGCGGTCAAACGACCGCCTTTTCACTTTTATAAGTAAATCTCGGCTTAGAAATCGAGCGCACGACGCAAAGTTGCCACCCAGTTTTCCTGTTCGTCACGGTCGGCCGCATTCATCTTACGCAGTTTTAAAACCGTGCGCAACGCCTTAACATCAAAACCGGCACTTTTGGCTTCGGCATAAATGTCACGGATATCGCTTTGCAACTCTCTTTTTTCTTCTTCCAAACGTTCAATGCGTTCGACGAGCGAGCGCAAACGCGATGCGTCAATCCCGCCGACTTCAACATTTACAATATTTTCATCTGCCATAGTTTTTCTCCTTAAAATAAAAATTACTGTCCGTCTTTGTAGCAAACAATTTTGTTTTTGACAAGTGATAATTTTTCTTAAAGTTAAACTTGAAATTAAGAACTTTTGATTTATAACTGAAAAAAAGAAAATAAGATTTTTTCGGAAAGGAAAAACAATGCCTATTGATACGCATACCAAGATTTTAGCCACCATCGGTCCGTCCACCGCTTCGCAAAAAATGATTGAAAAGCTGGTCAAAGCCGGAGTCGATGCGTTTCGTTTCAACTTCAGTCACGGCACGCATGAGGAGCACGCCGAGCGTTTGCAAATTGTGCGTAATTTAAGCGAAAAATATAAACGTCACCTGACGGTTATTGCCGATTTGCAAGGACCGAAACTGCGTGTCGGAATCTTCAAGACCGATAAGGTATTGCTCAAAAAAGGGCAAAAATTTACGCTCGATATGAAAGATGAAGCCGGCGATGAAACGCGTGTGATGTTACCGCATAAAGAGATATTCGATGCCTTAAAAGTCGGCGATAAGTTGTTGTTAAACGACGGAAATATCGAACTGGAAGTGGTGTCAAACAAAAATTATACGGCGCAAACAGAAGTTAAAGTCGGCGGTTGGCTCTCGGCACACAAAGGCGTGAACTTACCAAACGTCAAACTGCCTATTAGCGCAATTACCGAAAAAGATAAAAAAGATTTGAAATTTGCACTCGAACAAAATGTCGATTGGGTGTGTTTGTCATTTGTGCAAAGTATTGCCGATGTGCGTATGGCGCGCAAACTCATCGGCAAACGGGCGTGGATTATCTCTAAGCTCGAAAAGCCGAGTGCCATCGAAGAACTTGACGACATCATCAAAGAATCGGACGGCATTATGGTGGCACGCGGCGATTTGGGCGTAGAATGCCCGATTCAAACCGTGCCGGTGTTGCAAAAGCGCATTGTCAAGGCCTGCCGCAAATACGCGCGGCCGGTAATCGTCGCAACGCAAATGCTCGAATCGATGATTGTTAATCCGACTCCGACCCGAGCCGAAGTTTCCGATGTGGCAACCGCGGTTTATGACGGTGCCGATGCGGTTATGCTTTCGGCCGAAACGGCTGCGGGAAGCTATCCGGCAGAAGCGGTTGAGATGATGCACCAAATCATTAAGCAGGTAGAAGAAAACGACGGATATTTTGCCCATTTGCAGCAAGATTTAGACCTTTCGGACTGTGATGATGTTGCCGACGCAATTACTTATGCGGCAGCCGAAATGTCACAGATTTTGCCGAGTATTGCGGCCGTTGTGACTTATACCAGCTCAGGTATAACGGCGCTGTCGATGGCTCGTGAACGCCCGACCGCACCGATTCTTTCTCTGACGGCTTCACCGATTGTGGCACAACGTTTGGGGATTGTATGGGGAGTTAAAGCAACCGTTTGCGGCGAGTTCTTTAAAGATTTCAACCGAATCCGCGAAAATGCCCTCAATGCCGCCAAACAGAACAAAATCGGCAAAAAAGGTGACTATCTGGTCGTCACGGCCGGTTATCCGGTCGGGCAAGCGGGTATGACCAACTTATTGCATACTTTGCAAATTTAGGGCATTTATGCTCTGTCTTCCGGTTCCCACGGAAAGTTTATCCATAAGCCCTGCGGCTCGGTAATCGGGGCAAAATCCGGCTTAACGGTCGGATTTTTATTTATCAGCGTAAAAATCTTGGCGTGCGGATATTTTTGGCGCAAATAGCGCAAAGTTTCGCCGCTATCACAAATATCGTCAATGATGTAGGTTGTTTCCGAATCGGGAATTATATCGGTCGTGGTGTCGATAATTTCGGCCTGTTCTTTGTTATCATCATAAGAGGAAAGACGGATAAACAGAATATTTTTGTGGTTCAGATAATGTGCCACCAAAGCCGCCGGCATCAATCCGCCGCGCGACACCGCCGCGATTGTGTATCCTTGCGGCGTTTGCTTTGTTATTTGTTGTGACATCAGGCGGCAAGCCGCTTCTACTTGTTCCGGAGATATAATTTTCATCGCTACCCTCTTATGCAAAATTTTGTTGCGGGCGTTATAACAAAAAACAAAAAATGCGTCAATATCTATTTTAAATTTGACAAAACAATTGTTATATGTTAAAAACTTATCACTTTATCAGTAATTTTACCTATTATTTACCAAAAAAACAAAACGCTTATGAAAAAAACGTTATTCAGACAGTCCGTAACGACTAAGACCGAAGCGTATGACGTAACTTTTACCGTCAACGAAAACAATGAAGTGGCAGCCACCGTTGAGAACAGCGCAGCCCAGATGATTCACAAGGATGCAGGTTTGGTTGACCTTTCCGGCAAGCGAACACATGTTCCGGGGGCTATCCACAATGCTCTTTCCTCTGTCCCCGCAACCGAGGTGCAAGCCCGTATGATTGAGAGTTTCAAGCGGATATGCGTTGCCCGTCTGGCATGGAGTTTGGGGTGCTTCGCCATTTTATAGCCGTTGCCGACAATTAAAAAAACACCATAATCCTGTTGCGGATTGTGGTGTTTTTTTGTTATGAAACGGCGTTTATGATTTTCTTGAAAAATCGCCGTCTTTGAAATAGTCCCGCGTCTTTTCCGGTATGACTTCAAACTTTTTTTCGGCAAAATGTTCCAGCCAGACAAAGTTTGAGGCAAAAATCGCTATCGTTGATACGATGAAAACACCAAACATAATGTATTCGCCGTATTCATCTAACCCGAGCACCAGCACCGCCATTGACGAAGAATAGCCGATTAAGGCGCCGATTCCGACAGAAACGATAAGTAAACAAAGCGCACTGATAAGGTGCAAAACTACTTTTTTCATATTTTTTTGACATTTTTGGTGAATAATTTCAATTCCGTATATCGCGAGAGTCGAGCCACATAATATCTATGTTCTCGAAAAAAATTCTTATCTAAGTAATACCCTTATAAAAATACTTATACATCATTTATTGACAAAAATCAAGTTTTATTTTTTGTTTTACAAATCAAAACTCTTTGATTAAGATAGAGGCGATTTTAAATTATGAGAACAACCGATGGCTTATCCGGAATATTATGACATACTCGGTGTTAAAACCGATGCTTCGCCCGACGAAATCAAGCAATCATACATTCGTCTGGTCAAAAAATATCACCCCGACACGCATCAGGGCGATAAAAAATCGGAAGATAAGCTCAAACGCATCAACGAGGCCTACGATGTTTTGAAAGACCTTGCAAAACGCGCCGAATACGATTATTTCGGGCAAAGCGAACAACAGGAATCGCAACCGGCCGCACCGGAAGCGAATTATCCGCAACCATACACGGCTCCGGCCGAGTCGCAACCGAGCCGCCCGACAAAAAAATCTTTCAGAATTAGAGATATTCTGCGTTTTATGCTCACAAAATTGTTCTTTTTGACCTTTTTGGCGCTGTATATAATTTTTTTGCACGCCCACCGCGACCCGAAAGACCCGAACAATGTGTTTAAGATGCTCTTAAACAGCTCGCAGGTCATCGTGCAAGAAACCAAAAATTTGGCACAAACCGGTATCAACCGCTTGCATCATGTGCCGTCTTGGCAACAGTTTGTGACCGATACTTTGTTCAAGTCCGTGCGGCATAACAATGTCAAATCCGTCGGTTTTTGGTTGTATGTTTCGCCGGCAAGCGCGGTATCTGTTTATGTTAATGCCAAGGATAAGCAAAATCACGGACGCACGCTTTTGATGGAAGCGCAGAATCCGGAAATTATCGCTCTGTTGCTTGATGCGGGTGCACCGACGGAAGTGGCCGACGATACGGGCGAAACGGCGTTGACTTTGGCCGTGCGCCGCAATGATGCGGTCGGGGTTGAATTGTTGTTGCAGGCGAATCCGAATGTCGCGAATTATGTTTTGCCGGACGGCTCGACACCGCTGGACTTGGCGCTCAAAAACAACGATACCGTCATTATGACGCTTTTGCAAAAGCGCCTTCATAAATAATCCGAAAAGTTTCCGTGTTTATTTGCGCTGTGTTTTCGACTTGCTTCTGCCGGCGTTTTTATCGAACTTAAACATTTCGTTGCCGATGGTCGCATCTTCTTCGATATCAAACAGCGAAACCGTAATTTCGATATTTTGCGGGTCAATCACCTTCCATTGTTTGAGGCGAAACGGCGATTGGTCGAAAATCAAAGTAATCGGCTTAACACTCGGTGTATTCGGCGTTTCCACCGTTACGGCCACCTGTCCGCTGTCTTTATAAAAATCCACCACCTTCAAATCGCCGCTGTCAAAGCTGATTTTTTTGGTTAAAATCATAGTCGCCGGAATATCTTTGTAATCGATATTGGTAACTTGGTCGAGCTCTTTGTCGTTATAGATGATGTAGTCACCGTTGCCGACAATCAAAAGCGGTTCCGGCGCGGTATATTCCATACGGATTTTGCTCGGCTTGGAGATATATATTTTCCCCTCCGCCGTGCCGCCGTTGCTTGCCATTTGCACAAATCCGGCCTTGAGTGTCGATAAATTGTTGAGATAATTTTCAATCTTGGTTAAATCGGCCTTATCGGCGTTTGCCGCTGAGCAAAACAAAAATGTTCCGGCCAGAGTCAACAAAAACTTTTTCATTTCACGTTCCTTTATTTTACCATTTTTCCCAATGAACTTTTTGCGTTTGATAACGGTCGGTTACCGGTGCGCTCGGCTCGACAGGCACGCCCATCGGAATAATCGCCACCGGACGAATATTTTCCGGCAAATCAAACATTTTACGCAGGCCGTCAATCACGAGCGGCATCGGTGCCGCACCGCAAAAACAAGCGCCATGCCCTAAATCGTGTGCCGCCAGCAAAACGCCGTAAGCGGCCAAAGTGCCGTCAATGTCGGCATAACTCCATTTTTCGTTTTCCTTTTCGCGATGAAACGAAACTTCGGTATCGGCGCAGACCAAAATCACGCACGAGGCCTCTTTGGCAAACGCCGTCCATGGTTGAACACTGCGCAAAGCCGCCATTTTTTCGGCATTTTCAATAACGACAAAATGCCACGGCTGATAATTGTGCGCCGACGGGGCATACGATGCCGCTTCCAAGATTTTTTCGATATCCGCATGCGGAATTTTTTTCGTCGGGTCAAAGCGACGCACCGAGCGACGCGTTTTAAGTCCTTCAATTATATCCATTTTTTTCTCCCTTTTGAACCGAGCGTCTGAGCGAATCAATGTGCGGTAACGCATAGTTTTCAACAATAAAGGCCAAAGATTTTGTAACCGTTTTATCGCAATCACTTACGGCATTAAGCACGCTTTCACGTTTTTGCGTCGTATCCGCCGTTTTGGCAACGGATTGATAAAGCAAGGCCATGCGGCTCAGAGAATCGACCACTTCGGCGATAAATGCCGGAATTTTAAGATTTTCCTGCCCGCCGAAAAAGCCCTCAACAAAGCCGAGTTCAACCTGTTCGAATCGATTTTGGCAGATAGTTTTGATATCTTCATTTTCATTAAGTGGCGAAAGTTTCAGCCGATTTTCTTCAACCGCCGCAAACATTTCATCCCACAACCCCATAAAAAACTTAAAGAATAAGTCCGCTTCATTTTTTGTTTCAAGCCGCGGTTCTTTACCCTCAGGCCAAAATGAAGAAATCACATCGGTCGGACGCAAATCCGTATTCGGACTGCAAATCGCACCGGCAAAGCGCAGTTTTATCACCTCAAGCGGCGCCACACATCCGTAGTGTTCCAAAAATTTTTTGAATTTATCATCCCCGATATATTTATTTTCGCTTTTCATTTTAAAAATCTTCGTTTATGATGTTTCACTGATAGTAATTTAATGGAGTTTTTTAAATTGTCCAGTCTAAAAATTTATATTACAGGTATGTTAATGCTTTTTTTATGCGGTTGCAGTTTGTTTAACCCGTATATTGACCGCCGACGAAATCCCGGCGTTTCCGATGTCAAATTCTTATATACGGGGCCGTCAAAGCCGAATGCGCCGGTTATTTGCTATAATCCGCTTTTAACCGATGACAGCGAATTGCAAAAAATGGCCGATGAAGAATGTATCAAAAACCAAACCGGCATCCGCGCCGCCTTTATCAACAAAACATATTTGAGCGGCAAACTGCTGTTGCCGAGCCACGCTTATTATCTTTGCGTCAACAATGATACGCAAGTCCCGACGGAAGCTCAAGTGAAAGAATATATCGAAAACGCTAACAATGAAATAAATAATCAAAACGAAGCGGAAAACGAAAAATACGAGGAAGAATACGATGAATTTACTGTTGGAGAATAAAATCAATCAAGCTTTAAGCAAAATTTTCAAACAACTCGATTTAGATGATAAATTTGCTTTTGTTAAAGTTTCCGACCGTCCGGATTTGAGCGATTTTCAATGTAACGGCGCATTAGCCCTCGCTAAAATTGCACACAAAAATCCGCGCGAAATCGGCACAATGATTGCCGCCGAATTGCAAAAATGTGATTTTTGCGAATCGATTTCGGTTGACGGCCCTGGGTTTATAAATCTTAAATTGAAAAATGAAGTTATTGCGCAAAATGCCGATAAAATGGCTGATGACGAACGCTTAGGTTGCGGTGTGGTCGAAAATCCGCATAAGGTTGTTTTGGATTACGGCGGGCCGAATGTGGCAAAAACCATGCACGTCGGGCATTTGCGCTCGGGTGTTATCGGCGAATCAGTCAGACGAATCGAAAAGTTTGTCGGCAACGATGTTATCGGCGATGTGCATTTAGGCGACTGGGGCACACCGATGGGCCAGATTCTCTCGGAAATTATACATCAAGACGGCAATTTGGACAAGGTCACAAGCTATGATATTGCACAAATTACCGATTTTTATAAACGAGCAAACATTCGTTGCAAAGAAGACGAAGCCGCTCGCGAAAATGCGCGGATTATTACCGCAAAACTGCAAGACGGCAACCCGGAATATCGCAAAGCGTGGGAATATTTGCGCAGCGAATCGGTGAAGGCGGTTAAAGAAAATTATGCTCAACTTGATGTCAACTTCGATTTGTGGTGGGGCGAAAGTGACGCACATCAAGCTTGTCAGGAAATCGTTAAAATCGCCCGTGAAAAAGGTATTTCCGAAAAAGACGAAGGTGCCGAGATTATTCGCTTGGAAGAAAGCAACAAGCCGAAGCCGCCGATTATTATGGTTAAATCCGACGGTGCATTCGGATATCAGCTGACCGATATTGCCACGATTAAAATGCGTGTGGACGACTTAAACGCGCAAGAGATTGTTTATTTTACAGACAGCCGGCAAACTCTGCATTTTGAGCAGATTTTTGAAGCAACGCAAAAGCTCGGTATTGCGCCCGATGTTAAGTTGCAACACATTGTGTTCGGCACGGTCAACGGTGCTGACGGCAAGCCGTTCAAAACCCGTGACGGCGGCGTGATGGATTTGAAAACGCTGATTGATATGTCTAAGGAAAAGGTGCGACAATCGTTGCCTAAACCAAACGAAGTTGAGGGTTACGGTGAAGCGGAAATCGAAAAGCTGACCCAGCAAATTGCCATTGCCGCCATCAAATTCCAAGACCTTAAAAATACGATTGCTTCCGGCTATGTGTTTGAACTCGATGATTTTGCCAAATTTGAAGGCAAAACCGGTCCGTATATTCAATATGCGATTGCCCGTATCAATTCGATGTTGCGCAAAGCACAGGCAAACGGCACGAAATGCGGTGCGATTGTTTTGCAAGCGCCGGAAGAACGCACTTTGGCACTCAAACTGGCGCAGGTGCATAATGTCGTGATGCGCGCGCATACCGACAAAGAGCCGAGCATTATTGCCGAATATACGCACAACCTTGCGCAAACATTCAGCACTTTTTATAACGCTTGTCCGGTGATGAACGCCGAAACGCCGCAATTAGTCGGTTCGCGTTTGAAGCTCTCCAAACTGACACGCGATGTGCTTAAATTGATGCTCTATCTGTTGGGTATCGAAGCGCCGGAAGTGATGCTTAAGGCAGAAAATAAAGATTAAACCATTACGAAAGGAGTAGAAAAAATGGTGCAATTAACAATGAAAAATCCAAACGGAGCAGTGCCGCCGAAACCGGCCCATAATGAAAATTATTGGTTTATGGTTTTGCTGTATTTTGCCTCGTTTTTGGTCGGTTTGGGCATTATCGCGATGATTGCGGCAAACTGGCAGCTGATTCCGAACAACATCAAACTGCTCGGCGCGTTGGCGGCAATGGCGCTCAATGCCTGCGTTTTGGGTTGGACGGTCAAGCACGAGAAAAATGTTTTAAAGCAGGTTGTCGCCTGCGTGTTCGCCTTTTTGATTATGGGCGTCATCGGCCTCATCGGGCAAATTTATCACTTGGCGGCAAACATTGAAAACGCCCTGCTCTTATGGAGTTTGTGCAGTTGGCCGCTGTTGTTGGTGGCACCGCGCCTATTGTGGTTGTGGTTGCCGCTGTTTTACGGCGGTGTGCGCTATTTCAGCGTCGGTTTCTTTGATGACATCACATTTTTTGCGGCCGATTCCATATTCCATAAGCCGAACTTTGACGCACAAGATTACGGTGTCGGGATTAACCTGTTGCGCACCTTAAGTTGTTTGGGCTTGTTTGTGGCATACGAAATATGGTAAATCAAGGGCAACACGCAGAACAAAGCAATACAACGTCCGCTCTTTGTTTACAGCGGTTTGATGATGTATATGCTGTTTATCGATATGGTTCGAATCGCCCGCGCGATTGCGTTTTCGGTCAATGCCGACCCGACGCTGACGCCGCATTTGGCACTTACGCTTATCGGCACACATCTTGTCCCGTGCTTAATTGTCGGTACTTGCTTATACTTATATAATAAGATGCATAACCGCAAAAGTTTTATGCCGATATTCTTGGGCGCAACTCTGATTGAATTTTTCTGGGTTTATATGATGGTGCGTGCCGGGATGAACGACGGCTCGTCATACAAGAGAATGTTCAGCAATTTCTCTTACGAACTCGTTTCGCCGATTGTGTTCTTATGGATTGTTATGCGCTACACCATTACGCACAAAGTCGCGACGGTATGGCGGCATTTGTCGATTATTGCCATTGTGTTGTGGTTCTTCGTGGTGTTCGGCGAGCACTTGCATTATGTGATTCCGTCGCTTGTTTTGTGCGCTTTGGCCGCGTGGCTGGCATACCGAGCAAACAGTCGGCGTTGGTTTAATGTTGCGGTCATTGCCGCCGTGCTGCGCATTTTGGTGTATTATGCCGATGTCAGCGATTTGATGCACGCCGGTTTGTATTTGACCGGTTCCGGCATTTTGATTATTGCCGTCATTTTGTTGTTGATGAAATACGGTCACTTAATTTGGGAGAAAAAAGATGAATAATAAATTTGTTTTAGCTTTGTTGTTTTTGCCGGTATTTATTTTGGGCGGCACAATGGCATATTATGACTACGCAACGCATTTTTCGCGGGTGGAAGTCGTGGTTGAGGGCTATGACCCGAAAGACTTTTTCTCCGGATTTTATATGGAATTGCAGCCGAATTGGGCTAAAACGGATTGCACGCAATTTGCCGAACAAAAATGTCCGACAAAGGCGTTTTTGCCGCGTTACAGATATTATATCAACCGCGCACAATCAGATAAGCTGACAGCGGCCGTCAATGCCGGTGTGGTCAAACTGGTGTTTTCGTATGCCGAAGGCCGCACACCGTATATCGTCGATTTGCTCGTGGACGGCAAGTCTTATCTGGATTTTGTGACAACCGAAAAAACGGCAGATATGCGCGTATCAACGCGGCCGGGAGTGTTGGTGCCGCCGCGCCATCAGCCGAAAGATATTCCGACCGAAAATAAGGTTATGTATCACGAAGAAATGCCGAAAAATTAAATGACATTTACTTTGCAAACAGCGCATCATCGGCTTTGGTGGTGCGTTGTTTTTTTTTGCACATTTTTCGGCGGTTGTTTTTATTTTGCACAAAAAACTGGACAAATTGTTTTTTGTGTGTTAATCTGAATATATCTCGTGAGTTATTTAGAAATTTTTGTATTACCCTCAAAATCCATAGCATTATGAAAAAGATGGTTTTGATTTGCATGGTGACGACAGCATTGTTACTGTGCAGTTGCGGTTCTGCCGACTATTTTGTGGCCGCTCCGGTTACGCCTGTCGGCACAGTAGTCGTGGCCTCTACGCCGACAACTTCGACGGTTGGTGTGGTTGCGACGCCGGTTTATCCGCGTGTTGTGGTTACAACTCCCTACGGATATTATTCCTCGGGATATTACTACTATTCTGCGCCGACATACCGCCGTCTGCCGCCCCCGCCTCCTCCGCGTAAGCGTGCCCGTCGTCGTTAAGACAAACTACCAAAAGCACCCCGAGAGAAATCTTTCGAGGTGTTTTTTTATGTGATACGTCTTTATTATTCAAACACAATGCGCATTTTTTTGCCGTAAAATTCGGTCAGGCGGCGAAAAGCCGAATATTTAATAAACTTTCCGATTTCCATCCCCTCAATCACACGTTCCGGCAAATTTGTTTGGGTTGCAACGGTGCGTAAATACATTCCGCGTTCTTTGCGCAAGCGCCATAATCCCTCGCCTATCTCGCGTAATGTTTGTTTATCCATATAATAACAATCTTTAGCTGACATTTTGAACTCCTTTTTTGTTATAACCAAACAAAAACCACCTCAAATCTCTTCAAGGTGGGGAGTTCGAAACTGCATACAGACAGTCCGACATATTCAATATATTTTGCCGGCTCCCCAAAAATGAGGAGTTATTCTGTATGAGGAGTTTCGACACTCCGCCGACGACCTCTCGCCGACAAGACTATAATATAAGAAGCCGAAAAAATTGCAAGCACAATTTTATTTTTCTGCCGCCGCGCGCATCATTTTGATTTCGGCCGCATAGCCCGCCAAGTCGTTCGGCGTTTCTAAAATCATCGACAAATCTTTTACCGCCGGATGCCGCACAAAGCGCTCTAATGCCGCCTGCCCGATTTCACCCGCACCGATTTTGGCGTGCCGGTCTTTGTTTGAGCCGAAAGGCATCATACTGTCGTTGAGGTGAACGGCCTTCAAATACGGCAAACCGATGACTTTATCAAACTCAGCAAACACACCGTCAAGGTCGTTCACAATATCATAACCGGCGGCAAAAACGTGGCAGGTATCAAGGCAAACTCCCATTTTTTGCTTGAGTTTCACACCGTCGATAATTGCCGCCAATTCTTCAAAACTGCGCCCGACTTCCGAACCCTTGCCCGACATCGTTTCGAGCAAAACGGTCGTTGTCTGCTCCGGCGTTAAAAGCCGATTAAGCAAATCGATAATCATTGCCACACCTTTTTCGGCGCCCTGCCCAACGTGCGAACCGGGGTGAAAATTGTAATAATTGTGCGGCACAAATTCCATTCGTTTCAAATCGTCGGCAAAAACCATCTCGGCAAACTCACAAGTTTGCGGATTATCCGAGCATATATTTAACGTATAAGGCGCGTGCGCAATAATTTTCGCGAAAGAGTTTATTTTAGCAAAATCATTAAATTTTTGCGCATCTGTCGTATCAATTTCTTTTGCCTTGCCGCCTTGGGGGTTGCGCGTAAAAAATTGAAACGTATCGGCGCCGATGGAGGCGGCCTCTTTACCGATGTGCATAAAACCCTTTGAGATTGAAAGATGACAACCGATGTGCAACATAAATTTTCCTTTCAAATTGTTTGTTTTATTGTAGGGCAAAATAATTTTTTATCAAGCGCAAAAAAATTTCTTGCAATTTTGACAAAAACGACATATAATTCTATTTAGAATTTCAAATTATTTGCGTATGGATGATGAACTGAAAGCGTTTGTATGGCAAATCTGCCAGTATCTGCAGGCCGATTTTTTGACCAAGCTTCCCAACGATGAATTAACGACTCTGTTTCAGCAGGTTTTCAGTTTGAGTATGCTTATGAAGCATATTGACACCGAGCCGGTTGAAAAACAAGTTGTCGAAGAATGCGTTAACAAGCTGATTACAGAAATCCGCCGCCGTAACATTAGGGTTCGCTCAATGCCGATAGAGGTCATTATCGCTTCTGACGGAACATTTGTCAAAGGTGAGGAAGAACTGCGCTATGCGTTTGAGAAACTTGATTTTGATGAGATGATGGACTTTATCGATTCTATTCTCAAGCATCCGCTCAACGACGCCCAACGCACCGCCCTCATCAACTTGGCACGCGACAAGATTTATGCAGATGCCGATGCAAACGCCAATTAGAAACAACGCCCTCCGCTATTCAGGAGGGCTTTTTTTTTCATCGATATTATCCGGTCTGCCTTTCGTTTGTGGTCGAACTTCCTCGTGGAAGTTCGAGTTCTGAGAACACCAATAAAAAAAATCCCTCTGCTAAAGGAGAGTATTTTTATAACGCAACAAAACTGCGTTTTGTGAAGAAGACTGGCCTACGGCACATAGTGCCTTGCCCGCCCCTGCGCTCATCGCCTGACGGCGACCGGCATCCTAAAGTCTGCCTTTCGCTTGTGTTCGAACTTCCTCGTGGAAGTTCGAGCTCTGAGAACACCAATAAAAAAATCCCTCTGCTGTGAGAGGGATTTTTTTATTGGTGCCCTGAAGAAGACTCGAACTTCCACTGCCTGAGGCAACATGCACCTGAAGCATGCGCGTCTACCAATTCCGCCACCAGGGCATTGACAATAGCAACTTATAACCATTTTTTTGCATACTGTCAATCATTTTTATAT
>JAFYFJ010000092.1 GCA_017543835.1 Alphaproteobacteria bacterium | reverse complement strand
GTCGGAGTAACCTTGGTAGGTGCTGTTGAGGTAGTAATCCGTGTAGTCACCCGTGCATTGACATTGACAGTTGCTGTCAGGGCCGGAAGCCAAGACGCCATTACAAGTAACGCCATCATACTTCTTACATCTGATTGCATCAATGGTTGATGTCATATCATGCTTATAGATGTTGCCTTCAGGCGGGCTGAATAATCTTTCGTCGATAGCGTTACCGATATCGCAGTCGGTTGCTTCAGTCTTCCACGGCCAGTTACACATACAACCGCCGGCACCGTCAGAAGTCAAGAAGTCACCCAAATCAGAACATTCATTGTAGGTGTAGCACTTAGACCATGTGGCGCATGTTGCACCGTCACCGCTCAACTCTAAGCAGTAGTCTTTGTCGTTGCCTGAGCCGTCCTTAAGGACTTTACCGTTGATGTAGTATGAGTGTGCTAAGTAGTCGCTTTCCGGAATACTGCCGGACGGACAACCGGTACCGCAACTACAATCACTATCCGGTTCGCCGTTCGGGCAGGTTAATCTGCTCAACGTGTAGCAACCGGTGCTCGGGCAGTTGCTTGCCGGTGTTTTTTGGTAGCAAATGCCGTTAACCCTTTCCACTTCACCGTTGCTGAAGCTGTAAATCACCGAATTTTCGGTAATACTGCTGTGGCTGGCGCTGTATGGCTTACCAGTTTCCGTTGCCAAAGTTTCGCAAGATTTCGGTCCGCATGCGCAACCGTTATCTTCTTTCGGCTCTTCACAACTGTCTGCACAAGTCATCGGAGTTTGGTGATAGCAGTATTTGCCTTCGTTTTCTTCTCCGAGGTTGTTAAAGTCACCGTAAGCGGTTATTTGTCTTTCCGTATTGTAGCATCCGCTGTGATGATACTTCGGAGAAGTGCTCGGATACCAGTAATCAGCATCACCGAAAGCAGGGTTCATGCTGACCAATGTATCCAACTTGTTGCAGCATTGTGTGCCGTCTTCAAGCGTGTATTTGTTTTCGCATATTTCATAACAACCATCCACGATTTCTGCACCGTCGCACGGACGTTTTTCACAAGAGCCGCAGATGTTTTTGGTAATCCAGTAGAATTTGTAATTAGAAACCATACGACCGCTGGCGCCCGCCTTTGTTCCGAAGAGAATATCGCATTCGGCTTGCGAGCGAACAAATTGGTCGCGATAAGCACGCGATTTTCTGCTAATGGCGCTCGTAATGGTGGTGTTCTTGCCCCAACCGTTAATCGGGCCCTGAGTGCCGTTAACGTTTGTTGCCGCGTTTTCATCTTGACAGCTCGCATAGCAGTTGTAACGTGCATAGCAAGAGTTATCATAAACGATGCCTGAACCGTTGGTGCATGGTTCGCACTTCCATTTTGAACTCGGTTGGCCGTTTTTATCCAAAGCTTTTTTCGGCCACGTATCTTCAGGGTATGGTTTTGCACCGCGCTCAGAATATCCGAGTCGTTGACAGTCCGTTGTAACCGTCTGCCCTTTGTTCGGACATGTTGCTGGTGGGTTTACGGTAGGCCCGCATTTTTCTTTTGTCGGGTCACATGCAGGTTTTGGGGTGCCTCCGCTCCCTTCACACGCGCTGGTGTCATACCCGACCATACACATGGCCGCCCAGCTGTCAGATGCCGTATATGCACACATCAGGGTACATACTGCGACGCCTGTCAGGACTGTCAGCCATCGAGGTTTAAGCATTTTAAACATAGTTTTCCTCCTTATATAAATACATCCATAATAATAATAACATACTTTTGCATACATTTGTGTTACAGTTTTGTTACAATTTGATGACATTTTTGTTATTTTTCGGTTTCAATACACAAAAAATCGCTCAATCGGCAAAAACGGATTAAGCGATGATTTGTTTGTAATATCAATGAGTTGAATAAAATCAGATTGCCGTTGGCAACAGTTGCCACTTGGCCAACTTCTTAAACTGTTTCCAATCGTTTTGTTTATAGAAATATTCGTCGGGATATTTTCCCATATCAAATTCTTGATAAAACGCTTTAATATTCGCCACAGCCAACACTTTGAGCGCTTCGGTTTGGCTGTAGTTATAAAATCGGCAGGCATACTCTACCACAAAATTTATAAAACTGTGTTCAACCCGTGCATAATTTTCTGATTTGGAAATGTAGGCATATAAATCCATTACGGACCGATAAACGCTGTCCGATATTTTAGGCAGATGACTCAGAGAATCCCGTACCCAGCGCCAAGAAATCAGCGATTCCGGCAAATACGAAATTTTGTGCGCAAAGACCATTGCCCCCATGGAAAATGCCGCGTCATTATGATGCAGAGTTGCTGAAAAACACAGCCCTAACTCTTTGATAAAAGATGCTTTGAGCATTTTGTTCCACGGCATACCGAGTAAGGACTGAAAAATGCAATCCGCAAACTGCGAATCATAGCACGAAAAAGTGCCTGCAGGTATGTTTCTCGAGTCAACAAGGATGGTATCCAAATATTTTCCGTTATCGTAGATTTTGGCATCGCAAATTACAATGTCAGAATCGTCTTCAAGTGCTTTATTATAAAGCTTTTCAAGCATTGCTTGGGCAAAAAAATCATCAGCGTCCAAAAAGAGTAAGTATTCGCCTTTGGTATATTGCATACCGTTGTTGCGGGCAACGCCGGCGTATTGATGCCGCTGCGTTATTACTTTGATTCGGGGGTCGTGGCGCTCAAATTCGCGTAAAATTTGCAAAGAATTATCGGTCGAGCCGTCATCAACGCAGATTATTTCAATTTCACGTAATGTTTGATTAATCACGCTGTTTAAACATTCCGGCAGATATTTTTCTGCATTGTAAACCGGTATCACAACCGAGATTTTTATTTGTTCATTCATGATTTTTATCCTAATCCTCACCGATGACTTCGCGACGGCCGCTGAGATTCTGTTTGCTGACGATGCCCTCTTGCTCCATGCGCTCAATCAGCTCGGCGGCACGATTGTAGCCGATACGCAATTTGCGCTGAACATAGCTGGTGGAGGCCTTTTTGTCGGTGCGCACGATTTCAACCGCCTGTTGATAAAGTGCTTCGTCATCGTTGGCGGCGCCGAATGCGCCTCTGTCGGCCACCGGCGTATCTTTAACGGTGTTGAGTTCGCCGGCCGTAACTTCGGATACATACTGCGGCTTGCCTTGCGATTTGATGTATTCCACCACGCGCTCGACTTCGTCATCGGCCACATAGCAACCGTGAACGCGAACCGGACGCAGACCCGACGACATAAACAGCATATCGCCCATACCCAAGAGTTGTTCGGCACCTTTTTCGCCCAAGATGGTGCCGCTGTCGATTTTGGTTGTCACATGGAAGCTGATACGACTCGGGAAGTTCGATTTAATCACACCGGTAATCACATCAACCGACGGACGTTGTGTTGACATAATGAGGTGAATGCCGGCCGCGCGTGCCATTTGTGCCAAACGTTGAATCGCGCCTTCGACTTCTTTGCCCGCGACCAACATCAAATCGGCCATTTCGTCGACCACAATTACGATATACGGCATCGGCGATGTGTCGATGACCTGTTCTTCGTAAATCGGCTGACCGGTATCGCGGTCAAAGCCGGTTTGAATGGTCTTCTTCATTTCTTTGCCGCTCTTGCGCATTTCTTCGGTCTTCTTATTGTAGCCGGCGATGTTGCGGACATTCATCAGCGCCATTTGACGATAGCGCTTTTCCATTTCCTGCACTGCCCATTTGAGCCCGACAACCGCTTTGGCCGGGTCGGTAATCACCGGCGTCAACAGATGCGGAATATCGTTATACATCGAAAACTCGAGCTGTTTCGGGTCAATCATGATGAATTTGCATTGTTCCGGTGTCATTCGATACAACAGCGACAGAATCATGGTGTTGACGCCGACGGATTTACCCGAGCCGGTGGTGCCGGCAACGAGCAAGTGCGGCATTTTCGAGATGTCGGCATAAACGTTTTGACCGCCGATGTCTTTACCGAGTGCCACATTCAAAATATTCTTACTGTTTTTAAATTCGCTGTCTTCAAACAATTCGCGAATCCATACGGTTTGCCGCTTTTCGTTCGGCAGTTCGATACCGATGGTGCTGTGTCCGCTGACAACCGCCATACGCACCGACGGCACGGCCATTGAACGCGCTATATCGTCTGAAAGTCCGATGACACGAGCGGTGCGGGTGCCGGCCTTTGGCTCAAGCTCATAAAGGGTAACAACAGGTCCCGGACGCACGGCAACAATTTGTCCGCGAATACCGAAATCGTTGAGCACCTGTTCGAGTTTGGCGGCGTTTTCTTTGAGCGTATCTTCATCTATTTGAATATTGCCTGTTGTTTTCGGCACACTCAAAAGGTCGATGCTCGGTAAGGTATAAACATCGTTTTTCGGCGCTTCGAGTGGCGCTTTTTCGACTTTTGGCGTGATTACTTTTGCCGCTTGTTGCGGTTTCGGAGTTAATGTTTCCGGTTGTGTGCTTTCCGACGGAACGGTCAACAATTCTTCTTGAACGGCCGGTTGTTGTCTGACGGCGGCCGCCGTTTTCATACCCTCGGTGTGATAAATCTCTTCCGGCATAATTTTCCGCGTTGTTTTCTTCGGTGTTTCCGGTGTGTTTTCTATAAATTCAAATGTCGGGCTCACGGTCTGTTTTTTCGGTGTTTCGACCGCGGTTTTGTTTGGTTGCGGCATAATGATTTCCGGCCCGCGTTGCAAAGTTTGATTTTCCGCCAAATTCGGCATCGAAGTCGTTGTTTTCAGTATTTGATTCACGGTTGGCTCTTTGCGCTCGAATTGCGGTTCGCGGCGCGGATTTAAGGTTGCCAGTTTGTTTTGCATTTTTGCTTGCAAATAACTCGGATTCAGCTCCTTAAATTCGTTAAAACTGCGAATGTTGGCGATTTTTTTGAAGCGTCCGAACAACAAACGGCAAATTCCCAATAAGAGATGCCATAATGTCGTGACCAGATTCCACCAAAACTTAAAGGTAATGCCGGCGGCAAAATTAAACGTCAAAAAGCAGATGAAAAGCAACATACCCTTAATCATAATCGTATAATACGGCACATTCATCGAGTTGATGTGTGAGCCGAGCGGACTGCTCAGAGAGCGACTCCAACCGCCTATTAAATTATACGGCAAATCAAAACGTCCAAAAAAAGAACGACAGGTTAAATCAATAAAGCACGCCGTGCATAAAACGCCGACAAACCACGCAAAAATGCGGGTTTTATATTCCCAAAAACTATGTCGGCGCAACAAAACAACGCCCCAAATAATCGGGATAAACAAAAACAAAATTAAAGCCAAACCGAAAGAACTGAAAACAAAATCCGCGCTGACGGCACCGAAAATGCCCAAAAAGTTTTTAACTTCCGCACCGCCCGAAGTGACTTTGTTGAACGACGGGTCTTCCGGATGATAATCCAGAAGTGCGGCGAAAACGGCGAGCGGCAATAAGATGAATGCCAGCCCGAAAATATTGCACAGCAAAGCGTGCCACCAAGTTTCTTTCGAATTTGTTTCAATTTCGTTTTGTGCCATAATTCCCTCAGATTTTCAGAATTTTTATCGCTTGGATTATATTAAAAAAAAATCAATAAAATATTAAGAAATGTCCGCAAAAGCAAAGATTTTTTGTTTCGTCACACATTCTTTTTTGTTTGTGAACATCATCGGCGTTTTGCTTGACAATTGAAATGCCTGTCTTTATACATTTTGAAAGATTTTGAGAAAGGAATTAAATGAAATATGCATTTGTATTTCCGGGGCAGGGTTCCCAGTTTGTCGGTATGGGCAAGGAATTAGCGGAGAATTTTGCGTCGGCGCGCGCGGTGTTTGACGAAGTCAACGATGCGTTGTCGCAGGATTTGTTTAAGATTATGGTTGAAGGTCCGGATTCCGAATTGATGATGACCGCCAACACTCAGCCGGCGCTGATGGCGTTTTCTATGGCGGTGGTGCGTGTCTTGGAAAAAGATTTCGGAGTTGATTTTTCAAAAAAAGCGGCGTTTGTTGCCGGACACTCGCTCGGCGAATATTCTGCTGCTTGTGCTGCCGGTGTTTTCAGCTTGAGCGATACGGCAAAATTGTTGCGTTTGCGCGGCGAATCGATGCAGAGCGCGGTGCCGTTCGGCGTGGGCGGAATGGCGGCGGTTTTGGGCTTGTCTTATCAAGATGTGGGAGCGTTGGTTGATGCTTGCTGCAACGGTAAAGATATTTGTGTGGCGGCAAACGATAATTCGGACGGTCAGGTGGTGCTTTCCGGCTCAATGGCAGCGATTGAACGTGCGGTGGAAATTGCGCCGGAATTCGGGGCGCGTAAATGCGTCAAATTGGCTGTCAGCGCGCCGTTTCACAGTCCGTTTATGGCGCCGGCCGCAGATGTGATGGCGCGTGCGTTTATGGAAGTGGAAGCAAATGATGCCAAAATTCCGCTCGTTGCCAATGTTTTGGCCGAGCCGATTACCGACCATAAGGAAATTATAAAACATTTGATTGAGCAGGTTACCGGCACAGTCAGATGGCGTGAAACAATGATGTTTTTCAAAGATAATGATGTGACGGATTTGGTGGAACTCGGCGCCGGAAAAGTGCTGTCGGGAATTGCCAAACGCAGTAATAAAGAAATGAATGCAATCTCCGTCGGCTCGATTGCGGAAATTGAAGAGCTGGCAAGTAATCTGTAACCTTAAAATGAAAGGAATAGCCAATGTTTAGATTAGATGAAAAAGTTGCTTTAATCACCGGCGCCGCCGGCGGTATCGGTCGCAAAATCGCGCACACGCTTTATGAACAGGGCGCATATTTGGCACTTACCGATATGAACGAAGAGGGCTTGAAAGCACTTAAAGCCGAATTCGGTGACCATGTCGAATATTTTGTGGCCAATTTGGGCGATGCCGAGGCGGTTAAAAATTTGGTCAGCGATGTTGAAGAAAAATTCGGTAAAATCGATATTCTCGTGAATAATGCCGGTTTGACGCGTGATGACTTATTTATCCGGATGAGCGACGAAAAGTGGCAACTCGTTTTGGATGTTAATCTCACGGCCGGATTTAAACTGGCGCGTGCCGTTGTTCGCGGTATGATGAAGCGCCGTTACGGCCGCATTATCGGTATGGCTTCCGTTGTCGGTGTGATGGGTAACGCCGGACAGGCCAACTACTCCGCTTCCAAGGCCGGTATGATTGCCATGAACAAATGCTTGGCGCAAGAAGTCGGCTCGCGCGGTGTTACCGTTAACTCCATCGCGCCGGGCTTTATCCGCACGCCGATGACCGATGTTTTGCCGGACGATGTCAAAGCCGCGCTCTTAGCCAAAATCCCTGAGGGCAAACTCGGTGAAGCGCAAGATATCGCCAACGCCGTGGCGTTCTTGGCATCCGATGAAGCACAATACATTACGGGACAGACTATTCACGTTAATGGCGGGATGGCCATGATTTAAAAATCCGTATAATAGTCTGCTAATCAAAGGTTTTTTCGCTTATGTGCTATTTTTGCACACCGCGCGAAAAAACCTTTTTCTATCAGAGCTATTCTCCGGATTTTTAGTTGCCGTATTGATTGTCTACACGTCGTTGAAATTCCCCTTCGTATTTACCACATTCTCCGGATTTTTAGTTGATGCAATATTTGCACACCGCGCGAAAAAACCTTTTTCTATCAGAACTATTCTCCGAATTTTTAGTTGCTAAATATTTGCATACTGCGCCAACCCGCTTACTGCGTATCAGAGCTATTCTCCGAATTTTTTTGGTAAATTTTTTCGCATTAAAAATATCGTTAAAACAATAAGATAATCGTTGTTTTGATTTAAAAATATGGAAAAGAGTCGTTTTTTGCTGGATTTTTAAAATAAGTCGTGTTATATGACTCCTGTTTAACGATTTTTTAATGTTTTTTAATAATCGGTTAAATATGGTCAATACCGCTGAATTTATCGGCATTTGGTTGCAAAACGGACTGAAATTCTTAAAAGACGGGAGGGACGTTGATGATTGAGCGGCTTTTAGAGGTGACACGTCATCGTGTTTAATAAGTTTGGTTGTTTGTTAGTCAGTATGTTCGTGTTCGTAAGCGGCGCGATTT
>JAFYFJ010000010.1 GCA_017543835.1 Alphaproteobacteria bacterium | reverse complement strand
TGTTTTTAAATTGCGAATGTCCTGACATTTTTATCTCCTGAATTCAATCGTCATTTATGCGCTTTTATAACTTATTTTTTCACATTTTTTCAAGTTTTTTTTGCAAAAAAATCACATTTTTATACAAGAAAACGGCCCGCATTACAAAACACGAGCCGTTTATCCGTCAAAACAGCGCCTTAATTCAAGTTTTCGAGCCGCTTCTGCCCCTCAATGAAAATGCCGTGCTCGTTGGCGGAAACATACGCCGTTCCGCCATCGCTGATGGCACCATCCAACAGCATCATCGAAAGCGGATTTTCAAGCTCGCGCACAATCAACCGCTTCAGCGGACGCGCCCCGAACTCCGGATTATAGCCGTTGTCGGCAAACCAATCGCGTGCCCGTTCATCGAGCTTAATCTTGATATGCCGCTCGCTCAAACGCTCTTGCAACCGCCCGATTTGAATCGCCAAAATCTGACGAATATCCTCTTTTTTCAGCGAATTAAAGGTTACGATTTCATCCAAACGATTCAAAAACTCCGGCTTAAAGAATTCGCGCAAAGTTGCCATCACATCTTGCTTAGAATCTGTAATCAGGTTAGAAGTCAAAATGATAAAGGTGTTTTTGAAATCAACCTTGCGCCCCTTGCCGTCGGTCAAATGCCCTTCATCAAGCACTTGCAATAACAGGTTGAACACATCCGGATGTGCTTTTTCCACCTCATCAAACAAAATCACCTGATACGGACGACGCCGCACCGCCTCGGTCAACACGCCACCTTCGTCATAACCGACGTATCCCGGAGGCGCACCGATTAAGCGGGCAACCGAGTGCTTTTCCATATATTCCGACATATCAATACGAATATACGCGCCTTCTTCATCAAACAGAAATTCCGCCAACGCCTTCGCCAACTCGGTTTTGCCGACACCGGTCGGGCCCAAGAACAAAAATGAGCCGATTGGTCTGTTCGGGTCCTTCAAGCCCGCACGCGACCGTCGCACCGCATTTGCCACCGCCGACAACGCCTCGTCCTGACCAACAACGCGCAAAGCCAGATTCTTTTCGAGATTCAGCAATTTTTCGCGCTCGCTGCCGACCAATTTTTCCACCGGAATCCCTGTCCATTTGGAAACAACCGACGCCACCATATCCGGCGTAACGGTTTCGACATCGCTCTTGGTATTGTTCTGCATTTGCAAAGTTTTCAAGCGATTTTCCATTTCCGGAATTTCCTTATATTGCAACTCGCCGGCTTTTTCAAATTCGCCGCTTCTGAGTGCCTGCTCCATACGAATACGCGCCGCATCAATTTTTTCGCGCAAGGTATTGGCCTCGTTCATCGAGCTTTTTTGCATATTCCATTTTTCCGTTTGCTCGGCCGATTTCTTCTCGAGTTCGGCAATTTCCGCTTCTAATTTTTGCAAGCGCTCGATTGACGCATCATCTTTTTCTTTGCGCAATGCCTCACGTTCGATTTTGAGCTGAATCAGCTTACGGTCGATTTCATCAAGTTCTTCCGGCTTGGAATCCAGCGCCATTTTAAGTTTACTTGCCGCCTCATCAATCAAATCAATGGCTTTATCCGGCAAAAAACGGTCGGTAATATAGCGATTCGACATGGTCGCCGCCGCCACCAACGAAGCGTCGGAGATTCTGACCCCGTGGTGCAATTCGTATTTTTCCTTAATGCCGCGCAAAATCGAAATCGTATCTTCCACATCCGTTTCACCGACATACACCGGCTGAAAACGTCGTGCAAACGCCGCATCTTTTTCAATGTATTTTTGATATTCCTTCAAGGTCGTCGCACCGATACAATGCAATTCACCGCGCGCCAATGCCGGCTTGAGCAAGTTCGATGCATCCATCGAGCCCTCGGAAGCACCGGCACCGACCACCGTATGCATCTCATCAATAAACAGAATAACCTGCCCGTTCGCCGCCTGAATTTCCTGCAACACGCCCTTCAAACGCTCTTCAAATTCGCCGCGAAACTTTGCACCGGCGATTAACGCGCCCATATCAAGCGCCATCAGGCGTTTATGTGCCAATGCTTCCGGCACATCGCCGTTAATAATACGTTGCGCCAAACCCTCGACAATCGCGGTTTTACCGACACCCGGCTCACCGATTAAAATCGGGTTATTTTTGGTGCGCCGCGACAACACTTGAATTGTGCGCCGAATTTCCTCATCACGTCCGATAATCGGGTCGATTTTGCCCTGCGCCGCACGCTCGGTGTAGTCCACCGCAAAGCGCTTTAGTGCCTGAAAATTATCTTCCGCCGTTGCCGAATCAGCCGTGCGTCCTTGGCGCATACGGTTAATTGCGTCATTTAACTGTTGCGGATTCACACCGTAATTTTTAATCATCAGCGCCGCTTGCAATAAGCGCTCGACACTCACATACGCATCTTTTGATTTTTTTGCCATTTCCTCAGCCGTGCCGAGCAAACGCATAAATTCCTGCGACAAATTCAGTTGCAGATTTTCGCCATCAACCACCGGCTGCTTGGCCAAATCTTCTTCCACCCGCGCCCGCACCATATTGGCATCGGCACCGGCCTGCGAAATAAGATTAACCGCCATGCCTTCGTCATCTTCAAGCATTACTTTAAGCAAATGCGCCGGTGTCAAATACGGATTATTGCGCTTTGCCGCCAAAGTCTCGGCCTCTTGTAAATAGCCCTGACTTCTGTCTGTATAGTTCTTCAAATTCATCGTTCTTCACACTCCTTATAATAAAGTATATAGGGAGTCATTTTTGCAAATGCAATCTTTTGCTTATTTTTAAGCGTAGAATTTTTTCTTTTTATCCGACAAAGTAAACCGTTGTTTGAAGTTTATATTACCTCTCGGCTTTTGATTTTTAATTTGATTATTGGAATATTCTTCGCATTTTTCGACGCGTCTTTGTTGATTCATGGCATCGAGTTCACGCGCTTTAGCCATTTCGGCATTGTTATTTGTTTCAACATTTTCAATCGGCTTATGCGTATTGCTTATATTTAAAACGACTTCTTTAGCTTTGAGCTTAACCGCATTCAAAGCTTTTCTCAAGAATAAGAAAGTTTTTCCCAGATTAACATACGGAATAATCAAACGTTTACCATGAACTTTATATTTTTTGTTCAATTCGATTAAATCTTTCTGCAATCTTTGATATATCCGTAAGCTTAGGGAAGCAAACACAAAGCTCTTAAAATCAACCATTGCCACCATACCGCGCTTTGGCACAATCATACAGGAAACCGCTGAGCCGTAATAACCGACAACATCATCACCGTCTTTAATTTGTCTGTCACGCAAGACATATTTGGTTTGGTTTGCTATATTATCCCCTGTCCGCAGTCTACCGCTTTTATCAATGGCATTTTCGTTGATATGGAAAAAATTATGTAAATCACGATTTACCAACAAAACCGATTGATTAATTTTATAAAACGGCTGCCCTGTCATACGCTCGAATTGGGCAATTTTACTGATTGGCGGATAATGATGCACATTAAAATCGAAATCCTTATTTTTTAGGCTCATATCGTCATCCGCCAAGCGTATATCTTCACTTATCAGGCGCATATTTTCAATCACGTCATTTGTTTGTTTCAAAGCCGCCGCTTTGGCTTTTCTTTGAATCCGGCTTTGAGTTTTTCTATGCGCCTCACCATTCATAACCATTTCCATCATATATTTTTTGTAGTAATAATCCTGAATGGTCTTACGCAACGCTTTTTCGTTATTCTGCAACAGATTCTTATAATATAATGATTTATCCGAAACAATTTTCACACCGTCTTTGTTATACATTTGACTGGTATTTTCAATACGCGCGCGATTCAGTAAAAATGCAATATCATCATACTTGAGAGTTTCAAAATCCTGTGGTGAAACCCCCATTGCACGTGCTTGTTTAATCAACTCTGTTTCCAAACTCTTAAATTGCGGAACCTGTTTGACTATATTCCATACCTTATTTTTATTCAAATCATACTGAATATTCGTATAATCAGTTTTGAGATACGCATCAACTTTTTGTTGCATTTCTGGCTTTAAGCCCTGTTGACAGATATTATCGCGCACTTTCAGTAAGTCTTGTATTACCGGTGACAAAAACCTTTTATCCGGATTACGAATCAAACCATCCCATGCGGCTCGCATAGCTGTCGATTTTATCTGGTCGATTTCGCATTTTTCCAAAGCAATGCGTTGTGTTTCCGTCACCAAAGCCAACACATCTTCTTTACTCAACTCATCAGAATTTTTGAATTTCTGATGAATTTCTGCCAATGTTTTAGTTTCCTCCGGGTCCAAATTCTGCAAATCTTCCGATAATTTCAGCAACAGAGGTAATTTCGTGTTAAAAAACTCCGGCGGTATATCGGATTCTTGCAATTCTGTCTTCATATTTTCGAGATGATTCACAAAATCTGTTTCATACGGCAATTCTTTATACCAAACAATTTCCATCCCGTGCTGGTCCAACTGGTCAGCCAAAACCTGTTGGTTTCTTGAAAAAATACGTTTATCTTGCACATTTTCCTGTTTGGTAAGATTTTCGACTTTTTGCAATAAATCATTTTTCAACGTATTTGCGCGTTCCGAAGACGTCTTAAAATCATAAACTTGCTGGTTATCCGATTTTCTTTTGAGAAAATAGCACATTTTACATAATAGCGCAAACATACGATGTCCAGACTGTTCCTGTAAACTCATTTGGCGTGTATCCTGTCGCTTATTCCTTTTACCTTTGTTGCGCACGATATATTGTTTTTTCGTCTGGACATCTGCGACATCATTACTCAATTCGCCGGTATTTTCTTCTTCATTTGCCGATTTATTTTCTTCCTCGTCATCTTCATCAACAATATGAAATGGTCCTCTTTGCACCACAAATCCATCTACACGTCGCAAAATATCGTTTAAACGTGCTTTTTGTTCTGCATCAATTTCAAAGGCCTGAGGGTCAATAATTTTTTTGGTTACCTTATCTTCGGTTTTGTATTTTACCAAATTATCTTCAATCTTATATTCAATCCCCGGAAATTCTTTTTCCATAAAATATGGCACAATATCTACAATATCCTGCCGTAGTTGTTGAATATCGATGTTTTCGTTAGGATAATCTTTTTGCCATTTGGATAAAGAACGATAAATGGAATTTAACGCATACATATACGATATTTCGCGCGCATCCTGTTCGGCAGTATTATAATATGCTAAGCTCTGTTTTTCCAAATTTTCTACAGCACTATCTAAAACTTCGTCATATTTTTGCAAATAAGGCGCACTGGCAAGCATTACCCCCGTTTCGGGAAGTTCATCAACTTCAACATATCTGAATCGTACTGCCATACTTTCTGCTCCATATATATTGCAGTATAACAAAACTAATCTTAATTGTCCAGTATTTTTTGTCAATATTTATAGTAAAAACCCGTTTTCTCGCATTTTGCAAGAAAACGAGTTTTCAATATGGCTCAATATCAGGTCTAATCGCCTTCAGCCAACTCGGTTATCGTCAGCAAAAAGGCCGGCGTATTGCGTCCGAATGTATGATATTTTTTAATCAGATTCAGCGCTTCCGGGTCTTTGCCGCTTTCACGACGCGGAGCCGCTTTTTTCGGCTCTTTCTTCGGCTTTGCCGCAACGGCTTTTTCCGCAACCTGTTTTTTGGCTTCAGGCGCTGTCTTTTCCGGCTCGGCAACCGGCTGTATCGTTTCCGCCGCATTCATTTCCGCCGGCGCTTCAGCATTTTCTTCTTCGCGCACGACTTCTTCTTCGTTTTTGTTGATTTTAATTTCTTCCGGCGTTTGCAGAATCTTATCCAAAATCGACTGCGTTTCTTTCGAGCGGCGATTCGTAAAGACAATGTTTTGCTTATCTGCCGGCAACACCGCCAAAATCTTCTCCAATTTTTCGAGCTGATGCGTTTTTTTAATCAGATTAATATCGTCCACCACCAACACATCTACTTGTGATAAATCGATTTTATCTTCATCAAGCAAATCCGAGAGCAAATTCGGCGAAGCAATAATCACATTGGCTTCCTGTTCAACGCTTTCTTCCGATTCGGCTACATCTCCCGCCTCAATTTCATGATATTTGTTGAACACCGCAAATCTGTCCGACACCGCAACCGAGGCCTGCGAGCCCGAGGTCACGATTAAGATGTTGCGCGCTTTATGTTGCGCCATAATTTCTATCAGCGGAAACACATACGCACAGGTTTTGCCGCATTTTGCCGGCGCTATCGCAAACACATCTTTGCCCGCCAACACCGACGGTATCACATCGGCTTGAACCGTTGTCGGCTCGTTAATTCCGGCTTCCGTAATCGCCTGAATTGTTTTTTCGCTCAATCCTAAATCATTAAAATTCATTTTAATCCCCTATACTTCCGGTAATGAAACTTTGGTTTGTTTTTCCGGTGCAACCGGTGCATACTCGGCACGATTAAGCGGCTTACCTTCAATAACATCTTTGATTTCGTCGCCGCTCAGCGTTTCGTATTCTATCAATGCCTGCGCCAAAAGTTCAAGTTCATTATCATACTTTTTCAAAATATCCGTCGCTTGTGTATGCGCTTCGGTCAACAACCGCTTGATTTCGGCATCGACCAAACGTGCCGTTTCTTCGCTCATATTTTTGTTTTGCGTCACCGAACGCCCCAAAAACACTTCGCTCGAATTTTCGGCATACAACACCGGTCCCAATAAATCGCTCATACCCCACTCGGTCACCATCGAACGTGCCAAATTGGTGGCCGACGAAATATCCGCCGATGCGCCTGATGTCACTTTATCATACCCGAACTTCAACTCCTCACTGGCACGACCGCCCATACAAATAATCAACCGTGACAACATTTTGGCGCGCGTATAAGAATATTGGTCTTTTTCCGGCAACTGTTGCACCATACCGAGCGCCCGTCCGCGCGCAATAATCGTCGCCTTGTGAATCG